>DHWC01000128.1:0-36401 GCA_002412985.1 Methylocystaceae bacterium UBA5192 | reverse complement strand
TTTGAAGCGAGGTCACGCCATTGGCCGTACCCGCAACTTTGAAGTCCATGTCGCCCAGATGATCCTCGTCGCCGAGAATGTCTGAAAGGACAGCAAAACGCTCGCCCTCAAGAATTAGCCCCATAGCGATGCCGGCGGTTGGCGCTTTAATCGGCACGCCGGCGTCCATCAGCGCAAGAGAGGTGCCGCACACAGTCGCCATTGATGAGGAGCCGTTGGACTCTGTAATTTCAGATACGACGCGCAGCGTGTATGGAAATTCACCAGCTGCAGGCAGCATAGGTCTAATCGCGCGCCAGGCAAGTTTACCATGGCCAATTTCACGACGGCCGGGAGATCCCATACGACCAGTTTCACCAACCGAGAAGGGTGGAAAATTATAATGCAGTAAGAAACGTTCTTTATACGTGCCCTCGAGCGAGTCGACGAATTGTTCATCCTCGCCTGTACCAAGTGTCGCTACAACAAGCGCTTGCGTTTCGCCGCGAGTGAATAGAGCCGAGCCATGGGTGCGCGGTAAGACGCCAACATCAGCGACGATTGGGCGCACAGTTTTGACGTCGCGGCCATCTATCCGCACGCCAGTGTCAAGAACATTCCAACGTACGACTTTAGCTTGGAGTTCTTTGAAAACTTCGCCGACGCTTTCCTTACTGAATTTTGGTTCTGCTCCTTCAGGAAAGAGTGCAGCAGTCACTTTGGACTTTACAGCGTCAACAGCGGCATAGCGATCTTGCTTAACAGTGATTTTATATGCTTCGCGTAATTCAGCTTCAGCAATTTTCGCAACAGCTGCGGAGACTTCCGTTAAGTCCGGGAGGACGAGATCGCGTGGATCTTTCGCAGCGCGTTCTGCAAGCCGAATGATGGCGTCAATTACAGGTTGGAATCCGCGATGGCCCGTCATCACGGCTTCAAGCATCATTTGTTCTGAAAGCTCTTTTGCTTCAGACTCGACCATCAGCACGGCGTCTTGCGTGCCTGCGACGACAAGATCGAGCTCAGAGAGCTTCATCTCTTCTATTGTTGGGTTGAGTTTTAAAGTCCCATTGATCAGGCCAACGCGCGCGCCGCCAACGGGTCCCATGAATGGCACGCCAGAGAGCGTAAGGGCTGTTGAGGCGGCGACCATTGCCAGGATATCAGGATCGTTTTCAAGATCATGCGATAAAACAGTAACGATGACTTGTGTGTCGTTACGGTAACCGTCTGGAAAAAGCGGACGAATG
Source organism: Methylocystaceae bacterium UBA5192 (assembly GCA_002412985.1). GTDB lineage: Bacteria > Pseudomonadota > Alphaproteobacteria > Rhizobiales > Beijerinckiaceae > Methylocystis. The sequence goes on along the minus strand of DHWC01000128.1, from coordinate 35,172 downwards.
GGACGATCAATCAAGCGCGAGACAAGCGTTTCGCGTTCTGAGGGCCTTCCTTCTCTTTTAAAATAGCCGCCTGGGATGCGGCCTGCAGCGAAGGCCTTTTCTTGATAATTGACGGTTAGGGGAAAAAAGTCCTGACCAGGCTTCGCCGCTTTAGCTGAAACGACAGTCGCAAGCACTGTCGTTTCGCCCCAGCTGGCCATAACGGCGCCATCGGCTTGTCGTGCAACCTTGCCAGTTTCGAGCACAAGCTTACGACCGGCCCAATCGATTTCTTCGCGATGAATTTGAAACATTCGTGATCTTTCTCTGATAATCGCCAGCGGCGCATCATGAGCAAGATAGCGAGAAGCTGCGCGTTGAGGGCCGCACTGAAACGTCCACGCAGCGTCTGGCGATCCTGCCATGACTTGAGCGCTGGTCTTTTGTGATGCGCGCCAGATAGCAACGCATTTTAAAAATGAGAGCGGCGTTTTTCGACGCGCCGCTCTCAAAAACTTTGATTAACGACGGATGCCGAGACGCTCGATCAGCGTTTTGTATCGCGCTTCATCGCGCGATTTCACATAATCAAGCAATTGGCGGCGTTGTGAGACGAGTTTGAGCAAACCGCGGCGTGAGTGATTATCCTTCACATGCGCCTTGAAATGCTCTGTAAGATTGGAGATGCGTTCTGTAAGAATGGCGACTTGCACCTCGGGCGAACCCGTATCGTTGGCTTTGGTTGAATAATCTTTGATTAGCGCTTGTTTGCGCTCAGGAGTAATCGACATCGATGATCCTTATTTCTAGAGGTCGTCCGCTTTCGAGGGCCGGAGCCGGGATGTCGTCCAGCGAGGTCGCTCAAAAGCAAAGCCGGCCCAGAGACTGGGCCGTGCAGGCGGGCTTATACCAGAATTCACACGGAACGATAGAGGGGCTGAGTGCGGCTCTCGGCCTCATTCAAAGGCGACGACGTGGTCTTCATCCTCGTGGATGTTTTTAACGAAGGCCTCTGCGTCTGGATCGCGCTTGGATGAGTTGAGACCAGAGACAAGGGCGGCGGCCAGTCCAAGCGTAGCGCCAGCAAGGCCAGTAAGCGCATAAATATCAACTCGGCGGCGGGCCTCAGCTAGGAAAAGTGTCGTCAGTAATCCAATGAGGCCGCCAATGAGCGCAATTAGCGCTTCCTGACTGCCGGCGCGAGACCAGAAGATGAGGATGAGTGAAGGAGCGACGCAGGCTGCGGAAATCGCTAGCGCCATAGCGACTAATTCCCCAGCGGCAAAGATGTTTAAGACGCTGATTACATATGCCAGTGCAGAAACTACGATCAGCACAAGGCGGGTGATGGCAAGGCGTCGACTACTCAAATCGACATCGCCGCGAAGATGATAAAGCGCGTCATGTCCTAAAGCGGCGCCGCAGGCTTGGAGACCCATTGCCGCTAATGACAAGCCCAGGCCAACCACGGCGGCGGCAAGCAATCCGGAGGCTGCTGCGCCCAGGCCTGTTAATTCTGGCAGGACGCCAATGAGGAAACTGCTGTCTACAGGCCGCACATTTTGCGGCTTAAGCGGCGTTCCAGGCTTAATCTCCTGATCTAGACAGGCTTTTTGCGCTTGCAGCGGTCCATCCACATAGTCATTGCAAATTGTGATTAAGCCTTTGCCGCTTGCGGCATACACCGCTGCAGGGAGCTGTTCAGAGGGGCGATCCTTTACGCTATTGGCGAAAGTGATCGCAGCTGAGGCCATAACGGAAGAAATGAGAAGGATAAAAACGCCAGACCAAAGCATGGCGGCGATGCCACTACGACGGGCGGTGGCGACATTGGCGGTGGTAACAGCGGGGGCGAGCAGCGGGGCTAAAGCCGCAACGCCAAGAGCCATAGCGACAGTTACGCTGAATTCTACGCCAAAAAGCAGATTAGGCGGCATGATTTGCCAGTTTGTTAGCAATTGACCGGCTTCACTCCAGCCTGAGCCGCCGCCCAAAAGGCCAACAGGGAGGTTACCTTGAAACTCCAAAGCGGCGATTGGCCAGCCAAAGCCTAAAAGTGCGACGCCTCCAGCCGCTGCGCTGGCCCAAATAACTCCGGATAATCCCCCAGGCCCAGCAATAAACAAGCTGGCGGCTCCAATAGCGAACGCAGAAAAAGGTCGCGACGCGCCCGTGAGATCGGCCAGCGCCTCAACAGCGATGAGATTTCCCGCCATCGCTAAGAGCGCTGAGGGGATCGCAACGGCGGCGATGAGGGCTTGTCGGATTTTTTGATTTTTAAAACGGGCGACAAACAACCCAGAAATTGAATAGGCGCCAGTCTTTCTCAAAATGGGACCTAAATAAAGCGTCGCCGCCGCCAACCCAATTACGACGCCAGCAATCACGCCAATCATCCAAGAATGTCCAGCAATGCGAGCGGAAAAGGGTAATGACAGCGCAATCATGAGCGATGCGCCGGCAAAGCCCGCATAGGCTCCAGGCACGCAGCGGTCGGCAGTGTAATAGGCCGAGACGCGGGTTGAGTGGAGGAGAAAACCCAGTGTCGCCAGCGCTGCGACCGTGAACCATGGCGTGGCTGCGCCAACAAATCTGATCGGCGCGCCGACGCGATCTAAAAGCGCCATAAAAGCAAAAGCCAAAAGGAAGACTGCTGAAACGAAAACAATCCGCGCGTCGAGCGTAGCGCGATCAAATAACGCAGCTTCATTGGGGCGCTGAGACATTATGTATCCTTGGACGTTGTCCCTGACTATTAACCGAGCCGGCTTTGGGTTCCAAGTCGTCTTTCTCGCAGATCGCAGATCTTAGCTGCGTCGTTTTTTTTAATGTCTTCTATTGATGAAGCAAAGCTAAAGCCATCGACAGGATCTGAGGGATAGTTGATAAGGGCTCGTGGTTTTTTATCATCCAATGCGCCGCCCTCAAGGATTGGCATCTAAATGACGGTCACTCCTCAAACTGCCGCGGACTCAAATCAATCGGCCGCAAGCGCCAAAGGCGTGACAAGCGGGGTTGTCAGCGAAGATGAGGCGGGCATTCGCGTCGATCGCTGGTTTAAGCGACATTATCCTTCGCTTGCTCTTTCCCATTTGGCAAAAATCTGCCGAAAAGGCGAAGTGCGGGTCGATGGCAAACGCGTCGAAACCTCGACGCGTTTAGAAGCGGGGCAAAAAATTCGCGTGCCGCCGCTCAAGATCGAGGCGCCTGCGGCGCCGTCGGTCAGGCGGCAAACGCCAGAAGAAGCGCGCGCGCTCAGAGAAATGACCTTATTCGAGGATAAGGATGTGCTTGTGCTCAATAAACCGTTTGGACTGGCGGTGCAGGGGGGCTCTGGGACAAAACATCATATAGATGGAATGCTTGAAGCCATGGGCTCAAGCTTCAACCGGCCTGTGCTGGTGCATCGGCTTGATCGAGACACCTCTGGAGTTTTGTTGATTGCGAAGAGCCGTCGCATGGCGGCCGATCTAGGCGAAATTTTTCGCTCAAGACAGGCGAAAAAAACCTATTGGGCTCTGGTAGAAGGCGCGCCCAAGCCAACGCAAGGCCGGGTATCCTTGTATTTGTCAAAGGGCCTTGGCATGGAACAGAGCCGCGGCGGCGGCCGTGATCTGGAACGGATGCGGGTAGCCAAACATGGCGAGGCGGACGCGCAACACTCATTAACCTATTATGCAACAGTCGATAAGAGCGCGCCGCGATGCGCTTGGTTGTCGATGAGGCCTCTGACGGGGCGCACGCATCAATTACGCGCGCATGCAGAAGCAATCGGCCATCCAATTTTTGGCGATCCAAAATATGGGCATCGACCGCAAGATGATGTACGCCGTCGCGATCCGCTCCGCGCTTTGCCAGAACAATTGGATCGCAAACTCCATCTCTTAGCGCGCCGTTTAGTTCTGCCCCATCCCAAAGGCGGTGTGTTAGACGTGACCGCGCCGCTGCCAGAGCATATGAAAAAAACATGGGATCTTTTTGGGTTTAACATTGATCAAGATGATCCGATTGACAGCGCGCCAGACGCTTGAGTTGAGTGTGCAGAGGGGGAGCTGTGGCTAATCCGCCGTCTGGCCTTGAGGCTGATTTATTTGCGCAGGGAGGAGAACGCGATCCGCAGATCTCGGCGCGTGGGCCCGCTCGGCCTTTGCCTAATCGTTTTTACGCCCAAGTGAGCGTTGACGAAACAACTCAAGGCTTCGGGATTTTGCTCGATGCGCGTCCTGTCTATACCCCGCAAAAGCAACGCGTGATCGCGCCTAGTCGATTATTGGCTGAGTATTTGGCGCTTGAATGGGCGGCGCAGACATCCACGATCAATCCCGCCGCCATGCCATTAACCCGTTTGACCAACACGGCCCTTGATGGCGTAGCGTTGCAACAGGCGGCGGTTGAGGCGGAATTGATGCGTTTTGCCGCCTCAGACCTCATTTGTTATCGCGTTGAGGAGCCGGAAACCCTAGCCAGCCGCCAAGCGGCTTGCTGGGACCCGGTCCTGGCTTTTCTCAAAGATCGACTGGGGGCGAAGCTGAGCCTGGGCGCGGGGGTAACCTTTGTCAATCAAAGCTCTGAGGCGCTTGCAGCCCTGAACTCGGCGGTGCGGGCGACGGTCAAGTCTGGCGCAGGCGCACCCTTTCGGCTCACAGCGATGTATGAGTTGACTGCATTGAGCGGTTCCTTAGCCTTGGCCTTGGCCTTGGCGCATAAGTTCCTGTCGGTTGAAGCTGCTTGGACCGCCGCCAATCTCGACGAGGATTTTCAAATGAGCGTTTGGGGCGAGGATCAAGAGGCCTTGGCGCGGCGGGAAAAGCGGTATAGCGACTTCCGCGCGGCGGCGCTTTTGCTCGACTGTATCGCTTAATGTGCGCCAACTGCGCCTGAATAGCGATCTCTGGTTATAAATTAGCCAAAGACCATCGAATAACCGGCTTGTCTCTTGCTTTGGCAAGGCGCCTTTGTTACGGAACGCGCGGCTTGGAGCCATTCCAATAATGCGGTTATACGACCGCGGCCCCCGCCGCGTAAATCGTCGGAGTGACCGGAGACGACCCATGCCGATGCTGCTTGAACACTATCTGCCAATTATTATTTTCATCGCTTTATCCGCGATTATTTCTGGCGCTTTGCTTGTTGCGCCATTTCTTCTTGCTTTTAAAGCGCCAGATCCAGAAAAGCTCTCAGCCTATGAGTGCGGCTTTAATCCCTTCAATGACTCGCGCATGAAGTTCGACGTGCGCTTTTATCTTGTGTCGTTGCTGTTCATCATTTTCGATTTAGAAGTCGCCTTTCTGTTTCCATGGGCGGTCGCATTCAAAGAAGTCGGTTTGTTTGGTTTTTGGGGCATGATGATTTTTCTAGGCGAGCTTGCGATAGGCTTTGTCTATTTATGGCGTAAGGGAGCGCTAGAATGGGATTGATCGCCAATCAAGGCGGCGCGCTAGTTGCACCGCAGGCAACGGGGCTGATTGATCCACGCACCGGTAAGCCGGTGGGGTCGGATGATCCGTTTTTCCTTGAAATAAATAATGAGCTTGCGGACAAGGGGTTCTTTGTCACGGCCACGGACGACGTCATCAATTGGGCGCGAACAGGCTCGCTAATGTGGATGACTTTTGGTCTTGCATGCTGCGCTGTTGAAATGATTCAAGCTGCAATGCCGCGCTATGATCTTGAGCGTTTTGGTTTTGCGCCGCGCGCTTCACCGCGCCAATCCGATTGCATCATAATCGCTGGTACATTGACTAATAAAATGGCGCCCGCCTTACGCAAAGTCTATGACCAAATGCCGGAGCCGCGTTACGTCATCTCGATGGGCTCTTGCGCGAATGGCGGTGGCTACTACCACTATTCATATTCAGTCGTGCGTGGTTGCGATCGCGTCATTCCAGTCGATATTTATGTTCCAGGCTGCCCGCCTTCCGCAGAAGCGCTGGTCTATGGAATGTTGATGTTGCAAAAGAAAATCCGGCGAACCGGCACCATCGAGCGTTAAGTCAATAAAACGCTTGCTGCAAAGTAGCTTTGCAAAGGGATAGTGAATGAGTGGGGAACTCGAAGCGCTCGGCGCTCGGATCAGCGACGCGCTCCCAGGCGCAGTCACAGATGTGAAAGTCGCCTTTGGCGAGTTGACGCTGACAATTGCGCGCGAGCGTTGGCGTGATACTGCGGCATATCTGCAAACGGATGTAGACTGTAACTTCATTAATTTTATTGATGTGACCGCTGCGGATTATCCAGAACGCGCAGAACGTTTTGACGTCGTCGCCCATTTGCAATCGCCAAAGCATAATCGCCGCATTCGCATCAAGACGAGCGCTTCTGAAGAAACGCCAGTTGCTTCACTTGTTGAGCTATTCCCGGGCGCAGATTGGTATGAACGTGAAACATACGATCTCTTTGGCGTTATTTTTTCTCACCATCCAGACCTTCGTCGCATTATGACGGATTATGGTTTTGACGGTCATCCGCTGCGCAAAGACTTCCCAATGAGTGGTTTTGTCGAAGTGCGCTATGACGACGAACAAAAACGTGTGGTTTATGAACCTGTAAAGCTAACGCAAGAATATCGAAATTTCGATTTCTTGTCGCCCTGGGAAGCGGTTTCCTACGATCTTCCTGGCGATGAGAAGGCGAGCAAGTGAGCGCGTCACCAATGAACGAACTTCCGGCAGCCCCGCAGGGCCAGCGTAATTTCAATATTAACTTTGGTCCGCAGCATCCCGCGGCTCATGGCGTGTTGCGACTAATTCTCGAGCTCGACGGCGAAGTAGTCGAACGGGTCGATCCGCATATTGGTTTCCTTCATCGCGGCACCGAGAAGCTCATGGAGTCGCGGACTTATTTACAAAATGTTCCTTATTTTGATCGGCTGGATTATTGCGCGCCGATGAATCAGGAACATGCCTTTTGCATCGCGATAGAGCGCTTGCTAGGCGTCCAAGTTCCACGTCGCGCCCAACTTATTCGTGTGCTTTACGCCGAAATTGGCCGCTTGCTTTCACACCTTCTCAATGTGACGTCACAAGCCATGGACGTTGGCGCTTTGACGCCGCCTCTATGGGGATATGAGGAGCGCGAGAAGCTAATGGTGTTTTATGAGCGCGCTTGCGGCGCGCGCATGCACGCCAATTATTTTCGCCCTGGCGGCGTTGGACGCGATCTTCCAGATCAATTGGTTGAAGATATTGGCGCCTTTTGCGATCCATTCTTGAAAGTCTGTGACGACTTAGAAGAGCTCTTCATCGGCAATAGAATTTTTAAACAACGCAATGTCGATATTGGCGTGATTTCGTTAGAGGACGCATGGAAATGGGGATTTTCAGGCGTCATGGTGCGAGGGTCGGGCGCCGCATGGGATTTGCGTAAATCGCAACCCTACGAATGTTATGAAGAGATGGATTTCGATATTCCGATAGGCAAGCATGGTGATTGTTATGATCGCGCTGTCATCAGAATGGAGGAAATGCGTCAATCTACATCCATCATGCGTCAATGTGTCGAGAAACTCTTGCGCGCGGATGGTCGTGGACCTGTTTTGACGCAAAATCACAAAATTACGCAGCCGACGCGACCAGAAATGAAGCGGTCGATGGAGGCGCTCATTCACCACTTTAAACTCTTCACGGAAGGCTTTCACGTGCCAGCAGGCGAAGTCTATGCGGCCGTCGAAGCGCCAAAGGGCGAATTTGGCGTCTATCTCGTGTCTGATGGCGGCGACAAGCCCTATCGGTGTAAAATTCGCGCGCCAGGTTTTGCGCATCTCTCAGCGATGGATTTTCTCTGTAAGGATCACATGCTTGCCGACGTGTCGGCCATCCTAGGGTCGCTGGATATCGTCTTTGGGGAGGTTGATCGCTGATGTCAGTGCGCCGTTTAGCTGAAAACCAGCCCGATAGTTTCGATTTCACGCCTGAGAATAAAGCCTGGCTTGATAAGCAAATCGCCAAATATCCTGACGGACGCCAGGCGTCTGCTGTTGTGCCCGCCTTATGGCAAGCGCAAAAACAGAATAATTATTGGTTACCGCAAAAGGCGATTGAGAAGGTTGCAGAAATTCTCGGCATGCCAAAAATACGCGTGCTGGAAGTGGCGACATTCTACACGATGTTTAATCTAGAGCCGGTTGGAAAATATTATATCCAACTTTGCGGAACGACGCCGTGTATGTTGTGCGGCTCTGATGATTTAATCAAAGTCCTTGAGCGTCGCGTTGGTCCACAACGCAAAGTAACTGCAGACGGCTTATTTTCCTGGCTTGAAGTTGAGTGTCTTGGCGCTTGCTGCAATGCGCCGATGGTGCAGATCAATGATGATTTCTTCGAAGATCTTACGCCGCAGAATTTTGAAAAACTGCTTGACGATCTGGCTGCAGGTCGCACAGTCAAAATAGGATCTCAAACAGGACGTGTATCCTCAGAGCCTGCAGGTAAATTAACAAGTCTCACGTCGCTCTACGGCGCGAAGTAAGCGGAGGGAAAGAAAGAACCATGCTCTCCGATTCAGATCGTATTTTTACAAATCTTTACGGCCTTGGCGATCGCTCTCTGAGCGGCGCAAAAAAACGCGGGCAATGGGACAACACAAAAGCTCTATTAGCCCTTGGCCGTGATAAGATCATTGAAGAGGTCAAGGCTTCCGGCCTTCGTGGACGCGGCGGCGCCGGCTTTTCGACGGGCATGAAATGGTCCTTCATGCCAAAAGAAATTGATCCGCAGCGCCCGCATTATCTTGTGATCAACGCGGATGAGTCTGAGCCGGGAACCTGCAAAGATCGCGAGATCATGCGCAATGATCCGCATACGCTGGTTGAAGGCGCGATGATTGCCAGCTACGCCATGGGCGCGCATGCGTGCTATATTTATGTGCGGGGGGAATTCATTGCCGAGCGAGAAGCATTGCAAGCCGCGGTTGATGAAGCTTACGCAGCAAATCTCATCGGCAAAAATAATACGCATGGCTATCCTTTCGACCTATACGTTCATCATGGGGCCGGGGCTTATATTTGTGGCGAAGAGACTGCGCTGATTGAGAGCCTCGAGGGCAAGAAAGGCATGCCGCGCCTTAAGCCGCCATTCCCTGCGAATGTCGGACTTTATGGCTGCCCAACGACAGTGAATAATGTTGAGTCAATCGCGGTTGTGCCGACAATATTGCGTCGTGGCGCAGCTTGGTTTGCTGGCATTGGACGTCCCAACAACGCTGGGACGAAATTGTTTTGCATTTCTGGCCATGTAAACACCCCGTGCAATATCGAAGAAGCGATGTCGATTTCATTTCGTGAGCTGATCGATGCGCATTGCGGCGGCGTGCGTGGCGGTTGGGATAATTTGCTTGCGGTTATTCCGGGCGGATCATCTGTAAGATGTTTGCCAGCGCATGAGATTATTGATTGTCCAATGGATTTTGACAGCCTGTCGAAATTGGGTTCAGGCCTGGGAACGGCCGCTGTCATTGTCATGGATAAATCCACGGACATCATACGCGCGATTGCGCGACTATCTTATTTCTACAAGCACGAAAGCTGTGGCCAATGCACGCCTTGCCGGGAAGGCACGGGGTGGATGTGGCGCGTCATGCAGCGGATGGTCGAAGGCCGCGCGCAGAAAAAAGAAATTGATATGTTGTTTGACGTGTCAAAACAAATTGAAGGCCACACGATTTGCGCTCTCGGCGATGCGGCTGCATGGCCCGTACAAGGTCTAATTACGCATTTTCGAGATGTGATTGAACAACGGATCGATCAATACACCGCCAATCCGCATTCAGATCCCGTGCGTGTGGCGGCGGAATGATAAATAAAATGATGCAACGTAGCGGCGACACTGCGGAGACACAAAAGTGACTAAAATCCTCGTCGATGGCGTGGAAGTGGATGTGCCTGGGGAGTTCACCCTTCTTCAGGCTTGTGAAGAAGCGGGCGCAGAAGTGCCGCGCTTCTGCTACCATGAACGCTTATCAATCGCTGGCAACTGCCGCATGTGTCTTGTTGAGGTGAAGGGCGGACCGCCAAAGCCGCAGGCGTCTTGCGCCATGTCGGTAAAAGATCTGCGTCCCGGCCCTAATGGCGCTCCGCCAGAGGTCTTTACCAAGTCGCCTATGGTGAAAAAAGCTCGTGAAGGGGTGATGGAGTTTTTATTGCTCAATCATCCGCTGGATTGCCCTATCTGCGATCAGGGCGGTGAATGCGACTTGCAAGATCAAGCGTTGGTCTTTGGTGGGGACTCCTCACGTTATCACGAGAATAAACGCGCTGTAGAAGATAAGTTTATCGGACCGCTTGTTAAGACTGAGATGACGCGTTGCATTCATTGCACGCGCTGCGTTCGCTTTACGGCGGAAGTCGCTGGCACTAGCGATATGGGCGCAATCGGCCGTGGCGAAGACATGGAAATCACGACCTATCTTGAAGGCGCGATGACTTCTGAGTTGCAAGGCAATGTTGCAGACCTTTGCCCGGTCGGCGCGCTGCTGCCAAAGCCGCAGAATTTTCGCGCGCGACCTTGGGAATATCAAAAAACTGAAACAATCGACGTGATGGACGCGCTAGGCTCCAATATTCGCGTCGACTCTCGCGGCCGGGAAGTCATTCGCATCTTGCCGCGCGTTAATGATTTGGTGAATGAAGAATGGATTTCCGATAAGACTCGGCAAATTGTTGATGGTTTAAAAACCCAGCGTCTTGACCGTCCTTATATTCGCGAGAATGGGCGGTTGCGTCCGGCGAATTGGTCTGAGGCTCTCTCGCTTGTCGCCGCTAAAACAAAAGCAACGCCGGCTGCGCGCATTGGCGCCTTAGTTGGCGATCTTGCGGCTGCAGAGGAAATCTTTGCGCTTAAATTATTAGCTGAGCAGCTTGGAACTCCGCATCTGGATTGTCGGCAAGACGGAGCCAAGCTAGACGCAAAAGCTGGACGGGCGTCTTATCTCTTCAACGCCACTATCGCAGGCATCGAAGAAGCAGATGGGCTTTTGATCATCGGTTCAAATCCGCGCAAAGAATCGCCTGTGCTCAATGCGCGCATTCGTAAAAGATGGCTTGCGGGAGATTTTACGGTTTCGCTCGTAGGCGAAGCGGTTGATCTAACTTACGACTATCATTATTGCGGCGCGGGCCCAGAATCCTTGAGCCAATTTATAAAGTCGGCGCAGCCGATTGGTAAATTGCTGGTGCTTATTGGACAGGGCGCGCTAGCTCGTCCAGATGGCGGCGTACTTTTGTCGCTGGCGGCGCAGGCGGCGCAAAAATTGGGTGGCGCAAGCGCAGAGTGGAACGGCTTTAGCGTTTTGCATACGGCTGCCGCTCGCGTTGGCGCACTAGATCTTGGTTTTACGCCAGCGCCTGGCGGCCTCGACGCTCAATCAATGGCGCAGGCCGGCGCGCTGGATTTGATTTTTAATCTTGGAGCCGACGAACTTTCTATTCATCCAGGGGCCTTTGTGGTCTACATCGGCACGCATGGCGATCGCGGCGCTCATCGCGCCGACGTCATTTTACCTGGCGCTTCTTTTACGGAAAAATCTGGTCTGTACGCGAATACAGAAGGTCGGGTTCAGCTTGCTTCACGCGTTGTCTTTCCGCCAGGAGAGGCGCGAGAAGATTGGGCGATTTTACGCGCCTTATCGGGCGCGCTTGGCGCACCCTTGCCCTTTGACTCGCTCGCGACCCTGCGTAAAAAATTGATTGAAACCTATCCGCATTTTGGACGTATTGATCAAATTGCGCCCGGGTCCGTCTCGCAAATCGCAACGCTTGCCTCAGCTGCGGGAGACGTCTCTCGAGAGTCTTTGCGCTCAACGATAACAGATTTCTATCTCACAAATCCGATCGCGCGCGCCTCTGCGGTCATGGCGGAATGTTCGGCTCTAGCGCAGAGCCGACTGACGCAGGCGGCGGAATAGGAGCAGTCAGGTGATTGATAGTTGGATATCTCAAATCTCTGCTCTTTTGACGCAGTATCCGTTATTGCTCGCAACCGTGAAAAGCGTCCTGCTTGCGGTCGTCTTGTTGATTTATGTCGCTTATATCATTCTTGCAGATCGTAAGATTTGGGCGGCTGTGCAATTGCGACGCGGGCCTAATGTCGTCGGCCCTTGGGGCCTCTTACAAAGTTTCGCCGACTTTTTTAAATTTGCCCTGAAAGAGCCGATTATTCCCGATACGGCGAATAAAGGCATTTTCCTTTTTGCGCCTTTCTTAATGGCGACCTTATCCATCGCGGCTTGGGCGGTTGTGCCTGTTGCTGACGGCTGGGCGGTTGGCGATATCAATGTCGGAATATTATATATTTTTGCCCTGTCCTCGCTTGGCGTTTACGGCGTTATCATGGGCGGATGGGCATCGAATTCAAAATATCCCTTCCTGTCCGCCTTGCGGTCGGCGGCGCAAATGGTTTCTTATGAAGTCTCCATTGGTTTTGTGATCATCACCGTTTTACTTTGCGCGGGTTCATTAAATCTTTCCGACATTGTGCGCGCGCAAGATACGCAATACGGCATGCTTGGCTGGTATTGGTTACGCTTGCTGCCAATGTTTGTGATTTTCTTTGTTTCAGCCCTGGCGGAAACTAATCGGCCGCCCTTTGATCTTGTTGAGGCTGAGTCAGAGCTCGTCGCAGGCTTCATGATTGAATATTCGGCGACCCCATACGTTTTGTTCATGCTTGCTGAATATGTGGCGATCGTCACGATGTGCGCATTGCTTACAATTCTGTTTTTTGGCGGGTGGCTGCCGCCTGTTAATATGGCGCCCTTCACCTGGGTGCCGGGCGTTATCTGGTTTACGCTGAAAGCAAGCTTTTTCTTTTTCTTCTTCGCAATGGTGAAGGCTTTCGTGCCGCGGTATCGCTATGATCAATTAATGCGGTTGGGTTGGAAGGTCTTCTTGCCAATATCCCTTACAATGGTTGTTGTTGTCGCCTCTGTTTTGCAGTTTGGCGGCGAAGCGTTTGGTAAGTGAGGCTGACATGAGACTTGATCAAGCCGCTAAATCGCTGTTCCTTTCTGAGTTTATTGGCGCTTTCATTCTGTCGATGCGCTATTTTTTCAAGCCCAAAGCGACAATCAATTATCCGCATGAAAAGAACCCGCAATCGCCGCGTTATCGCGGCGAGCATGCGTTGCGTCGCTATCCAAACGGTGAAGAGCGCTGCATCGCTTGTAAGCTTTGTGAAGCAATTTGTCCTGCGCAAGCCATCACCATCGAAGCTGGACCACGCCGCAATGACGGTACGCGGCGCACTACGCGCTATGACATTGATATGGTGAAGTGCATCTATTGCGGCTTCTGCCAGGAGGCTTGCCCTGTCGATGCTATTGTTGAGGGGCCGAACGCAGAATTTGCGACAGAAACGCGTGAAGAGCTTTATTACACCAAGGAGCGCTTGTTGGAGAATGGCGCGCGATGGGAGCGTGAGATCGCTCGCAACATCGCGATGGATTCGCCTTACAGATAAGCGCGGCGCGTGGAGCAAAGACTCCCTGCGCTCATGATGAGAGGACGGTATTGTGGCGGCTGTATTATTCTACATTTTCGCGACGATCATGATCGGGTCGGCTTGCGTGGTGATTTTCGCCCGCAATCCCGTTCATTCTGTGCTGTTCTTAATCTTGGCTTTTTGTAACGGCGCAGGATTGTTCCTGTTGGCGGGCGCAGAATTTCTCGCGATGATCTTGATTGTTGTCTATGTCGGCGCTGTTGCGGTTTTATTTCTCTTCGTCGTGATGATGTTGGACGTGGATTTTGCCGAACTCAAGCAAGGTTTTGCTAAACATTTGCCTTTGGGTCTTGGCGTTGGCGTTGTTGTGATGGTGGAATTAGGCCTCATCGCGATAGGATGGCAGTCTGCGCCTAACGCGTCTTATGCTGCGGCCTCGCCAATGGTTGCGAATGTCTCGAATACGGCTGCGCTTGGTCAGATCCTTTATACGAAATATGCGGTGTTCTTTGAGGCCTCCGCCATGGTTTTGTTGACAGCGATGATCGGCGCGATCGTGTTAACTCTGCACCATCGCCCCAACGTAAAACGACAAAAGATTTCTGATCAAAATGCGCGCACGCGCGACAATGTTATCGAAATCAAAAAAGTGCCCTTCCGGACAGGCGTCTAGCGAGGAATGACTATGATTATTGGTTTGACCCATTACCTCGTCGTTGGCGCAATCTTGTTTACGCTGGGCGTTGCAGGCATCATCCTCAACCGTAAGAATATCATTGTTATTTTGATGTCGGTGGAGCTGATCCTTCTTTCGGTTAATCTGAACTTTGTCGCCTTCTCGCATGAGCTTGGCGATCTAACTGGCCAGGTTTTTGCGCTGTATGTATTGACAGTGGCGGCGGCGGAGGCGGCGATAGGTCTCGCTATCCTCGTTGCTTTTTATCGTAATCGCGGCACCATCGCCGTTGAAGACATTAATTCTCTCAAAGGCTGATCTACGCGATGATCCAGGCAATAGTCTTTCTTCCGCTGCTCGGCTTTTTAATTGCGGGCATTTTTGGCCGCTTGATTGGTCCGCGTCCGAGTGAGCTTGTGACGACAGCTCTCTTGATCGCTGCGGCGGTTATGTCATGGATGGTGTTCCTTGATGTAGCTGTCGGCCATAATCACGGATATGCGCCGGTGCTGGCGAACTGGATGACAGTGGGTAAGCTGAATGTTGATTGGGCGCTTAGAGTAGATACGCTCACAGCAGTCATGCTGGTTGTCGTCAATACGGTCTCAAGTCTCGTGCATCTCTATTCGATTGGTTACATGCATGAGGATGCGCATCGGCAAAGATTTTTCGCCTATCTGTCGCTTTTCACCTTCGCCATGTTGATGCTGGTGACGGCCGATAATCTTGTTCAGATGTTCTTTGGTTGGGAAGGCGTTGGCCTTGCCTCTTATCTACTCATTGGTTTTTGGTATCAAAAGCCTTCAGCCAACGCAGCAGCGATGAAGGCCTTCGTTGTTAATCGCGTAGGCGATTTTGGCTTCGCTTTGGGTATCTTTCTTGTTTTCCAGCTTACTCAGTCGCTGAACTTCAATGAAGTATTCGCCGCGATCCCGGGACTAGAGGGCAGAATTATCCATGTTTTTGGGCTCGATGTTGATGCGCTCGAACTCGCGGCCTTTCTGCTCTTCATTGGCGCTATGGGTAAATCTGCGCAGTTTTTCCTGCATACATGGTTGCCTGACGCGATGGAGGGACCAACGCCTGTTTCTGCGCTCATTCATGCTGCGACCATGGTGACGGCTGGCGTTTTCATGGTGGCGCGTTTGTCGCCGATTTTCGAATATGCGCCTAACGCGCTGCAATTTGTCACCCTGATTGGCGCGATCACTGCTTTCTTTGCAGCGACGGTAGGGCTTGTGCAAAATGATATTAAACGGGTAATCGCCTATTCGACTTGTTCGCAGCTCGGATACATGTTTGTTGCTGAAGGCGTTGGGGCGTATTCGCTTGGCGTATTTCATCTCTTTACCCATGCGTTCTTTAAAGCGCTGCTCTTTTTAGGCGCCGGCTCGGTCATTCACGCAATGCATCACGAGCAAGACATGCGACATATGGGCGGTCTGCGCAAAGATATTCCTTTTACTTTCGCCATGATGACGATTGGCACACTGGCGTTAACGGGCTTTCCCTACACGGCTGGATATTTTTCAAAAGACGGCATCATTGAAGCGGCATTCACAGTGGGCGCGCATCAAACGCCAGCGATGATTGGCTTTGTTTCAACCGTTGTCGCAGCAGGACTGACCTCCTTTTATTCTTGGCGGCTAGTCTTCATGACCTTCTTTGGCCATCGCGCTGGTCATGGCGTCTCGGAAGCGCATGCTCACGACGCAAAAGCGCATGATGCTCATGATCATCACGCGCATGGAGGAGCTTCGGGTCATGGCCATGGACATGACGAGGCTCATCACGCCCCGCATGAATCGCCGCTGGTTATGCTTATTCCTTTAGCGGTCCTGTCCCTGGGCGCGCTTGCTGCGGGCATTGTCTTTGAACCTTATTTCGCTGGCCATGCCTATGATGAATTTTGGAAGGGCGCGATTTACACCAGCGAGCACAATCACGTTCTGCACATGATGCATGAAATTCCTCACTGGGTGGGGTTTGCCCCGACAGCAGCGATGATATTGGGCTTTTTATTGTCGCTATACATGTATGTCCTTAAGCCCGGAAGCGCGAAAAAACTTGCAGACACATTTCCTGGTCTCTACAAATTTCTGCTCAATAAATGGTACTTTGACGAACTCTATGATGCGCTTTTCGTGCGGCCGGCTTTTGCAATTGGCCGCTTCTTCTGGAAGGGCGGCGATGGCGCGGTCATCGATGGGCTGGGCCCTGACGGCGTTGCTGCGCGTGTCGTAGATGGGGCGCGTATCGCTGTTCGATTGCAGACTGGTTTCATTTATCACTACGCATTCGCCATGTTGATTGGCGTGGCGGCTGTCGTAACCTGGTTCATCGCCGGAGGTATGCGCTAATGCTCGGCTTTGGATTACTCAGCGGCCTGACCTTTTTGCCTTTTGTTGGCGTTGCGTTTTTGCTTACGCAACGAGGCGAAGATCCGGCAACATTAAGAAATATTCGCTGGGCGACGTTACTTACGACGTTGGCGACTTTCGCGCTGTCTCTTGTCGCTTGGACGCGGTTTGATCCAACGAGTGCAGCCTTTCAGCTTGTAGAAGAACGAAGCTGGTTCGGATCAGGACTAGTTTACAAGCTTGGCGTTGATGGATTTTCAATGCCCTTCGTTTTGCTAACAACCTTCCTGATGCCTTTTGCTATTTTGGCCTCATGGGAGTCTGTCGAGAAACGCGTCAAGGAATATATGATCGCATTCCTTGTGTTAGAGACGCTGATGATTGGCGTTTTCTGCGCGCTCGATCTTGTGCTCTTTTATCTATTCTTTGAGGGTGGCCTTATTCCGATGTTCTTGATCATCGGCATATGGGGCGGCAAGCGTCGTGTTTATGCGAGCTTTAAGTTCTTTCTCTATACATTAGTCGGATCGTTATTGATGCTGATTGCGATCTTGGCGATGTATGGCGTTGCCGGCACAACAGATATCGCCGTGCTTTTAAAGACTGACTTCCCAAAAGAAATGCAGTTTTGGTTGTGGTTGGCTTTCTTTGCCTCTTTTGCGGTGAAGATGCCGATGTGGCCGGTCCATACATGGCTGCCTGATGCGCACGTCGAGGCGCCGACAGCAGGCTCTGTCATTTTGGCGGCGATCTTGCTGAAAATGGGTGGTTACGGATTCATCCGTTTCTCTTTACCGATGTTTCCCGACGCCTCGACATATTTTGCCCCGCTTGTCTATGCAATGTCGGTCATTGCCATCGTCTATACGTCGCTTGTTGCGTTAGTTCAGGAAGATATCAAAAAACTGATCGCCTATTCATCGGTGGCGCACATGGGTTTTGTCACCATGGGCTTGTTCACGCTTAATCCTCAAGGCGTGCAAGGGGCGATGTTCCTAATGATTTCGCATGGTTTTGTTTCAGGCGCATTGTTTCTATGCGTTGGCGTAATTTACGAC
The DNA here is from genome assembly GCA_002412985.1 of Methylocystaceae bacterium UBA5192. Lineage (GTDB taxonomy): Bacteria > Pseudomonadota > Alphaproteobacteria > Rhizobiales > Beijerinckiaceae > Methylocystis. The sequence goes on along the minus strand of DHWC01000128.1, from coordinate 17,666 downwards.
CGCATGCATACGCGCGAAATCGCCGCTTATGGCGGTCTCGTCAATCGCATGCCGCTGTACGCTTTTGTGTTTATGGTTTTCACCATGGCGAATGTTGGCCTGCCTGGTACGGCGGGGTTTGTCGGGGAATTTCTCTCTCTTGTTGGCGCATTCCAAGCTAATAGTTGGGTGGCGCTCATAGCCACAAGCGGCGTGATCTTCTCTGCGGCCTATGCGCTGTATCTCTATCGTCGGGTTGTCTTTGGCGCATTGGAAAAATCGAGTCTAAAAGAGATTGCCGATTTGACGCCGCGAGAGATTGCGATTTTTACGCCGCTCGTTCTGCTAACGATTTATTATGGCGTGCTGCCTGATCAAATTCTCAATACGACGGCCGCCTCCGTTGATCATCTTATCCAATCTCATACGGCCTTGCTTGACGCTGTAAAGCTTGCCGCTGCAGGCCAATGACGGATCTCTAAACGATGCCTTTTCTCTCAGAAATTTTTCAGCATTTTTTGCCAGAAACGATCCTGGCTGTAGGCGTTATGGCGCTGTTGCTTATTGGCGCATGGCGCGGCGATAAAGGCTTTGCGCTGGTTGATGAGCTAGCCGTAGCCTTGCTTGGCCTGGCGATTATTTCCATTGTTTTATCTGTAAAGCCGGATCGAAGCGTCTTTGACGGCGCTTTCATGGATGACGCATTCGCGCGTTTTATGAAGGTCTTGTCGTTGGGCGCGGCGTTGGTGTCGATTTTACTCTCCGTCGATTATTTACGACGGGCAGGGTTAGAAAAATTTGAATATCCAATTCTGATCATCCTCTCGACATTAGGTATGATGCTGCTGATTTCCGCAGATAATCTCATTGCGTTTTATCTTGGCCTTGAGCTGATGTCTTTAGCGCTTTACGTCATGGCGGCCTTTGCGCGTGAAGATGGTCGGTCTTCAGAAGCAGGTTTAAAATATTTTGTTTTAGGCGCCCTCTCGTCAGGCATGATGCTTTATGGGGCGTCCTTGCTTTATGGTTTTGCAGGCACTGTCGCCTTTTCCGGAATCGCTAATGCCGTATCAGCTTCAGCGCCAATTGGCGTTGTGTTTGGGCTTGTTTTTGTGATGGCCGGGCTCGCGTTCAAGATGTCGGCGGCTCCATTTCATATGTGGACTCCCGACGTTTATGAAGGCGCGCCAACGCCCGTGACAGCCTTTTTTGCCTCAGCGGCGAAGGCGGCGGCTGTAGCTGTGACTGTGCGCATTGTCATCACCGCTTTCCCCGGGGCTGATCAGCAATGGCGCCAGATCATTGTTTTCCTCGCGATCGCTTCGACATTACTCGGCTCCTTTGCCGCGATTGGACAAACCAATATCAAGCGACTGATGGCCTATTCGTCGATTGGCCATATGGGCTTTGCCCTGATAGGTCTCGCGGCAGGCAATGAAATCGGCATTCGGGGCGTGGCGATTTATTTGGCGATTTACCTTGTCATGACTTTGGGCGCATTTGCAGCAATCCTTGCGATGCGTGTTGATGGAAAATCGGTCGAGAATATCTCTGATCTTGCCGGCCTCTCGCGCACAAATGGGTTAATGGCCTTTTTTCTCGCAATGCTGATGTTTTCACTTGCAGGCATTCCGCCACTCGCAGGATTTTTTGCTAAATATTATGTCTTGCTGGCGGCGGTTGATGCGGGACTTTATCCCCTTGCCGTTGTTGGCGTGCTCGCGAGCGCGGTTGCCGCTTTTTACTACCTGCGCGTTGTTAAGATTATGTATTTTGATGAGCCCGCGCCAAATTTTGATCCATCGCCTTTGGCGGTGCGCGCGGTGTTAGCGCTGTCAACGATTAGTCTATTAGTCTTTTGGATTTATCCGACGCCTGTAATGGATGCGGCCAGTGTTGCTGCAAAGTCGCTTTTTTAAAAGATGACGCGCGTGGCGTTAGGTGAGATTGCGCGCGCACAAGGCGTTAGACTGCTAAGTTTAGAGACGGTTGACTCAACCAATGATGAAGCGCGGCGTTTAATAGAGGCCGGCGAACGTGGGCCGCTTTGGGTAATTGCCACGCAGCAGACAAAGGGCAAGGGGAGGTTAGGGCGAACATGGCTGTCGCCTCAGGGCAATCTTCACGCAAGTTTGATCGTGAGCGCTTGCGATGAGATGCATCTTGCGCCACAGCTTGGTTTTGTTGCTGGTGTAGCGACCCTAAAGGCCTTACAGCATTTATGTCCTGGACAGAGATTTGCGTTGAAATGGCCCAATGACCTTTTGCTGAGCGGCGATAAAATTGGCGGTATTTTGCTTGAAAATATAATCACGCCAACGGGCGACGCGCGACAACCAACAGCAAGCATTTCGATCATTGGCATTGGCGTAAATTGTGAAACTGCGCCTGAGGGGCTGCCCTATCCAACGCGCGCTTTAAGAAGTATCGGCGCTAACGCCCCCACAGCGCTGGAGCTTATAGGCGTCTTGACAGACGCTTTTGTTGGAACGCTCGCGCTTTGGCGCAGAGGTCTTGGCTTTGCGCAAATTAGAAATGAGTGGCTGAGTTGCGCAGCAGGGCTGGGTGATGAGATTCACGTTGTGCTTGCGCATGAAACGCTAATTGGCCGATTTGAAGAAATCGATTCAACTGGCCGGCTAGTGTTATCGTGTCTTGAAGGGAAGCGTCTAATTGAGGCGGGAGACGTTCTGCTGGGCCCGCGTCCTGTTCTGACGGAGACGCTGAGATGAGCGCTGTTGACCAAGATCTTGTATTTACGCCCTTGGGCGGCGTTGGCGAGATTGGCATGAACCTCGCGTTATACGGCTATGGCCCGCCGAGAGCGCGCAAATGGTTGATGGTGGATTGTGGGCTGGGATTTCCAGGACCAGAGCTGCCTGGCATTGATGTCGTTTTTCCTGACATCGGTTACGTTGAAAAAATCAAGAAAGATCTCGTCGGTATTTGTATCACCCACGCGCATGAAGATCATATTGGCGCATTAGCAACGCTCTGGCCAAAACTTAAGTGTAAGGTGTATGCGACCCGATTTGCTTCTGGTCTTTTAGAAGTGCGCCGACTGAATGAACCGGGCGCGCCGCAAATCAAAATCTTACCCGCGCGGCCAGGCGCGATCATCGATCTTGATCCTTTCCAGGTGGAATATGTCTCCGTAGCGCATTCGATTCCGGAGGCCTGTTCGCTCGCTATTCGCACGCCGCTTGGTCTGGTGATTCATACAGGTGATTGGAAGATAGACCCTGAGCCGGGCGTGAGCACGCGGATTGACGAGGCGCGATTTCGTCAGTTGGGCGAGGAGGGCGTCACGGCGCTGATCTGCGACTCGACGAATATTTTGCGAGAGGGAGCAAGTTTTTCAGAAGGCGACGTCTCTCGCACTTTAAAATCCTTGATCTTGGAAGCCCCCGGCCGAGTATTGGTGACGACGTTTGCTTCCAATGTTTCAAGACTACGGGCGCTTGCGGAAGCGGCGATGGCGTGTGGACGCACGGTTGTCGTTGCTGGGCGCGCAATGGATCGCGTCATACAGGTTGCGCGTGAATGCGGTTATCTTGACGGATTGCCAGGTTTTCACGGGCCTGAATTATTGCCAAGCCTACCGCGTGAGAAGGCGTTAGTGATTGTCACGGGAAGCCAAGGCGAGCCTCGCGCAGCGATGGCTCGCGCAGCCAATAATGATCACCCATCGATTAAGCTCGTTACCGGGGATCGCGTTATTTTTTCTTCGCGGGCAATTCCTGGCAATACGCGTGAAGTGCATCGATTGATCAATAAGCTTTGTAATCTTGGTGTTGAAGTCATTACAGATCATGATCATCTCGTGCATTGCTCAGGCCATCCACGTCGGGGCGATGTTGCCCAAATGTATGATTGGGTGCGGCCTAAAATTTCTGTTCCGGTGCATGGAGAGGCGCATCATCTCACGCAACACGCTATTTTCGCCAAAGCGCATGGCGTTGAGCATGTAGCGCCAGCGCGGAATGGAACGCTGGTGCGTTTGGCGCCTGGCGAACCCGGAGTGATTGGAGAGACGCCAAGCGGCCGCTTATTAAAAGATGGCGACGTTGTGTTAAATGAAACCGATGGCGTTGTGCGCGAGCGGAGTAAGCTTTCATTTTCAGGCGTTATTTCAATCGCGATTGCAGTGAATAAAACCGGCGATATGGTTGGCGATCCTGATGTTGTTTTTGCCGGCGTGCCCAAGCGCGGAAAATTTGGCGAAGAAATGGGATCGATAATTGACGAGGCGCTGTTTGCGACCTTTGAAGGTCTGCCGCGACAACGTAGGCGCGATGCGGATACGCTCTCGACAGCGATTGAGCGCTCCGTTCGGGGGGCGGTTAATGGGGTTTGGGGTAAAAAACCAACCGTACATGTGATGGTGATTTCAGCCTGACTGCGTAATGATGCAGCCATTGGCGCGGATGATTCTTGAGGGTCTTTGGGTTACGCGTCTGAGGCGGGTATGATTCATAAGCCGAGTTTTTATGAATTTTTTGCAGGCGGCGGTATGGCCCGCGCTGGTTTGGGCGAGGGCTGGCGATGTTTATTCGCCAATGATTTCGATCATAAAAAAATAGAAGCCTATCGCGCTAATTGGGGAAGCGACGTCTTACATGAGGGAGATGTTAGCGCTGTGTCGCTGGCGCAGCTTCCAGAAAGCGCTGATCTTATTTGGGGATCGTTTCCGTGCCAGGACCTGTCATTGGCGGGCGCAGGCGCAGGATTGAGTGGCGCGCGTTCAGGGAGCTTCTGGCCGTTTTGGCGATTAGTAAAAGAATTAAAGCACGCGCAACGCGCGCCAAAATTAATTGTTCTTGAAAATGTCTGCGGCGCATTGAGCGCTCGGGGCGGGAAAGATTTCATTCAGTTATGCGTTGCGTTGGCGCAAGAGAATTATCGTTTTGGCGCGCTTGTTCTTGATGCGGCGTTATTTGTGCCTCAATCGCGTCCGAGACTTTTTATTATTGCGCTCGCCCAAGATGCGCCGCTTCCCGCCGACTTAATCAGTCCTCATGCGCAAGAACCCTTTCATACTCAGGCGGTGCAGAAGAGTTATGCGCAACTGTCAGGGGAGTTGCGCACCCATTGGCTGTGGTGGGCCTTGCCGACGCCAAAGACGCAAGTGCATTCATTGCTCGCGGTGATTGAAGAACAACCGCAAGATGTCGCCTGGCATAGCGTTGCGCAAACGCAGGCATTGATTAATTTAATGAATGCCCGTCATCAAGAAAAGATTCTTCAGACGCAACGTTCGGGCCAAAGATGGATTGGCGCGCTCTATCGCCGCACACGTGTTGAAAATGGCGTTAAAGTTCAACGCGCGGAAGTGCGATTTGATGGCGTTGCAGGGTGTTTGCGCACGCCATCGGGGGGATCGAGTAGGCAGTATATTTTGCTGGTAGAGGGTGACAAGATCCGGTCACGATTGCTCTCCGCGCGTGAGACAGCGCGGTTGATGGGATTGCCCGAAAATTATGTTTTGCCTGCTGCTTATAGCTCCGCTTATCACCTGACAGGTGACGGCGTTGTTGCGCCCGTCGTTCGGCATATTGCCGCTCATTTATTAGAGCCCTTGGTTCAGGCGGCGCATGTCCGGGTTGCCGCCTGATCGCGATGCGCCGAGGAAGCGCTCTGCGATCATGCGCGCGGTCAAATCCAAAAACACTTCAGCTGAACTTGCTGTCCGCGCCTTACTACGCGAATTTGCGCCAGGCTATCGTCTTCATCGTCGAGATCTGCCAGGCGTTCCAGACATCGCTTACCTTGGCCGCAGGAAAGCGATCTTTGTTCATGGATGTTTCTGGCATGGCCATGATTGTCCCCGCGGCGCGCGGATCCCAAAAAGCAATGGCGCTTATTGGGGCGATAAAATTGCCCGTAATCGTGACCGTGACGCCACGCAGGAAGCTGCTCTGAGCTTATTGGGATGGCGTCGGCTTGTTGTCTGGGAGTGCGAATTGAAAGCGCCAGCGCGTTTGTCTCAAAAGCTAAGACGCTTTCTTTCCATACTTTGATGACGAGAACTTAATCCTTAGCCCGTTCAACATAGGCGCCATCTTCTGTTTGGATAACAACGCGCGTACCTGGCTGGATATGCGGTGGAACCATAACGCGCGCGCCATTGGAAAGCTTTGCAGGCTTATAAGACGAAGAGGCGGTTTGCCCTTTCATCGCGGGTTCGGTTTCAAGTATTTCTAAAGTGACGCGCGGAGGCAATTGAATAGCCACTGGCGTTGAATTAAAAATCGAAACAATGCAATTCATATTTTCTTGCAGCCACTGCGCCTGATCGCCAATGACATCGCTGGGCACCGCAACTTGTTCATAATTTTGTTGATTCATAAAGTGGTGACCGTCATCGTCGCTGTAGAGATAGGTAAAATCCAAATCTTCAACAAAGGCGCGTTCGACTTGTTCGGTCGTCTTGTACCGATCAGAAACTTTCACGCCGTCGGAAAGTCTGCGCATATCAATTTGCGTAGTTGGGGTGCCTTTGCCTGGGAAGAAGCTTTCCGCGGTGAGCACAACATAAAGTTGGCCGTCCTCTCGCTCAATAATATTGCCTTTACGGATTGAACTGGCGATGACTTTCACTTTTAGCTTCCTTCTGTCTGGGTAGGCCCAGTCGCAGTTAATTGCCGGTTGATGTCCGGCTGGTCTATGGACGGGGAAAGACCATATTTCAGCCGCGCCGGCAATCCAGGCGCTCGAGGGGAGGCTATATGACGCGCTCGTCGCCCTGGTGGGACCAGGATGTCTATGCGGATCGCCGGCCATTTCTCAGCGCGCGGCGCAAAATAACCGCTGCGACCCGCCAATTCTATGATTCTCGGGGTTTTTCCGAAGTCGAGACCTCAATCTTACAATATTCCGGCGGGAATGAGACGCATATCTCGGCATTCGCCACGGAGCTGATCAGCGCTTCTGGCTCGCGCAGTCAGCTTTACCTCAACACCTCACCGGAGTTTGCCTGCAAAAAACTTCTCAGCGCAGGCGAGAGCAAAATTTATACGCTGGCGCGCGCCTTTCGCAATCGTGAACGCACGCCTTTGCATCATCCAGAATTCACTATGCTGGAGTGGTATCGCGCAGGGGCGGGAGCCAAGGAAGCGATGGCGGATTGCGCGCAGCTTCTGACTTGTGTTGCAGATACGGCGCAGGCAAAAAAATTGTTATGGCGCGAGATGTCGTGCGATCCCCATGCGGCGCCTGAACGGCTGACTGTTTGCGAGGCCTTTAAGCGTTACGTCAATGTTGATTTAGAGACAGTTCTTGAAGATCGCGCAAAACTCGCTGAGGCGACGCAAAGAATTGGGTTGCGTGTAAGCTCAGATGATAATTGGTCAGATCTTTTCAGTAAGATTTTATCTCAAAAGATAGAATGTGAATTGGGTCGGGGAAGGCCAACATTTTTAGTGGATTATCCTTTGAGTGAAGCGGCTTTGGCGCAAGCGAAAGCGGATGACCCGCGTTTTGCCGATCGTTTTGAATTTTATGTTTGCGGCGTTGAACTTGCTAATGGATTTGCTGAACTCACTGATGGTTGTGAACAGCGCCGGCGGTTTAAAGAACAGATGGCTAAGAAGAAAGAAATCTACGCAGAAAGTTACCCAATTGACGAAGATTTTATTTTAGCCCTCGCGCAAATGCCAGCGGCAAGCGGCGTCGCTTTGGGTTTTGATCGCTTAGTTATGTTAGCAACGCAGGCTGAGCGCATTGAACAGGTTTTATGGACGCCAGTCGTTGAGTGTGGCTCAATGGGTTGAATTTTTTTTAATTTTTTAATGCAGAATTTTTAAACAAAGATCTGCTTCAACGAGCGCGCGCCATGATTTGCAGCGCGCGTTCGAAAGATAAAATTAGCTTCCTAAGAAGAGTTTTATTTCCAGTTGCGGACGTCAACGAAACGTCCCGCGACAGCGGCAGCGGCGGCCATGGCGGGCGAAACAAGATGGGTGCGGCCTTTGAAGCCTTGCCGACCTTCGAAATTACGGTTGGACGTAGAGGCGCATCGTTCGCCTGGGGCTAAGCGATCTGGATTCATCGCCAAACACATTGAACATCCAGGTTCGCGCCATTCAAATCCTGCGGCAAGAAAGATTTTATCTAATCCTTCCGCTTCCGCCTGCGCTTTAACAAGACCAGAACCAGGAACAACCATGGCATTGACCTGCGCGTGCACTTTTTTGCCGTCAATGATTTTTGCAGCGGCGCGCAAATCTTCAATGCGACCATTGGTGCAAGATCCGATGAAGACGCGATTGATTTCAATATCTGTCATCCGCTCGCCGCCTTTAAGGCCCATATACTCTAGGGCGCGCTCAATCGCTGCGCGTTTTTGCGGTGTTTTAGCTGAAGCGGGCGTCGGCACAGCGCCATCAATGCGCGCGACGTCTTCAGGCGATGTGCCCCAAGTTACGATGGGCGGGAGATTTGCGGCGTCGAGACGAATAACCTTATCAAAATGGGCCCCCTCGTCTGAGAACAGCGTTTCCCAGTAGCGCAGCGCAGCGTCAAGCTCAGCGCCTTTTGGCGCTTTGGGACGATCTTTTAGGTAAGCGAAAGTCTTGGCGTCGGGCGCGACGAGACCAGCGCGCGCGCCGCCTTCAATCGACATGTTACAGACGGTCATGCGTCCTTCCATCGACAAGTCGCGGATGGCTTGACCCGCATATTCGATGACATGGCCTGTGCCGCCAGCTGTGCCAATCTCGCCAATGATTGCGAGAATTAAATCTTTCGCCGTCGCGCCTTCTGCTAATGCGCCATCGACTTGTACAAGCATATTAGCGGCTTTTTTCTGAATCAGGGTTTGTGTCGCGAGCACATGTTCGACTTCCGATGTGCCGATCCCATGGGCAAGCGCGCCAAAGGCGCCGTGCGTTGATGTATGACTATCGCCACAGACGATTGTCATGCCTGGCAGCGTAAATCCTTGTTCAGGGCCAACGATATGAACAACGCCCTGACGCGTGTCATGTTCGTTGTAATATTCAACGCCAAAGTCTTTGGCGTTTTGTGCAAGTTGTTCAACTTGCGCCTTACTTTCTGGGTCGCTGATTGGCAGCGAACGATCTGTTGTTGGCACATTGTGGTCGACGACAGCGAGCGTTTTTTGCGGAGCCCGCACGCGACGTCCCGATAGGCGCAATCCTTCGAAGGCTTGTGGGCTTGTGACTTCATGCACGAGATGGCGGTCAATATAGAGCAGGCAGGAGCCGTCATCCTGACGATCGACGACATGATCGTCAAAAATCTTATCATACAGCGTGCGCGGCGCGGTCGAATTAGCGGCCATGTGATGTGTTCCCTTAACGCTTCTCTGGTCTTGCTCTTGAATTGAGGTTCTTCTACTCGTAACGCAAGCCGCATGGAAGAGACTTGCCGCGCAGATGGCTGTTGAGGACAAAATGACGCCTGGCCAGCCGCCTATGCCCGCTGCCCTTCTACAGGCGCTTGCGGCGCAGCTTGAAGGGCGCTCCCGGCAAGAGCTTCGCAGTCGCGCCCAAGCCCTCTCGTCGGGTTATCGCCTCCATGCAACGACTGCGGCGACAATTCGCGATGAGTCGGATGCGCTCTCCTACGCTCTGACCCGTATGCCGGCGACCTATGCGGCGGTGGCGCATGTTTTGTCGCGACTGGCTGAGGCGCGTCCCGATTTTGTCCCCGTTTCAATCGCTGATGTAGGCTGCGGTCTTGGGGCCGCCACCTATGCCGCTCAAGCGATCTGGCCTAGCTTGGATCGCGCGATCTTATTGGATCAAAGCGCTGTCTTCCTAAAATTGGCGCAGGAGTTAGCTCAAGAGATCAGCGCATCCTTAGTGAGCCAGGCGCAGTTTCTCAATCGAGATTTTGTCGCTTTCGCCCCCGATGTCCAGGCCGAACTTGTTGTTGTCTCTTATGCCTTAACAGAGGCTCCAGAGGGCGCGTTAATCGAGATTGCTGATCGGCTCTGGGCGTCCATGGGCGCCGAAATTTTTGTGATTGTTGAACCTGGCACTTCGCGGGATTATTCGCGACTGATGCGCGTACGGGCGCATCTTTTGCAGCATGGAGCGCGCATTCTGGCCCCTTGTCCCCATGAATCGGCCTGTCCGCTAATTGAGGATTGGTGTCATTTCAAAACGCGACTGCCTCGCTCAAAAGAGCATTTATTTCTAAAAGATGCGCGCGTTCCCTATGAAGATGAAAAATTTTCCTATCTTATTTTAGGACGACGGCCGGCAGACCAGTCCTTCACCGCGCGTCTGATCGCCCCACCTCAAATTGGAAAAACAGGAGTTTATGCGCGTCTTTGTACGACAGGTGGAATTGAGGAGACTTTTACGGCGCGGCGCGATAAGGCTCTTTATAAAGAAATGCGTCGAAAAGAGTGGGGCGACCCGCTCGTTGCGCACAGCAAGGAGACGGAATGAGTCGTCCTAGAGTCGCGCCCTACCTTACCGCTAGTCCGGCGGCAGCGGCGATCGCTTTTTATACAGGGGCGTTTTATGCGCGTCAGAAAGCCTATATGCCAGCGCTGGATGGATTGCGCGTTGCCCATTGTGAGCTGGAGATCAATGGCGGTTCAGTGATGCTAGCGGACTTCTTCCCTGAACTCGGCCAAACGCGACTGCCGGTTCCAGGAGACATTGCGACGGTGTCGATTAGCCTTGAATATGACAGTGCGGCTGAAGTTGATGAAGTCTGCGCGCGGGCCGCTAAGTTGGGCGCAAAGATTGAAACGCAACCAACGGATTCCTTTTGGGGCACCCGCTATGCCTCGCTCAAAGATCCTTTTGGGCACCGTTGGGTGCTGAATGCGCCGTTGCAGAGTTAAAAAAAACCGCTCGGCGGAACACGCCGAGCGGTATAGATGGCGCTGAAGACAAAGTGGCTTTTAAGATTCAGCCTTCGCCTTTGTTTCAATTCGCTCCGCGATACGCGCAGACTTGCCGCGGCGATCTCGGAGGTAATAGAGCTTCGCCCGGCGCACCTTGCCTCTACGGGTTAATTTGATGGAGTCGATGAGGGGGCCGTGAATTGGAAAAACGCGTTCGACGCCTTCTCCATATGAAATCTTGCGGACAGTGAAACTTTCGTTGAGCCCGCCGCCTTGGCGAGAGATGACGACGCCTTCATAGGCCTGCACACGGCTGCGCTCGCCTTCTTTCACCTTCACATTAACGATGACTGTGTCGCCGGGACGGAAGTCAGGGATTTTTTTGCCAGCAATCAGCTTTTGGGCCTGTTCGGCCTCAAGTTGTTCAATGATATTCATGTTTAAACCTTTACCGTTTCGTCTAGGCCGTTGACGGCTGACGAGCGTTTCGGGACGCTGTTTTGATTTATGGTCGGTCTCATACAGGAAGCGGCTAGACTTGTCGAGTTAAGCAGTCGCTTGTTTTGTCCACGCACCGGGGCGTCCTGATGGTTTTTGAAGATTGGCTTTTGCACAGCCTTACCGGCATGCCTTGGGCAAGGGAGATGCGGCGTGGCTGAAATCTGTAAATAATTCTTCGGGAAGGCAAGCGGCCTTGACCCGCCCCGGCCGGGAGTTGACGAAAATGTTTTTACAGATTTTTGCCAGCCTGTTTTTGGTGTCTTTTTTGGAGTTTAATTTACATGAATATATAAATTTAATTCAATATGAATCATATATTTATAAATATATCTTAATCAAAAAAATAAGAAGCTATTTAAGTCGATCGCCAATCAAAAATTCAATCGCCCGATCGAGACGAATATGGGGTAAGGGCAAAGGCAGTTGGTCCGCGCCAATTTTTGCCAGCGGCGGCCGGAATTTAAGAAAGCGATATTCCGCTTCCTCATCTGCAAGGCCTAAAGCGTCTCCCTCAAAAGCCTCTTTCGGGTCTTGGGGTAAATCGCCTGGAAAAATTGCCCCCTCGCTTTTTCCATCAAATGCCTCATCGCCAATTCGCTCGCCCTTCAACGGAACGCCAACGATCGCCATGAGCTGCTCACCGTCATGACGCACTAAAGCCTCCCGCGTCGCGCGGACGCCAGCCAAGGCGATAACGCCAATTTCTGCGCCCACGCCCTCTGCGCGATTAATTGCGCGCGCGGTCAACAGTCGCAAAATCGCTTCGAGACGATCATGGCTTGTGTGGTGGAGATGGTCAGCTTTCGTGGCGGCAAAGAGGATACGATCAATTTTTGGCCGAAACATCGTCGTGAGCAGATTGCTGCGTCCGGTGCGAAAGGCCATCAAGACGTCAGCGAGCGCCGTTTCGAGATCCCGCACGGCAGCAGGGCCAGAATTAAGCGCAGCTAGCGTATCGACAAGAACAATTTGTCGATCCAGGCGCGCAAAATGGTCATGGAAAAAGGGGCGCACGATTTGGTTTTTGTAGGCCTCGTAGCGGCGCTCCATTTCTCGGCCGAGGCTGCGATAGGGCAACTCTTCACCAGAGATGTCCATTAGAGGCGCGAAGGTGAGCGCGGGGGAGCCTTCAAGGTCGCCGGGCATAAGAAATCGGCCTGGCGGTAGAGTAGAAAGCGCAAAGCGTTCCGTTTTAGCTTGCAAAAGATAATGCGTAAAAAGCTTGGTCAGCTTCTGCGCAGTGTCTTCGCTATAGCGAGATTTTGGATCGGTGGCGGCCGTTTCGCGCCGCCAGGCCTCAGCAATTGGCGCGCGGGATTGAGCGCTCGCCGCCGCTAAGGTTTCTCGCGACCAATCCGCAAAGGATTTTGTCAGTAAGGGGAGATCGAGCAGCCACTCTCCTGGATAATCCACAATATCAATATCAAGCCTGTGTGTTTTTTTTCCAAATTGGCGGAGCGACCAGGCGGAAGAGTCAAATTCGAGCGAAACGCGTAATTCGGAAATGCGTCGCGTCGACTGCGGCCAATGGCGCTCAGGGCCTGTTAAAGCGGCGAGATGCTCCTCAAAGGCGAAGCGCGGCACGCTGTAGTCTGGCTGGGGATCGAGATGGGCCGCGCGCAAGCGACCCTCTGCCAGGGCGCGAAAAACCGGTAAATGGGATTGATTTTCAGCTGCAAGCGCACGCGTGAGTTGGTGCGCCAACGCTGTGATGAAGACAGTTTTACCAGACCGGGAGAGACCGGTTACGCCCAGTCGGAGCCGTCCGCCTGACAGGAAATCCGCCAGGCTTTCCGCGGCGATCCGCGTTTCAAAAATAAGATCCGATAAATGCGACAATCCGGCTCCGGCATGGTAACGCAGCGATTAAGCATCTAATCCAAAGTCATTGGTCTTGGGTAGATCAATCGCCGCCCCTAAATCTGCGCCGGGCGTTGGACAGATTAGCGTTTCGACATCGGCACGTAGTCGCGGCGTTTTTCGCCCGTGTAGAGCTGGCGCGGGCGACCGATCTTCTGCTCAGGATCGGCGATCATCTCGTTCCACTGCGCGACCCAGCCGACCGTGCGGGCGAGCGCGAACAGCGCCGTGAACATCGTCGTCGGGAAGCCGATCGCCGACAGGATCACGCCCGAATAGAAGTCGACGTTCGGGAACAGCTTCTTCTCGATGAAATACGGATCGTTGAGCGCCATTTCCTCAAGCTGGAGCGCCGTTTCGAACACCGGATCGGTCACCTTGAGCGCGGCGAACACCTCGCGCACCGTCTTTTGCATCACGGTCGCGCGCGGATCGTAATTCTTGTACACCCGGTGGCCGAAGCCCATCAGGCGGAACGGATCGTTCTTGTCCTTCGCGCGCTCGATATAATGCGGGATGCGGTCGGGCGTCCCGATTTCGCGCAGCATGTTGAGCGCCGCTTCGTTGGCGCCGCCATGCGCCGGCCCCCACAGGCAGGCGATGCCGGCGGCGATGCACGCGAACGGGTTCGCACCCGACGAACCGGCGAGCCGCACCGTCGACGTCGACGCGTTCTGCTCGTGATCGGCATGCAGGATGAAAATGCGGTCGAGCGCCTTTTCGATGACCGGATTGACGACATAGGGCTCGGCCGGGACGCCGAACGTCATCCGCAGGAAATTGCCGGTATAGCTCAGCGAATTGTCTGGATAGAGGAAGGGCTGGCCGACCGAATATTTATACGCCATCGCCGCAATCGTCGGCATTTTCGCGATCAGCCGGTGGCTTGCGATCATCCGCTGGCGCGGATCGGTGATGTCGGTCGAATCGTGATAGAAAGCGCTGAGCGCGCCGACCACGCCGCACATCACCGCCATAGGATGCGCATCGCGGCGGAAACCCCGGTAGAAGGTCATCAGCTGCTCGTGCAGCATGGTGTGGCGGGTGATCGTGTAGCTGAAATCGGTCAGCTCGGGCTCGGTCGGCAGCTCGCCGTTGAGCAGGAGGTAGCAGACCTCCATGAAGGTCGAATGTTCGGCGAGCTGGCCGATCGGATAGCCGCGATGCAGCAGCACGCCTTCGTCGCCGTCGATATAGGTCAGGCCGGATTCGCAGCTTGCCGTCGAGGTGAAGCCGGGGTCGAAGGTGAACGCGCCGGTCTGCGCATAGAGCTTGCGGATGTCGATCACTTCGGGTCCGATCGAACCCGACATGATATTGTAATCATGGTCGGCGCCGTTGACGCTGAGTTTGGCGGTGTCGGTCATCCTGAACGCTCCCTAATGTCTCGCCTCGCCGAGGCGGCGTCGGCCGGTCGACTGCGCTGCGGCGACTTGGCGGCCTTTCCGTATCCGAGCTACCGACGAGGTCAAGCGCGCTTTGCCCGCGATGGCGCCTGAATCGCGCGGCGTGGACGATATCGCGCAATTGCCGGGCACGTTTGTCCGCCGACCATGGCGCCGGGCGCCGCGATGGCCGCTTGCGCAGGCCCGAAGGTGCCCACAGACTGGCGGGCGATGCTGATCCTTCCGGCCTCTTTCGCGCAGCCGCTTGGGCACCGTCCGGTCGGGCTGTCGCCATGGGCCGGGCTTGAGCGCTGGCTGGAGGCGGAGCGCGATCAGCTGTTCTTGTGGTTGCCGGTAGCATTCGGTGCAGGCGTCGCCGCCTGGTTCATGTTGGACGGCCCGCGCGGCTGGATGGTGGCGGCGATGCTGCTGGCGGCGTCGGCGGCGCTGGCGATCGCGATCGATCGGGGAGGGCGCGCAACCCGCGTCGTCGCGATCGCGGCCCTGGCGGGCGGGTTGGGGCTTGGCACGATCTGGTGGCGGGCGGAGCGGTTGGCATCGCCTGTGCTCGCCGGGCCGGTCGTCGCGACGTTCGAAGCGCAGGTCGAGCGCGTCGAGCCGCTTCCGCCGCGCGGATTGTACCGGCTGCGGCTTGCACCCATCCGCGTGATCGGCGCGCCTGACGGGGAGTCCGCCCAGCGCTTGCCGCCGCTTCTGCGCGTCAACCTGCGCGTCGCGGATGCGCCTGCGGGATTGAACCAGGGAGCGGTGATCCGGATCGGCGCCCGGCTTCTGCCGCCGCCGCCGCCTTCGGTTCCCGGTGCCTATGATTATGCCCGTGTTGCCTGGTTCGACGGCATCGGCGCGACCGGGCGCGGCTTCGGTCCTGTCACGATCGTCAGTACCGGGACCGCCGACAACGGCATGCGCGCGCGACTTTCGGCGCATGTTCAGAAGCAGGTGCCGGGCAGCGCCGGGGCAATCGCGGCCGCACTCGCGACGGGAGATCAAGGCGGGCTGGCGCTCGACGATGCCGAGGCGATGCGGCGCGCCGGCCTGGCGCATTTGCTGTCGGTCAGCGGCCTGCACATCACCGCCGTCGTCGGCGCGACGATGCTGCTGGTCCTGCGCATGCTTGCGCTCAGTCCGTGGCTTGCGCGACATGCGCGGCTGCCGTTGATCGCCGCCGGGGCGGGGGCGATGGCCGCGATCGGCTATACGATCCTGACCGGCGCCGAAGTGCCGACCGTGCGGTCCTGCGTCGCGGCGCTCCTCGTGCTCGGTGCGATCGCGCTGGGGCGCGAGGCGGTGACGCTGCGGCTGGTCGCAACCGGGGCGATCATCGTGCTGCTGTTCTGGCCCGAAGCATTGGCCGGGCCGAGTTTTCAGCTTTCGTTCGCGGCGGTCGCGGCGATCGTGGCGCTGCACGAGGCGCCGATGGTTCGCGGCTGGTTCGTGGCGCGCGAAGAGGCCTGGTGGCGCAAGATTGTGCGGCAGCTGGCCGCGTTGCTGCTGACAGGCATCGTCGTGGAGGCCGCGCTCGCGCCGATCGCCTTGTTTCATTTCCACAAGGCCGGGCTTTACGGGTCGCTCGCCAACATCGTCGCGATCCCGCTCACCACCTTCGTCGTGATGCCGGCGGAGGCCCTCGCGCTGCTGTTCGACCTGGCCGGCCTGGGTGCGCCCTTTTGGTGGATCGTCGAGCGCGCGCTGGGGCTGTTGCTGGCGCTTGCCCACATGACCGCCGATGCGCCGGGCGCGGTCGCGCTGATCCCGGCGATGCCCGGCGGTGCCTTCGCGCTGATCATTGCCGGGCTGCTATGGCTGGGCCTTTGGCGCACGCGGGTGCGGCTGGCCGGGCTCGTACCGGCGATCATCGGTGCGGCGTGGACCCTCGCGACGCCGCTCCCCGATCTGCTCGTTACCGGTGACGGGCGGCATATGGCGCTGCGGGCGCCCGACGGTGGGCTTGCGATGCTGCGCGATCGGGCGGGGGACTATACCCAGACGATGCTGGCCGAAAATGGTGGCGTCGACGGTGTGCCGCTGCTGCTTGCCGAACAGCGTTTCGCCCGCTGCACCCGCGATCTGTGCCTCGCCGAGCGCGTCGTCGCCAGGCGGCGCTGGCGGATCTTGGCGACGCGGAGCAGCTACCGCGTCGCGGCGGGCCCGCTGATCGCGGCCTGCAATGGCGCCGACATCGTCGTCAGCGATCGCCGCCTGCCGCGCCGATGCCGTCCGCGCTGGCTCAAGCTCGACCGTGCGCTGCTAGCGCAGACCGGCGGGGTCGCGATTTCGCTCGGCAATGCAGGCATTACCACCGTTCTGACGCCCGGTGACCGCCATCCGTGGCGTGCGCCGCCGTCCCTGCCGGTCAGTCGTAGCGGCGCAGCAGCCCCGCGAGCTTACCCTGCACCCGCACCTGCGCGGGGCGATAACGCTGCGGATCATAGCTTCGATTAGCGGGATCGAGCCGGACCATCGCGCCTTCGCGGCGGAAATATTTCAACGTCGCTTCACTGTCGTCGATCAGGGCGACGACGATCTCGCCGTCGCGCGCGATTTCCTGCCGCTTGATCAGCGCATAATCGCCGTCGAGAATGCCTGCTTCGACCATCGAGTCGCCTGCCACCTCAAGCGCGTAATGCTCGCCGCCGCCGAGCAGCGCCGCCGGCACCGCCAGCATCGACGAGTCCTCGAACGCCTCGATCGGCACACCGGCGGCGATGCGGCCGTGCAGCGGGATTTCGACCACGTCGTTGGCGGGTTGGGGCATCGCCCGGACATTGGCGGGCATGGCAGCGGCGATCGACGATGCCGTCGACGCGGCGCGCTTCCTGACTTCAGGCCGCTCGGGCATCCGCAACACTTCCAGTGCGCGTGCGCGATTGGGCAGGCGGCGAATGAACTGGCGTTCCTCGAGCGCGCTGATCAGGCGGTGCACGCCCGATTTCGATTTCAGGTCCAGCGCTTCCTTCATTTCCTCGAACGACGGCGAAACGCCGGACTCGCTCAACCGGTCGTTGATGAAGCAGATCAGTTCATGTTGCTTTCGCGTCAGCATCCATCATCTCCACCGTCTGGAACAGACGCCGAACGATTAGGCAACAAAA
>DHWC01000129.1:973-13295 GCA_002412985.1 Methylocystaceae bacterium UBA5192 | reverse complement strand
GCGCGCAATTATGGGCTGTGAACGCGCGCAGCAATGGATGAATCTTGATGACGAGCGTTCAAGAAACCTTTGGCAATGACGTTCGTCGTCTTCGTTTAGACACGCTGATCTTTTTGCGATGGATCGCAATTGCTGGACAAACAGCAGCACTCGTCTTTGTCTATTTTATTTTAGGTTTCGATTTTCCTGTTGGCCTATGTTTCGTTTTTATCGTCGCTTCCGCAACATTAAATTTTGGCCTGCGCTTTGGCACCTCGCGCAGCTTTCGTCTTGGCGATATTGAAGCTGCATTTCTGCTTGGCTACGATATTTTGCAGCTTGGCTTTTTGCTTTATCTTACCGGCGGCCTGACCAATGGCTTTGCGATGCTTTTTCTGGCTCCGGTAACAATTTCGGCTGTCTCTCTTCCAAGAAATTTAACATTTTTACTTGGCGTTTCGATGCTTGTGGTTGCGACATTTCTTTTCGTTGAATACTTGCCTTTGCCCTGGCGAGAAAATGAAGCGCTTAAATTTCCTCCGCTGTATCGCGTTAGTATTTTAGCCGCACTGGCTTTGAGCTCTAGCTTTATTGGCATCTATGCAGCTCGCGTCGCGGATGAAGCGCGTCTTTTAGAAACAGCGCTCTCTGCTACTGAACTTGTGTTAGCGCGCGAACAACATCTCTCCCAACTTGACGGTCTAGCGGCGGCGGCGGCGCATGAACTGGGCACGCCATTGGCCACCATCACATTGATTGTGAAAGAGCTGCAAAAATCTGCGGACTCGACGCCTAGTCTCAGGGATGACCTTGCTTTGCTTGCGCAAGAATCTGCGCGCTGCCGGGAAATCCTCGGCAAGCTGAAATCGCTCAATTCGGAAGATGAAGGCGGCGTGATGAACATCCAGTCTCTGGACACGCTGATTGAGGAGGTCGTTGAGCCGCAACGTGAATTTGATGTCGCGCTAGACGTGACCAAACGCGGCTCTTCAACGCCGCCTGCGCTCGCGCGTAATCCGGCAATTATTTATGGTCTGGGCAATTTGGTCGAAAACGCAATGGATTTTGCGAATTCACGGGTTCGCGTTGACGCTGTATGGAATAATAATCTTGTTTCCATCACTATTGAGGATGATGGCCCAGGCTTTTCGCCAGACGTGTTAGAACGTCTTGGCGATCCCTATCTGCGCGGCCGTCCAACAGATCGGCGCACAAAGAAAGATATTGAATCTGGGCTTGGACTGGGCCTTTTCATCGCGAAAACGCTCCTGGAACGCTCTGGCGCCACAGTTGACACCATGAATGTTTCACCGCCCCGCACCGGCGCCATCGTCCGCGTCACCTGGCCACGCGCTGCTTTGGAAATCACGCCCTCGAGCGCGCGAAGCCGATCAATCGCCTTGAATGATTAGACAGCCATCGACTCGCCGCAGACCGTAAGCTAAAAATATCTCATCTAGGCGGAAACTATGCCCCACTCTGATCACTCTGATAAACGCATGCCCCAGCATGAAGACACAGCGCCCCATCTCCAGCTAGATGAAGCGACGCCCGCCTTGCCGGGTGAGCTCACTCTGCTCATTCTTGATGACGATCGGCCCTTTTTGACCCGACTGACTCGCGCAATGGAAGCCCGCGGCTTTAGCGTCACAGCCTGTGAAAGCGTGACGGAAGGACTTGCCGCGCTTGAAACGAAGCCGCCAGCCTTCGCAATCATCGATATGCGTCTTGGCGACGGCAATGGTCTTGACGTCATCTCAAAGCTCAAGTCAGCGCGTCCCGACGCGCGCGGCATTATCCTTACGGGCTACGGCAATATCGCCACTGCTGTCACAGCCGTGAAACTTGGAGCCTTTGACTATCTGGCAAAACCCGCAGATGCAGATGAAATTTATCATGCGCTGATGGCCACGCAAATCGACAAGCCAGATGCGCAGGAAAATCCTATGTCGGCTGACCGCGTGCGCTGGGAGCATATACAACGCGTCTTTGAATCTTGTGATCGCAATGTGTCGGAAACCGCGCGACGTTTGAACATGCACCGACGCACGCTGCAGCGCATTCTCGCCAAACGCGCTCCCCGGTAGCTCAATTGGCGCCTGCCCGCATAAAATGCAGCATCGCCATCGCTCCAAATGCTCCAGGCATATCGTTCGGGGCGCATCATCAGGCGCGAAAAGCGATAGACCTCGACAGTCTATGACTTAAAAATAAGCATGCAAAGGAACGGCTAAATACAATGAAAAAGCTGCTATTTTCGCTGTTTATAACATTCTACAGTGTGCTTACTCCCGCACTCGCCGCTGAACGCATTGTCAATATTTATAATTGGAGCGACTATATTGATCCGAGCGTCTTAGAAGATTTTACCCGTGAAACGGGCATAAAAGTCATCTACGACACCTATGAGTCGACAGATGAGCTTGAGGCGCGTCTCATCGCAAATCCGGGCGACTATGATCTCATTGTTCCTTCTGCGACAGCTCTGCAAAGACTGATCCAAGCGGATGCGCTACAACTCCTCGATAGAAAACGCCTAGCGAACGCAGTTAATATCTGGCCAGAACTCGATAATCGCTTGAAGCGTTTTGATCCAAACAATGCGCATGCTGTGAATTATCTCTGGTCAACCATCGGCATTGGCTATAATGCGGCAAAATTAAAAGATCGCGCTGGCAAACCCATCGCAAGCTGGGATCAGGCGCTCAGGCCAGAAGGCTTAAAAAGATTCTCTGACTGCGGCGTTGAGATCGTTGATAATCCAGACGAGGTCCTGCCGATTGCGCTAAATATGCTCAAGATTGATCCAAATTCAAAAAATCTGGACCAATTACGCCGCGCGGCCGATCTTCTCTCTGGGCTTCGACGCTTGGTGAAGAAATTTCATGTCTTTGACTATAGCAACGCCCTCGCCTTTGGGGAGACATGCTTTGCAGTGGGCCGTACGGGCGAAATTTTACAAGCGCGCGCTCACGCCAAAGAGATGGGCCCAGACACAGACATCGTCGCAGTTCTTCCAAACGAAGGATCTTTGATGATCCTCGACAATCTCGCCATCCCGCGCAATGCGCCGCATGTTAATGAAGCCTATATGTTTATTGATTATTTGCTGCGACCTGATGTAGCTGCACGAAATGTTAAAGCGACTAATTACGCCAGCGGCGTAGAGACGGCGCGTAATTTTCTCGACCCAGCCCTTGCGAATGATCCCGCACTCTATCCCGATCAAGCGACACTGGCTCGCTTGTTCACCGTCACAAGCGCAGATCAACCCACACGACAGAACATCAACCGACTTTGGACCAGCGTCAAAACAGGGCGCTAAAAAAATCTCGGTCAAGCTGGATTTTATTAAATCAAGACTCGCTTAAAATTCGTTTCAAAAGATCAATAACTTCAGATAGTCCCTTGTCCTTCGAGGCGAGCTCTTCAATTTTACGCACCGCATGGAGCACAGTGGTGTGATCTCGGCCGCCAAATCGTCGGCCGATTTCTGGTAATGACCGCAGCGTTAACACCTTCGATAGATACATGGCGATTTGTCTTGGCCGCACAACATTAGCTGTGCGACGAGAGGAAAGAATATCCGCCCGTGAGATATTGTAATGACTCGCGACTAGCTTTTGGATATCGTCGATTTTAACCCGACGCGGGTCTTGCGCGCGAACGAGATCTCGGATTGCAGCCTCAGCCGTCTCAACTGTCAACGGCGCGCCGTTCAAGGTAACATGCGCCAATAAGCGGTTAATGGCGCCCTCGAGATCGCGGCCATTGGTGACGATCGTTCGCGCGACATAAGCGACGACGTCAGGTGGCACATGGAAAGTTGGATGCGCCTCGCGCGCTGTTGCAATTCGAGTGCTTAGAATTTTGTGACGCAAAGCCTCATCCAGCGGCCCAATATCAACACAAAGTCCACCCTTGAACCGAGACAACACGCGTTCATCCAGGTTTTCGAGCTCTGAGGGCGGCCGATCTGCGGCGACGACAATTTGACGTCCGGCGTCAATGAGGGCGTTGATCGTGTGACAAAATTCTTGCTGAATTGATTTCCCCTGAAGGAATTGCACGTCGTCAATGATGAGAAGATCAATCGCTCGCAGCCGTTCCTTAAAGGCGATAGAGGTCTGCGCGGTTAAGGAAGAGACAAAGCCGCTCATGAAGCGTTCTGCCGTTAGATAGATTGCGCGCCGACGATTTTCATTTGCAGCGTGAGCAAGCGCTTGAAGCAAATGTGTTTTACCTAGGCCAACGCCAGCATGCGCATAGAGCGGATTGAACATTGGCGTTTCGCCCGATCGCGCCTCAGCAACACGCGACGCCGCAGCATAAGCCAGCTGATTGGAGGGGCCGACTAAAAAAGTTGAGAAGGATAAACGACGATCCAACGGCGATCCGATAATCGCACCATTTTCAACGCGCGCAGAAGGGCGCGGCGCGCGGCGCTGTGACGGCGCCCCTGCGGTAAAGTCACTCTCTGCAAGAGAGCTGCTAAAAGCGGGCTTTTCTGCTAACGCCGCCGGCGGATGCTCTAGAGGCTGGTCGCCTTCGCTATCGCGGAGCTTTGCCTTACGGGCGGAGGAGCGCACATCAATCAAAACGCGCTCTACGGACTTAAATTCACTACCAACGCGAGCTTTAATACGTGAGGCATAATGGGATTGCACCCAACTTTTCAAAAATTTTGTTGGTACGGTCAATTGCATCGTGCGGCCATCGATCCGATCAAGCTCGAGCCGCGTAAACCATGAACTATAGACTGCCTCGCCTAATTCCGCGCGCAAACGATTTCTAACGCGCTCCCAGCGCGCTCGATCTTCAACTGCAATGCCCTCTTGCGTTGATTGATCCCGTTTATCCAACATAGACCGCCTTTTTGAGCACAGTTTAAACACTTAAGCGCACAAGAAGCGCGCCAGTTAAACGCTCAGATTAAGATTAATTGGTAGGAAATTGTTGATTTATTCAGCAAAAAAAACGATCTGAATCGTTTTTTACGTAAAAAGCGCCGAGAAATTATGCATCGGCGTTAATCGCACAGGAAGCGCGAAAGCAAGAAGGTTTAAAGCGCCAGTCATCTCGAACGTTAAGCGGTAGGTAAAAGCGCGCCAAAAGCTCAACATGACAAGACCTCCTTCTATCTTTACATTTACGTCGATCGCGCATGAAATCACCTCTGCATAACAGAGACGGTTAGGCACTGATACTGCACACGATGACGCGCCGGGGGGATGAAAAACAGAGCCTTAATGTTTCAGATTTGATCACAGCAGAGAGCCGAAATTACTTCGCTCCAGAACACTGTCGACCAATCAGAGCAAACAAGAATATCTGTTTTCAACCGACAAAAGAAAATTACACAAAGGCTGCGATGAGCGCAACGACTGAAATAAATTTCATTTAATTTTTACAAAGACAAAAACGAAAAAAATTCTCTTCTAAACACGCCTCACGCCTAAGCTAATGATTCACTACGCTTTAAAAAATTTTGATCTGGAGTGATGCGCATTTATGACATGGACGCCTCGCTGCATCGCCGCCAATCTGCACTTCTTGTCAAGTGGCGCGCGTTGACTAATCAAAAGCAAGCTTAGTTGCAAAGGCTTGAAATCGAGACATCTTTCTTGCGCACGTCGCAAAACGCATAAAAAATTTTCATTATTGTGTCATTCTTGTTTGAGCTTTTCATCAACATCTTGAATTTAAGAAATGTCGAGAGCGCATCCCTCTAGGAACACGACTTCTATCAAGAAAAAACCCGGCGAAAGACGCCGGGTTTTTTAAACTTATAGCTTAGCTCAGCCTACAGCTCAGCGGAGATTATTTAGCTCTGAGCGGAAAGCGCTTTCACGCGCGCTGTGAGCCGTGAAACTTTCCGGGACGCCGTGTTCTTATGAACGACGCCATGCTGGGCAGCGCGCATGAGTTCTGGAGCCGCGCTATGCAGAGCGTCTGCGGCAAGTTTAGCGTCGCCAGCTGCGAGCGCCTCTTCAACCTTGCGTAAAAATGTGCGCATGCGGCTGCGACGCGCTCTGTTGACAACCGTGCGCCGTTCAATCTTGCGAACGGCTTTCTTGGCCGACTTTGTATTGGCCATATCTGTTATTTCCTCAAGGATCTAGGAGCAGCCAGTTGGCGCCCAAAAAGAATAGGGCCGCGGAACCCGCAGCCAAGATGGAGGCTTATAAGCGCGCCTAAGGGCGTTCGTCAATGCCGGTTTTACCGATGTTTGAAGGTTGGTTTTCGCTTTTCAACAAAAGCCGCCATCCCCTCTTTCTGGTCTTCCGTAGCGAAGAGAGCATAGAATGACCGACGCTCATATTTCACGCCTTCCGCCAGTGTGGTTTCAAAGGCTTGATTTACCGCATCTTTTGCCAAGATGACTGCAGGGAGCGACATCCCAGAGATAAATCCAGCCACTTTTAAGGCCTCAGCGACCAGCGCCTCAGCCGGCAGAATGCGGGCAACAAGACCTGCGCGCTCTGCCTCCTCCGCCCCCATCATTCGCCCGGTCAAGACCAAGTCCATCGCCTTAGCTTTGCCGATGGCGCGGGTAAGGCGCTGTGTTCCGCCGGCGCCTGGAATGACACCCAGTTTAATCTCAGGCTGGCCGAAATTAGCGCTATCGGCAGCCAAAATAAAATCGCACATCATCGCCAATTCACTCCCGCCCCCAAGCGCAAAACCCGCCACGGCGGCAATAATTGGCTTTCGAGCGCGAGCCACGCAGTCCCAGCGTGAAATGAAGTCTTGAAGCAAGGCGTCGACAAAGCTTTTGTCGCGCATTTCTTTGATGTCTGCGCCCGCGGCAAAAGCCTTTTCTGATCCCGTTAACACCACGCAGCCAATCGCCGGATCCGCCTCAAAAGCGGTTAATGCTTGATCGAGCTCAACAATCAGTTGCTGGTTCAGGGCATTAAGCGCGTCTGGCCGATTTAAGCGCACTAAGGCGACGCGGTCGTGAATTTCTATTATTAGAGTCTCAAAAATCACTACTGGGCCTCACTAGATCTGTTTTTATCATTATTATTCCGTAATTTATAGGAATCAGCTTAATCGCCCGCCATCCCATCGGCTCCCCTTGCACAATCGCTACACAAGCCAGGGGCTAAGACGGCAGGCCATCGCTAGATATTAAAATCCCCCAAAAGCTCTAGTTTATCTTTGTCCTCAAGCGCTAGGGCTCCAGTATAAAGCGCATCCAGATTGATCCCATCCAGATAGGCCAGCGCCCGCCCCTCCGCCTCCGCCAGCAAAGGATCCATAAGTTGATCTAATGGCGAGGGCGCCGATCCAGTTTCCTCATCTACGCCAAGCGCCACTCGAACAATTTCGCCAACGCAAATCCGGCGCCGCTCCCGAGCCAATTCATAGCCCCCCGCCGGCCCTCTTAGGCTACGCAAAATCCCCGCCCGCACCATAGCTTGCAACAAAACCTCCAGCCGTCGCGGGGGCAAATCATAGCGTGCGGCGAGTTCTTTGGAGGAAACTGGACGGCCGCGGGCATGCAGGGCGATATCAAGCGCAGCAAGCAAGGCAAATCGCGCGGGTCGCCGCAAGAGCTTCATGGATTTTAGATCCCGCCTAGTCCAGTTGAGCCAAAGCCTCCTGAGCCGCGACTTGTTTCGTCAAGAGCTGAATGCGTTTCAATCAAACGCGCGCGCGTCACCGGGGCTATGATAAGCTGGGCGATCCGCATGGCCCGCGTAATTTCAAACGGCTGCCCGCCATGATTGATCAAGATCACCTTGATTTCCCCGCGATAATCGCTGTCAATTGTCCCTGGAGCGTTGAGAACTGTGACGCCATATTTAGCCGCGAGGCCTGAACGCGGCCGCACCTGAGCCTCAAAGCCCTCTGGCAGAGACAGGATCACGCCCGTGGGAACCAAGTCTCGCGCGCCAGGCTCAAGGATCAATTTTTGTCCCTCAAGCAGCGCCGCATAGAGATCCATTCCGGCGGCTCCGATGCTCTCATAAGAGGGAGCTGGCAATCCCAGCCCATGGGGTAAACGCTGGAGGGCGACCTTCACCGACTAGCTCCTTCTGGAGACAATCTCTGCGCGATGAGCGCAATTAATTTCGTCGCTAACATCATCTTATCCATTTTTGGCCAGCTAAGAAGGCTATCGCGCATGATCACATGCGCCTCATTATTGGCGCCGCCGA
Source organism: Methylocystaceae bacterium UBA5192 (assembly GCA_002412985.1). GTDB lineage: Bacteria > Pseudomonadota > Alphaproteobacteria > Rhizobiales > Beijerinckiaceae > Methylocystis. The sequence continues at coordinate 5,148 of DHWC01000129.1, read as the reverse complement.
AGACTTCCGATCCTTCGCCCACATCATTGGCGATGATCATGTCGCAGCCTTTGGCGATGAGTTTTTTGCGCCCTGAGTCGATAAGATTTTGCGTCTCCGCCGCAAATCCAATAACAAGCGCCGGCCGTTTTTGGGACTTGGCCACGCTGGCGAGAATGTCGGGGTTTTCCACCAAAGTAAAAACAGGCGCTGAGGCTCCTGGCTCTTTTTTGATCTTCTGATCAGCCTGCACAACGCGCCAATCCGCCACGGCTGCTACGCCAATGAAAACATCTGCTGGTAATGCCTGTTCAACGGCGGCGCTCATTTGCGCGGCGCTTTCGACGTGGATGACCTGACAGGCCGGCGGATCAGCAAGCGTTACAGGACCCGTAATAAGCGTCACGCGCGCACCGGCTGCAACGGCAGCATGCGCCAGTGCGTGGCCTTGCCGTCCAGACGAACGATTAGCAATATAGCGCACTGGATCAATCGCCTCATGGGTCGGTCCTGAGGTAATTAGGACATGCCTGCCGATCAGATCGTTTCCAATTATATGCGGGCGTTGCTGAACGCCCCTTGGCAAAGGCAATCGCGTCTCTTGCGCGCAAACGGAAATAATCTTGTCAACGATATCCTCTACTTCGCTCATCCGACCCGGGCCAAATTCGCCGCAGGCCATTTCTCCCTCATCAGGACCTACAAAGTAAGCTCCCTGACTGCGCAATGTGTCGATATTTTTTTGAGTGGCTGGATGCGTCCACATACGGACATTCATCGCTGGCGCAAACACTATGCGTTTATCGGTTGCAAGCATTAGCGTTGTCGCCAAGTCGTCGCATAAGCCATTTGCCGCACGGGCAAGAAGATGCGCAGTCGCTGGCGCAACAACAATGAGATCCGCTCGACGCGAGAGTTGAATATGGCCCATTTCCTGCTCGTCCGTTGCAGAAAAAAGCGTCTCATGCACGGCTTCATTGGTAAGGCTGACAAAAGCGAGCGGCGAAACAAATTCTTTTGCAGCCGCAGTCATCACAACGCGCACTCGTGCGCCAAGGGCCCGCAAGCGTCGGACTAGATCAAGCGACTTATAGACGGCTATACCGCCGCCCACGATCAGCAAAATCTCTCTATCGCGCAAAGCTTGTGTTAGTTTTACTCCCACTGGACGCCGTCTCCCTCTTGCGCGGGACAATACATCTTTTGCCCCCAAGGCCAAGCTTATCGGCGATATGCGCGACTTAAAAAGCTCATAGCCGCGAAAGCGATTATTGGCGGCCTTAACCTTACTAGAGCGCCTCGGACGAAAGACGTCTCTGACCTCACTAGCTCTTCATCGCCTGTCATGGCAAAGCGAAGAGAATGACTCTCATCTCGCATAGCCCGAAAACGCCGTTTGTACGCCGATTAACGCTGACTGACTTCCGATCCTATGCGCAGGCCGACTGCGTCATCGAAACAAAACTCGTTGCGCTAATGGGCGAGAATGGCGCAGGCAAAACCAATATTCTTGAAGCGCTCTCAATGTATTCTCCTGGCCGGGGTTTGCGTCGCGCCGAATTGACCGAATGCGCGCGCCACGCTGGCGCGGGCGGCTACGCTGTTTCAATTCAATTGGAAACAGACGGCGTTGTCACACAATTAGGCCATGGCATGTCACCGGAAGGGGAACGACGTTTTCGTATTGATCGCGCCCCGATTAGTTCAGCGCGCGCCTTTGCAGATCATTTGCGCGTTCTTTGGCTGACGCCAGCGATGGACGGGCTTTTTTCTGGATCTGCTGGCGAGCGACGTCGTTTTTTGGATCGACTAACATTGGGCGTCGACGCCGATCACGGTCCCAGAATAAGCCGCATGGAACGCGCTTTACGTAATCGCAACAAACTTCTTGAAGCTGGGGTTGGCGACCGGAGCTGGCTAGATGCCGCAGAAAATGAGATCGCCTCGCTTGGCGTCGCGGTCGCAGCGGGCCGGCGCGAGACAGTTTTGAGGCTTTCCGCCATTGTCGCTGAAGGCAAGGAAGGCCCCTTTCCCTGGGCTGAAATCGCTATTGAGGGCGAAATAGAAAACATGCTTGCGCATCAATCCGCGCTCGTTGTCGAAGAGAGATTTCGGGAACTGCTTGCTGCTTCCCGTAAACGCGACGCCGCCGCCGGGCGCACTCTCACCGGTCCCCAAACCAGCGACCTGGCTGTTCGTCATGGTCCTAAAAACGCTGCGGCGCGCGATTGCTCGACTGGGGAACAGAAAGCCTTGCTTATGGGGTTAACCATTGCGCATGCGCGCTTGGTCGCTGCGATGACTGATCGAGCCCCACTCTTATTGCTTGACGAAGTCGCCGCGCATTTCGACCCTCAACGTCGAGAAGCCCTCTTTTTCGAGCTGGAAACGCTGGGCGGACAAGTCTGGATGAGCGGGGCGGACCCGGCGCTTTTTGCTTCATTGGCAAACCGCGCAGACCGTCTCCAGGCGATCGAGGGACAGATCCGCCGTATTCCATAAATATTCTTTAACTATCAATTAGTTGCGATAATTAATAAATTGTTGACTGTGCGTGCTTTTCGTCCCCCTAGCGCGGGATCCAGAGTATGATGTCGAGATCGAATCATCCGCTTAAAAAACACCCCAAAATCAGCAGGAAAAATGAGCGAGACAGAAAAGCAAACGAATGACTCCGCTGACTATGGCGCCGACTCCATCAAGGTCCTGCGCGGCCTCGACGCCGTCCGCAAGCGGCCTGGCATGTATATTGGCGACACTGACGATGGCACTGGCCTACATCACATGGTGTATGAAGTCGTCGATAACGCCATTGACGAAGCTCTGGCGGGCCATGCAACCCGCGTCACGGTAACCCTCAACGCCGACGGCTCGGTCACGGTAACCGATAATGGTCGCGGCATTCCCACCGACCTTCACTCGGAAGAAGGCGTCTCCGCCGCTGAAGTCATCATGACGCAATTGCATGCAGGCGGTAAGTTTGATCAAAACTCTTACAAAGTCTCCGGCGGCCTTCATGGCGTCGGCGTGTCTGTCGTCAACGCTTTATCCGTTTGGTTAAAGCTGCGCATTTGGCGCAACGGCAAAGAACACGCAATGACATTCGCCAATGGCGACGCTGTCTCTAAATTAGCGATCGTCGCAGACGCGCCGATTGATGATGGCGTCACAAAGCGCGGCACTGAAGTAACTTTTCTTCCCTCCCCCGCCACTTTCACAATGGTCGAGTTTGATTATGCGACAATCGAACATCGATTACGCGAACTTGCGTTTCTCAACTCTGGCGTGCGCATCATTCTTACCGACGCGCGACATGCGGAAGTCAAGAAAGAGGAATTATTTTATGAAGGCGGTCTAGAGGCCTTTGTTCGCTGGCTCGATCGGGCGAAATCACCGCTTGTTTCAGCCCCAATTTTGATCAATGGCAAGCGCGAGCATATTTCTGTTGAAGTCGCCTTATGGTGGAACGACAGCTATCATGAGAATGTTCTAGCCTTCACCAATAATATCCCACAGCGCGATGGCGGCACCCATCTCGCCGGATTTCGGGCCGCGCTCACGCGACAAATTACCGGCTATGCAGAATCTTCTGGTCTAACGAAACGCGAAAAAGTTGATCTCTCGGGCGATGATTGTCGTGAAGGTTTGACGTGCGTGCTCTCGGTAAAAGTGCCAGATCCAAAATTCTCGTCACAGACCAAGGACAAATTAGTTTCCTCGGAAGTACGTCCTGCGGTTGAAAACATAGTCAATGAAATTTTAGGCCAGTGGCTGGAAGAGCATCCAGCGGAGGCAAAAAATATTGTCTCAAAAGTCGTGGAAGCCGCCGCTGCGCGTGAAGCAGCGCGTAAAGCGCGAGAGCTCACGCGACGCAAAGGCGCGCTGGATGTGGCCAATCTACCAGGCAAGCTTGCAGATTGTCAGGAACGGGATCCCTCAAAATCTGAACTCTTCATTGTCGAGGGCGACTCTGCAGGCGGCACCGCAAAACAAGGGCGCAATCGCGCCTTTCAGGCTGTTTTGCCTTTGCGGGGCAAGATCCTCAATGTGGAGCGCGCCAGATTTGATAAAATGCTCTCATCAGAGCAGATCGGTACGCTGATCACCGCTCTTGGCACTGGCGTTGGACGCGACGAATTTAACGCCGATAAATTGCGCTACCACAAAATCATCATCATGACCGACGCCGATGTCGA
>DHWC01000129.1:494-663 GCA_002412985.1 Methylocystaceae bacterium UBA5192 | reverse complement strand
CCGATGTCGATGGCGCGCATATTCGCACACTAATTTTGACATTCTTCTATCGGCAAATGCCTGAGCTGATTGAGCGTGGCCACATCTTCATCGCCCAGGCTCCTCTTTATAAGGTCACCAAGGGAAAATCAGCGCAATATCTGAAAGATGAACGCGCCCTTGAAGATTA
>DHWC01000129.1:0-170 GCA_002412985.1 Methylocystaceae bacterium UBA5192 | reverse complement strand
CTGATCGATAGCCTGCTGGATGGCGCCATTTTACGTACGGGCTCCGAAGATCGCGCGGGCGCAGATCTGCGCGTAACCCTTGAAGATGCCCGCGCTTTCCGAACTGTTATGCTCAGCCTTCACTCCCGTTACGATCGACATGTCGTTGAACAAGCCGCAATGGCTGGTGC
>DHWC01000080.1:2726-5359 GCA_002412985.1 Methylocystaceae bacterium UBA5192 | reverse complement strand
TCATTGTCATAGCCGCGGTCTGCAATAGAGCTTTTCGTCGTATGGACAGAAGCGCCGCCAAGCTCTTCGGCTGTTACAGTTTCGTTTGTGACGGTTTTTACGACTTCTGGTCCTGTGACAAACATATAGCTTGTATCGCGAACCATGAAGATAAAATCAGTCATGGCCGGAGAATAAACATCGCCGCCTGCGCAGGGTCCCATGATCAGCGAGATTTGAGGAATAACGCCGGATGCGAGCACATTGCGTTGAAAGACTTCGCCATAGCCGCCAAGCGCGGCGACGCCTTCTTGAATGCGTGCGCCGCCTGCATCAAAAAGCCCAATAATTGGCGCGCGATTTTTTAACGCCATATCCTGAAGCTTGGTAATTTTTTGTGCATGTGTTTCTGACAAAGAGCCGCCAAAGACAGTGAAGTCTTTCGCAAAAACAAAAATCGCCCGACCGTTGACGGTTCCCCATCCCGTCACCACGCCGTCTCCAGAGGTTTTCTCACCTTGATCCATGCCGAAGTCGGCGCAGCGATGCGTCACGAACATATCAAATTCTTCAAAGGATCCTTGGTCAAGCAAGAGTTCGATGCGCTCCCGCGCCGTGAGCTTGCCGCGTGCATGCTGGGCGTCAATGCGCTTTTGTCCACCGCCAAGACGCGCTGACGCGCGACGATTTTCAAGACCTTCGACAATATGTTTCATCGTCTAACCTATTTTGATGTCCCAGCCTCTTGCTGGATGCTTGTTAAAGTTTACGTGACGCTAGACGCCAGCGTGCAATGTCATTGCCTGAAAGCATATAGAGTTGATCAGGCGATGTGCGTTCAGCGAGATTAACAAGATCAACGCTAACGCCCATCGCGCGCGCATAATTAGAAAGGGTTAAGCGCATGCCGCCATCATCAAGATTGCGTTCTTGGACAATACCGCCTTCGGAAAAATCAAAATTCGTGGAGTAGTTAAACATGCGATGTACGCCAACGCGGCTTTCAGGCGGGATAACCCTTCTGCTTCCGCCCATAAGCGCATAGACGCATGCCGAATAGCAGCGGCCAGAAATCATTGATACGCCGCGTGCGGCTGACCCAGCGCCAGGCCGCGCAACAATGACGGCCATGCCTAAGCGGCGAATGGCGCGTCCAAACTCCATTGACGCGACAACTTTGCCTCCTGGCGAGTCAAGTAAGACGATGCCGTGTAAATTATTCTGACCGACTTGTTCTTGAACAAAGCCCAGAAAGGCTTCTGGCGTTGTGTCGCCGATTTCGCCTTGCGCAGCGATGATTTGCGGGCATGCTGCGGCGCAATTCCCCAGGCTGACAACGCGAAAGCTCATCTCCTCGGCGTTAGCGCAGGGTAGGGCGATAAGGAAAGCTGCTGAGATCGCGGAGAGTAGCAGGGTAACTAATCTATTCATCCCGCAGATTTCTCTTTGACGGCTGCGACGTAAAATGGTGGGCGGTGACGGGATCGAACCGCCGACCCTCTCGGTGTAAACGAGATGCTCTGCCAGCTGAGCTAACCGCCCGAAGGTCACAAAAAGCTTCATGACCTGGGTTTTATTAGACATGCGGCGCTTGTGAAGCAAGCGCCGTCGCGATCATTTCAAAATGATAAATTTAAAAGGCCGTCTGAGGGGTCTCGACGGCCTTCTTAACGGTCCTTGAGCCTAAGCCCTAGAAGAAGCTTTACTTCTTGTTGAGGGCTTCCTTCAAGCTCGCGCCGGGTTTAAAGCGGGCGCTGGTTGAGGCTGGAATATCGATCTCTTTACCCGTTGAGGGGTTGCGGCCTTTGCTGGCTGCGCGGTGTTTTGCAGCAAAAGTGCCAAAGCCAACCAGACGAACCTCTTCTCCTTTGGAGAGTGCGCTAGTGATGGCGTCGAGCACAGCGTCGACTGCAGCGCCGGCGGCAGTCTTCGAGCTGTCTGTTTGGGCCGCGACATGCTCGACCAGTTCTTGTTTATTCATGAAGTTTTCCTTTTTCTTCACGCCGGGGAGGCCGGCGATCTTGCCGCTTTAAAAACGTGCTCGGTGGAACGCAGCGCGGTCTCGAATCGTCATCTGATAGCGGGCCAGAGTGTTGAGCTCAAATTGACGGAAAAGCAAGGTATTTGGGCCAGATTTGCCGAAAAACCTCCGAAAAGGCTGGAATTTTTGGGCCTAAAAAGCAGGCAAATTAGGGCCACGCGCCTGCTCAGCCAATATATGTTGATATTCGGCCTTAAGACGTGAGCCCCGGCGGCGTCAAAAGGCGCAGCCGGGGAATTTAGGAGGCTAATTTTTAATGAGCGCGCACGCCTGAACTATCGTCCTCGCCCAAGCTACCTGAGCGTTTAGCAACATCAGCTGCGGGCTCTTCCCAAACAATCGGCGTTGGTTGTGAAATGAGCGCGTGCTGAAGCACTTCTTCCATGCGGGCGACTGGAACGATCTCTAGCCCATTCTTCACAGCATCCGGGATTTCAGCCAGATCTTTGGCGTTTTCTTCTGGGATCAGCACTTTCTTCAAACCGCCGCGCAAGGCGGCCAGGAGCTTTTCTTTCAAGCCGCCAATCGGAAGGACGCGGCCGCGAAGGGTAATTTCGCCTGTCATGGCGATGTCGCGTCGCACTGGGATGCCGGTCATGATCGAGACAATTGC
>DHWC01000080.1:1716-2351 GCA_002412985.1 Methylocystaceae bacterium UBA5192 | reverse complement strand
ACATGCACGTGAATGTCGCGACGGTCGAAAATCGGCGGCTCGACGCCGAAATCGACAGCGCGGGAGCGCACATAGGAGGCAGCGGCTGAAATTGACTCTTTCATAACGTCGCGCAAATTGCCGGTGACCGTCATCTTACCTTTGCCAGGCATCATGACGCCTTCAATTGTCAGGAGCTCGCCGCCAACTTCAGTCCAGGCGAGGCCAGTAACAACGCCCACTTGATCCTCAAGCTCAGCTTCGCCGTATCGATATTTTGGCACGCCGAGATAATCGGTGATGTTTTCTGACGTGACGGCAATCTTCTTGGTCTTTTTAAGCAGTATTTCTTTCACTGCTTTACGCGCAAGATTAGAGATTTCTCTTTCTAAATTACGCACGCCAGCTTCGCGCGTGTAGCGTCGGATAAGAGTGAGCAGCGCGTCATCCGCAATCATCCACTCCTCTGGCGCAAGCCCATGCTTATGCACGGCGCTCGGAATAAGATGTCTACGGGCGATTTCAGCTTTCTCATCTTCTGTATAACCGGCAATACGAATGATCTCCATGCGATCCATGAGGGGTGCAGGAATATTGAGCGTATTGGCTGTTGTGACAAACATCACATTTGACAGATCATAATCTACTTCAAGATA
>DHWC01000080.1:1193-1339 GCA_002412985.1 Methylocystaceae bacterium UBA5192 | reverse complement strand
CGGAAATCCATTCCCATCTTATCAATTTCATCCAGCAGGAAGAGCGGATTTGAGGTCTTCGCCTTGCGCATGGATTGAATGATTTTACCAGGCATTGACCCAATGTAGGTTCTTCTGTGTCCCCGAATTTCTGCTTCATCCCGAAC
>DHWC01000080.1:0-815 GCA_002412985.1 Methylocystaceae bacterium UBA5192 | reverse complement strand
CCAAGCGATGTTTTGCCAACGCCTGGCGGTCCTACGAGGCAGAGTATTGGCCCGGACAATTTATTCGCCCGGCTTTGAACGGCAAGATATTCAAGGATGCGTTCCTTGACCTTCTCCAGTCCAAAGTGTTCCGCGTCCAGCACTAGCTGAGCCTGTCCAAGATCGCGCTTAACTTTCGAGCGTTTTCCCCACGGTATGGAAATGATCCAGTCGAGATAGTTGCGCACGACAGTGGCTTCCGCCGACATAGGCGACATCTGCCGTAATTTTTTAAATTCTGCAGTAGCCTTATCGCGCGCTTCTTTGGAGAGCTTCGTATTTTTAATGCGCTCCTCGAGTTCAGCAAGATCATCCTTGCCGTCCTCATCCCCGAGCTCCTTCTGGATCGCCTTCATTTGTTCATTGAGATAATATTCGCGCTGGGTCTTTTCCATTTGACGTTTTACGCGCGTGCGAATCCGTTTCTCGACTTGAAGTACGGAGATTTCGCTTTCCATCAATGAAAGGCATTTCTCAAGGCGCTTGGTGACGCTGATTGTCTCAAGCACATCTTGTTTCTCAGCAATCTTTACAGAAAGATGCGAAGCGACAGTGTCCGCAAGTTTAGAGAAATCTTCAATTTGGGTGACCGCACCAACAACCTCTGAAGAGATGCGTTTGTTTAATTTCACATAGCTCTCAAACTCTGAAATCACAGAGCGGCCTAATGCCTCCACCTCAATAGGGGAGCCGATTTCATCCGCGATCGCTTCCGCGTCAGCTTCATAATAATCGTCGGCGCTGGTGTAGTTGCGCACTTGCGCGCGCGCGACGCC
>DHWC01000075.1:9238-12164 GCA_002412985.1 Methylocystaceae bacterium UBA5192 | reverse complement strand
TTTAAGTAAGCGCTTCGGTCCAAAAGGCTGAAGCGCTTATTTCTTTCGCTAAAATAATTTGTCTCCTTGGCCCTCTGTAACATTGAGTTGATGCAAAAATTGTAAATAACCGCAGCAAATAGAGGCTTTTTTTTGAAATTAGATTATTTCTTAATATGATTTTCTATTATATCCTTCGTCGTTTAAAGCTTGGGCTTTCTTAAAAAAGATTGCGGCTATTTTTTTAATATTAAGAAGCATTATTGCCTCAACATCCTTGAACACCATCCTGATAAGCTGACAGCTCTAAGATGGAATCAGCAACATGGCGCCTGAGATAGAATTTGAGTTTTTAAGCTTAGAATTCTTGAAAATATGCATGTTCAAGAGATGTAGGAAAAAGAAAACGCCGGCAATTCCATGCCGGCGTCCTAACGCTCAATATACGCAAGAGTTGCGAAATTTTTAGCTTAATCTTGGATCAGCGTGAATAGAATTCGATCACAAGATTGGGCTCCATCTGCACCGGATAAGGTACTTCGGTCGCATGGGGCACGCGCATATATTTCGCCGTCATTTTGGTGTGATCGACTTCATAATATTCCGGCACATCACGTTCAGCGAGCGCGATGGATTCAAGCACGGTAACAGCCTGCTTTGAGGTATCCTTCACCTCAACAACATCGCCAACCTTGACAAGATAGGATGGAATATTCACGCGACGTCCATTCACGCGAATGTGGCCGTGATTGACGAACTGACGTGCGGCAAAGACGGTTTGAACGAATTTTGCGCGATAGACCACCGCATCAAGACGGCGCTCCAAGAGACCAATAAGATTATCGCCCGAGTCGCCTTTCATTCGAATGGCCTCAGCGTAATACTTACGAAATTGCTTTTCAGAAATATTGCCGTAATAGCCCTTAAGCTTCTGCTTTGCCTTTAGCTGAGTGCCATAGTCCGACAGCTTGCCCTTGCGGCGCTGTCCATGCTGACCAGGGCCGTATTCACGGCGATTTACGGGGCTCTTTGGTCGCCCCCAGATGTTTTGTCCAAGGCGACGATCAAGTTTATATTTTGCTTCTGAACGCTTTGTCACTGTATTTTCAGTCCTCTTATGGCCGCGTTCGCGTGCATGAGACGAAAATACGAATGAGCCGTTGAGACCTTGTCCCAACGCGCCCTCGATCTCGCGTTTCCCTGACACGCCCAGCAAGCTGGGTTAGGAACGCGCCCTCCTCTGCCGATTACCGGCTGACAGGCCATCGCTCAAGGCGACAGGCCACGGGTGCAATAGACCCAAGTCAAACTTGGATCTAAGGGTTTGGCTACTCGACCGACATGAGCGAGTCAAGGATTTCCGCTAGATTTCTCTGCTATTCCCACCTTAGCGGGGTTTTGAGAGCTTAATCTGCGTCAAATGTGGGGGATTCAAATGAGACGCCTGGAGACCAGGGTTGATCCCAGCGGCGGGGCAGGGTCTCGCCCATGTACCAGCTCCGTTGATTAGCGTAGACCGGATCCTGGTTAGAAAAGGTTTGCTGGGTCATATAGCGGTTCGTGCTGCCCACAGGAACCTTCGTGCCTGGATCGAGGAAGCTGCGGCGCTCAACATCGATGGTGCGTCGACCCGTATGGGAGGCCGAATCTGAGCTTTTAGAGCCGGATTTGGCCAGGGCCGTGTTGCCTGCCATAAGCGCCGCTAGACAGCAGACGCTTGCAGCAACAATCGATACTTTACGCATTCTTTTCCTCGTGACGTTCAGAGTAGACGTTGAGGATCATAGCGCGAAATGATCCACAAAAGCGATACATCTATCGCGAAAAGCGAGAATTTATCTTAATGCCGCTTTTCCAGAGGATTTAGCCTTTATCTGGCGCCTGCGCGCGATTTTCGCCTTGGGATTGAGGCGGTGATGTCGTCATGCGAGATAGTATTGGCGCAAAGAGAAGAGAGCGGAGCCTCGGCCTTTTCAAAGAAATTTCGAAAGTCCGCGTCTTCACCCGTGGGGCGGTAGTCCAGTCGATCAAGCGCGCAGGCTAGGTTGCTCCGCGCAAGCGGCCTTTCGGCGCTGGGTTGGCAGATAATGCCAGCGATCTCTAAATTACGTTTGCTATCGGCGTGGCGAGCGGCAAAGCAAGCGCGATCGCTCTCGCCGAGGCCATTGCCAGCTGGCTGGATCAATCGAATATCTGCGATTTCAAAAGCGCCCAAGCGGGTTTGGTGCACTCCAGGTTGACTGATGCGGGTGACATTTAAGCCCAGTTGCGCCGCATGGCGCGACATATCAAGGAAGAAATCAGGAGCAGTTTCTTTCTCGCTTAGTCCTTGATGGATATCGATGTGCGCAAATGGGGCGCCCATCGCGAATTGGCCAATTGTTAGGCTATCAATCCGGCCGTTATCATCGCTGTTCATATGAGAGGCGATTGTTTTTTTCTCCTGTTCAAAGCCAGCGAGCGACAAATCAAATGCCGCAAAAGGCTTCATGGGAGCCATAGCGACAGCTTCAGTTTCCGCCATCGTCGCCTTGGTTGTGTATTTGGAAAAGAGCGTCACAGGAGCGCTTGTTGTTTCAGCAACAACGGGCGCCTCTGTTGGTTGTGTATTTAGAAAGAAAGCTAAAAGAAGAATAAGGCTTGCGCTTATGCCCATACCCAGTGCGGCATAGAGGCCAGTTTGGCGCGCTCGAACTGGGGCCTGAGGAGCGGCGTTACAGGATGAGGGGCTGTGATAAGAATTTAAATCCTGAGAAGGCGACCGCATATTAATACTCCACTCACCCTTTTTCAGGGCGCATAGGAGCTTGATTGTGCCTGAGGCGAGACAAACTAAAGTTAACGCCGGGTGTTATTCCTCAGACTATGGTTAACGAAATCTTTTCAAGACAGGCATTTTCAATATGAAAAGGCCCGCGACAATTCTTGTCGCGGGCCTTGGAGTAAG
>DHWC01000075.1:3595-8926 GCA_002412985.1 Methylocystaceae bacterium UBA5192 | reverse complement strand
GGAGTAAGTTTAGGGACGAGAAGGTTTATTCTTCGTCTGACTTTTTGGCTTTCTTCGGCGTATCGTCACGCGCTTTCAAAGCGGCGCCAAGAATATCGCCAAGCGAGGCGCCTGAGTCGGCGGAGCCATATTGGGCGATCGCTTCTTTTTCCTCAGCGACTTCCAAAGCCTTGATCGAAACAGCGACTTTACGCGCTTTACGATCAAACAAGGTGACGCGGGCATCAACCTTTTCGCCAACAGCAAAGCGTTCAGTTCGCTGATCAGTTCGATCGCGAGCAAGCTCACTGCGTTTGATGAAGGTTGTTAAATCTGTGCCAGAAATTTTGACATCGATTCCGGATTCTTTCACCTCGATGATCTCACAGGTCACAACGGCGCCTTTCTTAACGTCGCCGCCTTCCTCAGTCGCGCCTACGCTGGCGAAGGGATCGCCGGCAAGCTGCTTGACGCCAAGTGAAATACGCTCCTTCTCAACATCAACGTCGAGAACTTGAGCGGTGATCATGTCGCCTTTCTTGTAGTCATCAATGACTTGTTCGCCAGGACGATTCCAATCCAGGTCTGAAAGATGAACCATGCCGTCAACATCGCCGTCGAGGCCGATGAATAGACCAAATTCAGTCTTGTTCTTGACTTCGCCCGTAACAGTTGCGCCAACAGGATATTTTTCAGCAAAGCCTTCCCATGGATTTTGGATGGTCTGTTTGAGGCCTAAAGAAATCCGACGCTTTGACGGATCTACTTCAAGAATCTGCACATCAACTTCTTGGCTCGTTGAGACAATCTTGCCTGGATGCGCATTTTTCTTTGTCCAGCTCATTTCTGAGACATGGACCAGTCCTTCAATACCGGGCTCCAATTCAACAAAAGCGCCGTAGTCCGTTATATTGGTCACGCGTCCATGGAACTTCGCGCCCAACGGATATTTAGCTTCAATGCCCTGCCATGGATCTTCCAGCAGCTGCTTCATGCCCAGTGAGATGCGATGGGTGTCATGGTTGATCTTGATGATTCTAACCTTGACCGTCTGACCGATTGTCAGCACCTCAGAAGGATGGTTGACGCGACGCCAAGCAACGTCGGTGACATGCAGCAAGCCGTCGATGCCGCCGAGATCGACGAAGGCGCCGTAATCCGTGATGTTCTTTACAACGCCGTCGATGACTTGACCTTCTTCAAGGTTGGCGACGATCTCGTGACGTTGTTCAGCGCGACTTTCTTCCAATACAGTTCGGCGAGACACAACGATATTGCCGCGACGACGATCCATTTTCAGGATGTGGAAAGGTTGTGGCACGTTCATCAAGGGGCCAGCGTCGCGAATAGGGCGAATATCGACCTGGCTTCGAGGTAGGAATGCAACGGCTCCATCAAGGTCAACCGTGAACCCGCCCTTGACTTGGTTGAAGATCACGCCATCAACTTTTTCGTTGGTTTCAAAAGCTTTCTCGAGCTTAACCCAACTTTCTTCGCGACGGGCTTTGTCACGAGAGATAACAGCTTCGCCCAGTGCGTTTTCAACACGCTCCAGATAGACTTCGACTTCTTCGCCAATCTTTGGCGCGGGATCGCGTCCATATCCGGTGAATTCTTTTAAGGCTACGCGACCTTCGGTTTTTAATCCGATATCAATTACAGCCACGTCTTTTTCAATTGCGACAACGCGGCCCTTGATGACGGATCCCTCAAAAGCTTCGCTATCGCCATAGCTTTCATTGAGGAGGGCAGCAAAATCTTCGCGCGTTGGCGCGCGCTCGGTCGTTACGGACATATGTTCTCCTGAAAAGCCCTAAATGGGCAGGCGCCGGCGGGGTTAGCGTTACAAGAAGATTTCCAACGATCGGATGTCTCTTAAACGCTTGAGCGTGAGACAATAGGCCTAAAGTTGACCTGGCCGGCGCGGCCCGAAGGATGGAAACCCAATGATTGCGCACGGGACGTAAGGCCCCGCGCGCGGGCAGGTCATAGCAGTCTCACAGGGCGGCGACAAGCCTTACTTGAGCCCGGTCTGCGAGGCTTAGCTTGAGAAAATGACGGGGCTAGTCTTCGAAAACATCCTCAAGGGCGTAATGAGAAATGTTTTTGCGATTAGCGATGAGTTCGTCAGCAGTGGGCTGGCCATTCAAAGCGCGGGCAATAGCAAGCTTCGTGGCTTCGTAATTGGTGCGATAGAGGTCCTTTTTATCAAGATTAGCGTCTGTTGCGCAGCGGGGATCAAGCCAAACCATGATGATCATGCATAGATCATTGACCTGCGTTTTTGGAATGACGCCTTCCGCGAGACAATCAACAATCGCGTCGCCTGTCGCGGCTTGAACGATGCCGCCAAGCAGTTCAACATAAGCCTCTGACTTCACCGTCATTTTTGTCGTCATCATTGTGGCGGGGCGGACTTGTTGATTGAGGTCGCGAATAACAAACATGCGGGGATGTCCGGCAACTTGTCCTGTCATGCCTGCAAAAGCATGACCGACGGGTCCTTTTACATCGCCGATCAACACCTCTGGCATGGCGTCAGTAAATTGCCCTTCAGCCGCAAGTACGGTTGCTTCGCCTGTCGCTAGCCAAATATGTTCGCTCATCGTGGAAACCTCTTTGTAGGAATAAAGTAAGCGGCAATATCATCTCGGATCGCAATGCGAAAGTTATGATTGTGCGTAGCGTCTCGCCTGGCGTCCTACAAGTTCGGAAAGCGGAATCCCCTCGCGCTGAAGCGTTTGCGATAAGTCATTTTTTATTTTCTCAATCAGCTCGTGACCTTCGTAAATGAGGGCTGAGTAGAGTTGGATCAACGTCGCGCCAGCTTCAATTTTTATGCGGGCGGTTTCCGGGCTATCAATGCCGCCAACGCCAATTAATGGAAATTGATTTTCAACGCGCAGATAGGTTTGCGCGAGGATCCGGGTTGATGCGTTAAAGAGCGGAGCGCCCGATAAACCGCCTGCCTCCTCTCGATAGGGAGATTTAAGCATAGTTGGCCGCGCAAGGGTGGTGTTTGATACAATCATACCATCAACGCCACGCGTTCGTGCGACATGAACAATATCATCAAGCTGCGCATAAGAGAGATCGGGCGCAATCTTTAACAGAATTGGTTTATAGAAATTTTGCTTATTCCGTATTTCGATAATACGCGCGAGCAACTCCGTTAACATCTTGGGCTCTTGCAAGTCTCTTAGGCCGGGCGTGTTGGGAGAGCTGACATTTATGGTGAAATAACTTGCTACAGTCGCAAAAGCGTCAATACCGGCGACATAATCTTGGATACGATCTGTTGCGTCTTTATTTGCTCCGATATTAACGCCAATAATGCCTGATTGGCGATATCGCTCTAACCGCGCGCGAGCTGGCGCATGACCGTGATTATTAAACCCGTAACGGTTAATCACGCCCCGATCGGGCGTCAGCCGAAAGGCGCGGGGACGTGGGTTTCCGGGCTGCGCTCTCGGCGTGAGCGTGCCAACTTCAACAAAACCAAACCCAAGCGTGAGCATTGCCTCAAAAACTTCGGCATCCTTATCAAACCCTGCAGCCAATCCTATGGGGTTAGGAAAGGAAAGACCGAATGTTTGCACAGTAAGATTTGGATTATCCTGCGGCGGCTTGAGGCGAGGTAAGAATTTGAGTAGCGCAATTGTCGCCTGGTGTGCGTCTTCTGCATCGAGTAAGTGGAGGAATGGCTTTGCGAATTTATACATGCTGATCATTTCAGCAGACCTGTAAAGTCATGGCGATGATCTGCGCGTAGCTTTAGAGGCGATACGCATTCGACATCTTTTAGCATGAGTGGCGCGTAGAGATGCGGGAATTTCTCTCCTCCTCGAGAGACTTCCCATTTTAGCGCTGCGCCAAGTCGGCTGGCCTCAACTCGGATCAGAAGTAGATCCGTTAGCCCGGAAAAATGTTTGGCTGCTGTTTCTTCAGCCTGTTGCGCTGTTGAAAAATGGATGTAGCCATCTGAAAGATCGATTCCAGAGCCGAAAAAAATCCCTGCCGTTTCTGCGGTGCGCCAGGCGTCACAAGAGGTAATTTTATAGATATATTTCACTCTGCGGCTCTTGGATTGTCTGCCGCTGGCTGCGGGCGCTGAGGCAGCCGTGCGATCATCCCAATCAATGCGCGGTCAGAAAGCGCGACAATGCGCTCGCCGCGATTGAGCCATTGTACAGCGTCGTCGATTGTTTCTGCGTCGGCAAGTTTTGCCTCCGCAATGGCGCGGTCTGCGGAAATAACGCCGCGTTGACGCGGCTTACGGATTGGCAGCCAGGCTTCATGCGCAGCGCGTAATTCTGGATCAGCGTGTATTGCAAGAACGCCGTTGACTTCATCTTCTTCTGCGCGAGCAAGCGACTTGGATAAGGCTTTGCCGCGTTTTGCAATGGAGGGCGTTGTTGTTTCTTCTGGCGTTGTTAATACGCCGGCGCGACGAAAAACAAGGCCGAGCCAGCGCTGGCTAGTCAGCCAAGAAAGAGGAATCGCTAAGATAAGCCCGGCGATTGTTGGCGACATCCAAGCGACAAGCGATGGCGAGATCAGCATGCCGGCAAAAAGTGTGATGACGCCAAGTAAGACATGTGAGCGGTGACGACGAATAATATCAATGAGGGGAACGGAGCCATCATCCCGGCGCTGCGGATCCCAACCAGTATCAAACCCAAAGATAATTTGCGCTACATGGCCGGTTTGGATGAGCATCATGATCGGCGCAAGAAGCGCAGAGAGAACAATTTCAAATAAGGTTGAAATGAGCAACATGATCGCGCCGCCGGAGCCTTTGCGCGTTTCAGGTTCGTAAATGGCGGCTAATAGGCCAAAAAATTTCGGCGCAAGCAAAATGCTCATCGTCAAAGCGAAAAGCTCAAGCGACCGTTCGGCGTCAAAGCGAGGAAATGTTGGGAATAAGGAAAAATCGCTCGTAAAATATTCTGGCTTAAGATAGCTGGCTTGAATAACGATCACGATGCCGACGAGGAGTTGCATGAGCCATAGCGGCGATGTGAGATAACCAAATATGCCAGTTAAAAAATGCTGACGCGTCGCCCAATGCAAACCGGCGGCAAAAAGGATACGGGAGTGTTGTAAGTTTCCCTGACACCAGCGTCGGTCGCGGATTGAGACATCGATTAATGAGGGTGGGCTTTCTTCATATGATCCGCCCAATGTCGGCAGCATATAAACGGCGTAGCCTGCGCGACGGATGAGCGCTGCTTCAACAAAGTCATGGCTGAGAATATGGCCGCCCCAGGGCGGACGGCCGCGGAGATCTGGAAGACCGCAATGATGTGCGAAGGCGTCAACGCGGATAATGGCGTTATGGCCCCAGTAATT
>DHWC01000075.1:1641-3372 GCA_002412985.1 Methylocystaceae bacterium UBA5192 | reverse complement strand
ATATGGCCGCCCCAGGGCGGACGGCCGCGGAGATCTGGAAGACCGCAATGATGTGCGAAGGCGTCAACGCGGATAATGGCGTTATGGCCCCAGTAATTTCCATCGCGACCCATCCATGCAGAAAGGCCCATAGCGATCACAGGGCCATAGATCCGCGCAGCAAATTGCTGGACGCGAGCAAATAAAGTGTTGCGATTGATGATCAAGGGCAATGTTTGAATGATGCCGCTATCGGGATCGCTTTCCATCGCTGCAGCGAGTTTGACGATCGTTGAGCCAGTCATCAAACTGTCGGCGTCAAGCACTACCATATGCTTATAAGCGCCGCCCCAGCGTGTGACGAAATCTTCAATATTGCCAGCCTTGCGCCCCGTATTTTTTTCTCGACGACGGTAATAAATACGGGCTTGCGGACCTAGCCGGCGTCGAATGCCAATAAAAGCGCGTTCTTCAGCAATCCAGACGTCCGGATTTGTTGTGTCGGAGAGAAAGAACCAATCAAACTGCCCGCCTAATCCCGTCGCCTGCACATCTTCATAAATTGTTTGAAGCGCAGCAAAGACACGGCTTGGCGCTTCATTATAAATGGGCATCACGACTGCGGTTTTTTCACGTAATTTATTTGGCGTTGGCGGCGTCGCTGGTTTGTTAAGCAGAAGAGTAAAGCCGACTACTGCGCTCATAAAGCTCAGGGCGATCCACGAAAAATTTAATAAAAACAGGCCAAGGAGCGCCCACTTGAGGGTTGTGACGCCGCCAACGTCAATGACCTTATACATTTCATAGCCGCCATACAGCGTGAGCAAAAAGCCTCCGCCGAAGGTGGTTAAGCGCGCAAGCCAAGGCGTTGTCCAGAGCTCAGGCGCCGCACGTTTGTGAATCTGGCGCGCATCAAATTTGAAAAGATGTTGCGCCGGCATAGCCAGGCGATCCTCTACCGGCGTTTGCGGGGCTATTTGCGGATTATGCGTCGCTCTTTGCGCCACGTCATCAAGCGTTGCAGGTGAATTCAGGGTGTCCATCTATAAAGCCAGGTTTCGCTGATGGGCGTATCGCCAGATTTCAGCACGAGGCGCATTTCACAAAAATTTTCTGAAGACGGATCAATGTCAAATGTAACTCGGCAGGTCTTCATGGCAGGGTTGAGAAATGTGCGAATATTTGACGCCGCTCCCGGGGAAGTCGTTAAGGCCGCAGTAAGTTGCGTCGTCCGATTTGGATCCGACAAGATATCTCCTGAAAAAACGACAAGAAAACGGCGGCGCTTTCCCGTAGGCGCGCGACCAGCGCGCGCCTCTACCGTTGTGGCGAGCGGCGGTCGCGTCGGGGGATCCCAGCACCAGAACTGACGATAGGCATAAGTTGCTGGCAGGCCAACGACGAGAGGAGTTGTTGGCCGCCAATAAGCAACAATGTTTTCGTTATTTTCAGATTCCGACGGAATCTCGACGAGTTGCAAAGCGCCTGGCCCCCAATCGCCAAGAGGTTCAATCCAGAGAGAAGGACGCCGTTCCCAATGTTGATCGTCATCTTCGTAATTAAAAATATTACGGTCGCGAAGGAGGGCGCCATAGCCTTTGGGATTGGTATCGACAAAGGAGGAATATTGCAGATTTTCGCGATTGGAGAGTGGTCGCCACAACCACTCCGTTGCTCCTGTGAGCATTTGCAGGCCATTTGCGGAAGCAACCATTGGCCTGAGGTCATCTTGCCGACGTCGATCGAGTG
Organism: Methylocystaceae bacterium UBA5192; assembly: GCA_002412985.1. GTDB lineage: Bacteria > Pseudomonadota > Alphaproteobacteria > Rhizobiales > Beijerinckiaceae > Methylocystis. The sequence goes on along the minus strand of DHWC01000075.1, from coordinate 1,644 downwards.
GGG
>DHWC01000075.1:0-1262 GCA_002412985.1 Methylocystaceae bacterium UBA5192 | reverse complement strand
AGCGTGAGTTCAGTGTCAATAATTGTGGCTTCGCCTGGACGAATAGTGAAGCGGTAGGCGCCGGCGACGCTGGGCGCATCAAGCAAGGCGTGGATCGTGAGGGCATTATCTCCAAGGGTTGGTTTTTCGATCCAAAAAACACGAAATGCAGGAAACTCTTCGCCGCGCGGATCTGCTGTGCGGATGGAGAGTCCTCGCGAGGTCACACCGAGATTTTGGCCTTCTGCAACCGCGCGATAAAAGCTTGCGCCTTGAAAGATTGCCAGTTCCGCTTCAACGCCCTCTTTCGTCGCATGCATCACGCGAAAGCCAGAAAAGCCAAGATCCGGAAGCTTTTCAGGCAGTTTCAGCCCGCCATAATCAAAGAGGTCTTGCTGATAGTTCAGTCGCGTTGTGGCGCCATTATCAACAAGATAGAGGTCGACGGCTGAAGTAAAAATATGACCCCGATGCAGAAGCTCGATCGAGAAGCCTTTATTTTGCCCGGACCAGATTGCTGCGCCGGGTTTGGTCTTTATGCCAACAAACTGTTCATAGGTCAGGTCAGAGAACGGATCGCGCAGCTCATTAGGCGGCGCGGAGTAGGGTTTGGCGGCAAGCGCACGGGCGAGATCAACAACTGTATCGCGCGAGAATGAAGGCGCGGCTGGGGCGGCGCTCTCGGCCTGCCCGTTAGATCCGGTGAGGCCTGTGGCGACAGCGCTAAGCGCGGCTTTCAGAATATCGCGGCGTTCGATCATGAATTAAATGGCAACCAGGCGAGCTAGAGTTTCATGCTCAAGGTGGGATATTCTCTATACAGGAAATTGGCGGAACCAAACGCCTAATATTGTCCTATCATGCCCTTGAAGAAAGACAGGGCTCTTTGGCGCGGGACGGTTTCTCTTTCGTGCCTTTAAAGGCTGAGCAACCCGCCTGCGCCGCTCCATTGCGCCGGCGCCGGGCTTTAGTTAAAAGTCGTTGTATCTTAATAGGCTTGGCCGGATTGACCTGTCTCTTTGAGACTGATTCCGTCAAGAAATAAATCCATTTCCTTACGTCAGGTTATCTTTCGCCGATGTCTCCCTCTCGCTCAGCTCTCGCTGTCGTTCTCGCCGCTGGCGAGGGCACGCGAATGAAATCGCAAACCCCTAAAGTTTTGCATGAAGTCGCTGGACGTTCCATGCTCGGGCATGTGTTGGCGCGCCTCAGCGAAGCGGACATTGCGCATGTCTGCGTTGTTGTGGGGCCGGGACAAACTGAGGTGCGGGCGCAGGCGTTAC
>DHWC01000028.1 GCA_002412985.1 Methylocystaceae bacterium UBA5192 | reverse complement strand
GTTTGGGCGTTCCACATGCTGGTGTCGCAGATTAAGGCCAGATCAGGCTGGGATAATTCTTCCCGATTAGCCGCCAAAAATCCGGGCAAGGAGGGCGAACCGGTTTCTTCCTCTCCTTCAAACAAAAAGGTCACATGGCACGGCAAGCCGCCATTAGCTTCAAAAGCGCGGCAAGCTTCCAGAAAAGTCATGAGTTGACCCTTATCGTCAGAGGCGCCGCGCGCGACGATTTCTAGGCCATCTTTTCCCTGGATGAGCCTGGGGTCGAATGGGGCCGCCTCCCAAAGGTCAAGCGGGTCTGGCGGCTGAACGTCATAGTGACCGTAAAACAGCACATGGGGGGCGTCTTTACGTTTCGCCCGCGCATGTCCCACCACAATCGGATGTCCCGGCGTGGCGCGCACATCCGCGCTATAGCCCAGACTGACAAGTTGTTGCGCCAGCCAATCAGCCGCGGTTTGACAATGCTGGGTGAAGGCTGGATCGGTTGAAACGGAGGGAATGCGCAACAGATCAAACAATCGCCCGCGCGCCGCCTCTAAATTTGCATCAATAGAATTCAGCACCGCGTCAATTGTTGTCATGCGCAGACTCCTTATCGCAAAGGAATCTATCCCGATCGCGCCATTAGGGAAAGACAGACATTAAATGCTGGATTGTCTTATCGGGTCGGAGTTGGGACGCCGCTTCGGTAATCATAAAATCCGCGCTGAGTTTTTTTCCCCAACCAGCCCGCTTCAACATATTTTACCAGCAAAGGACAGGGTCGATATTTTGTATCCGCAAGACCTTCATGCAACACTTGCATCACAGATAAGCAAGTATCGAGGCCGATAAAATCCGCCAGCTGTAACGGCCCCATTGGATGATTAGCGCCAAGCTTCATCGCTGTATCGATGGCTTCGACCGATCCAACGCCTTCATAAAGCGTGTAAATCGCCTCATTAATCATCGGCAATAAAATACGATTAACAATGAAGGCGGGAAAATCTTCAGAAACCGTAACGGTTTTTCCAAGCTTGCCGACAAAATTCTTAGCCGCTTCGAAGGTGCCATCATCCGTGGCGATGCCACGGATTAATTCAACAAGTTGCATCCGCGGAACCGGATTCATGAAATGAATGCCGATAAAGCGTTCGGGTCGACCTGTGATTGAGGCCAGACGGGTAATTGAAATTGAGGAGGTGTTTGAGGCGATAATTGCTTCAGGCTTTACGGATAAAGCAACGTCTGAAAGTATTTTGCGCTTTACTTCTTCATTTTCAGTGGCCGCTTCAATCACCAGATCGGAGTCGGAAAAGTGAGCCAGACTTTGCGCTGCTGTTATGTGCGGCAGCGCTGCAGCGACTGCTTGCGCTTCAAGATGGCCCCGCTCAACGGATTTGTGCATTTGCGCCGCGACATCGTCGATCGCTTCAGAGATCCGAGTAACAGAAACATCGTTAATCGCGACATCATATCCAGCAAGCGCGCACACCTGTGCGATCCCCTTGCCCATCTGGCCAGCGCCAATGACGCCTATCTTGCGAATCTCGAAACTCATTTTTCGATCACCTCAATGAGGACCGGCATCGGTTGCGATGCAACACAATCGTCGTTGCAGTGCAATATACCGCGGGTTTCGGTCGAAAGAAAACTGAAAATATTATCAATTGCGGATCAGGCGCGGGCGCCTGCCCAGAGGGGCGAAAAAGGCTTGTATCGCCGCCTTACCGCCCAATTTTCTCGAGTTCCTTCTCGAGTTCCGGCAAGGCCACAAAAAGATCGGCCACCAGCCCATAATCTGCAACCTGGAAAATAGGCGCTTCTTCGTCCTTGTTAATTGCGACGATGATTTTCGAATCCTTCATCCCTGCCAGATGCTGTATGGCCCCTGAAATGCCGACAGCCACGTAAAGATCGGGCGCGACAGCTTTTCCTGTTTGGCCTACTTGAAGATCATTTGGGGCAAAGCCAGCGTCGACCGCCGCGCGCGAGGCGCCGATCGCCGCGCCTAATCGATTAGCGACAGGCTCGATGACTTTGGCGAAATTTTCCGCCGACCCAACGCCGCGGCCTCCAGAAATAATCGTCTTCGCCGCCGTTAATTCTGGTCTTTCTGATTGCGCCAAAGCCTCGCTCTTAAACTGCGAGACGCCGGGATTTGTTATCTCTGCGCTGATGATTTCAACTGGCGCAGAGCCGCCAGTGGCGGTAGCTGCGAAAGCCGTTGTGCGCACGGTGATGACTTTTTTAGCGTCTTTAGCGCGCACGGTTTGAATCGCATTGCCTGCATAAATAGGCCGTTCAAAACTATCTGGCGCGACCACTTTGATAATGTCTGAGACTTGAGCAACATCTAAAAGCGCTGCAACGCGCGGTAAAATATTTTTTGTTGCGCTAGTTGAGGGCGCAATGATCACTGTGTAGTTAGCGGCCAGACTTACAATCAAAGCTGCGACTGGCTCAGCGAGCTGGTGGTCATAGAGAGCGTTATCGGCATAAAGTACTTTTTCGACGCCGGTAAGCTGTGCGGCTTCATCCGCAGCCGATTTCAGACCTGCTCCGGCAACCAACACATGTATCGGGCCGCCAATCTCGCGGGCCGCGGTTAAAGCTTTTGCGCTTGAGGGCGCCAAGGCGCCTTTAGCTGTTTCTGCAAGAAGGAGGATCGACATTTAAAGCACTCCCGCTTCTTTCAGTTTAGCGACAAGTTCGCCAACTGAAGCAACTTTAACTCCTGCCGACCGCGTCGCAGGCTCGCTGGTTTTTAAAACTTCTAAGCGTGGTTGAACATCTACGCCAAAATCCGCCGGCTCTTTGACGGCTACATCTTTTTTCTTGGCTTTAATGATGTTGGGCAAACTCGCATATCTTGGTTCATTAAGACGCAAGTCGGTCGTCACGACGGCTGGCAGTTTCAAGCTGACTGTTTGTAAGCCTCCGTCAATTTCTCGCGTGACGTCCACCGTCTCCGCTGAGAGTTCAACTTTTGAGGCGAATGTTCCCTGACCCCATCCTAGAAGAGCGGCGAGCATCTGACCTGTTTGGTTAGAATCATCGTCAATCGCTTGTTTGCCCATGATGACAAGGTGAGGCTGTTCTTGCGCGACAATTTTTGCAAGAATTTTTGCAACCGCGAGGGGTTCAACCGTTTCATCGGTTTTAACCAGAATGCCTCGATCGGCGCCCATAGCTAGCCCCGTGCGCAGCGTCTCATCGGCTTTTGCAGGGCCGATCGTCGCAACAATAACTTCAGTCGCTTTACCTGCTTCTTTGAGACGCAACGCCTCTTCAACGGCGATTTCGTCGAAGGGATTCATCGACATTTTTACATTGGCGAGATCAACGCCAGAGCCATCGGGCTTCACGCGTATTTTAACATTATAATCGACGACCCGCTTAACGGGCACGAGAATCTTCATCGGCTGAACTCCCGGCGGGCTCTACAGGTCCCGGATTCATCGTAAATTTGAGAGCCGTTCTGGTAACGGCCGCTCCGGCGCGAGTCAAATGACGCTGGCAACAGCCTATTCTCCTCGCTTTTCCAAGGGGGGCGCGCCCGTCTCTTCGGCCTCAGGGGAAGCTGGAGCGCCGCGATGAAACAAGGGTTGATCGCGCCGCTTAAAAAAAGGCGTCAACACCAAACCCGCAGCAATGCCGCCGATATGCGCCATCCACGCCACGTGACCCAGCCCCCCCAGGCTGGCGTTCATGAGCTGAATAAACATCCAAGCTCCGATAAAAAGCAAAGCGGAGGCGTGAAAAACAAAGAGCGGCGCTTGCAAGCCAAAAATCGCCCCCCTTTTTTGCCCAACCAGGATAGAAATCAGCCACAGCGGCTGCAACACCATCGTCAGAGGCGGAAAGACGCCTGCAATTGTCGCGCGCGGGTGCAACAATAAGAAGGCTGCACAAACGCCCGAGATAGCGCTCGACGCGCCCACGAGCGGCGTGATCGAATCTGGCGTTGAATAAATATAAAAAACACCTGCTGTGACGCCGCAGCACAAGTAAAACAACAAATAATAAAAAGAGCCCATTGCGTCTTCGACATTATCGCCAAAAACATAAAGGAAAAGCATATTGCTGACGAGATGGAGGAAAGACGAATGAAAAAAAAGGGATGTAATCAACGTCAATGGCGCGGGCGGCCCAATAATCCAATCCGCTAATTGCGCATCGCCAAACAACACCCGCGGGATGACGGCAAATCCACGAATAACCGTTAATGGATCGCCAAAGACCTCGCTATAAATCAAGAAAAAAGCGAATATATTAATCCCGATCAAAAACC
>DHWC01000030.1:4168-5566 GCA_002412985.1 Methylocystaceae bacterium UBA5192 | reverse complement strand
CAAAACGCTATAGAACAGGCCTCTGACCGGCTTATAGACGAGGCGATTACAAAAGACCCTAGCCTAAAAAAAATTGTCGAGAAGAACAGGTCATAAAAAAAGAATTCAGTTGGCAGCAGAGATTTTAGGCGCGAAGCCGATTAAGCGGCGCTTCTTCAGCTATTGGCGCGAGAGGATATTCCGCCTCGACAATATAAGGACCTCCGCCAACGGATTGCTTTGAAGAATACAAAACAAATTTTTCGGCAGTGAATTTAAGAGGCGGAAAAAATCCTCTTGCGCCAAAATAAGCAGCGACAGACCCAGGACTAGCGCCTCTTAAACGCGCGAGCGTGACATGGGGAACATATTTTCGTTGCTCAGGGGGCGCACCTAACCGACGCAACAATCGCTCCTGCTCCGCCTGTAATTCCAGCAAGGCTTTATCGGCGCGAACCTTAGCAACAACTGCCCGCGGCTTATCGCCGCCAAAAGAATCCAATTGATCTAGGGTGATGGTAATTTCGGATCGTGAAATCATTGAGAGCGCATTTGCTGCATCGCGCGCAAAGGCGTCATCAACATCGCCAATAAAGCGCAAAGTTATGTGATAATTTTCAACATCTATCCAGCGCGCATTGGGAATGCCGCCACGAAGCAGCGCCATTCTTTGACAGATGTGACCTGGAACTTCCAAAGCCGTAAAAAGTCTTGGCATGCGTCCTCCAGAACTTGTTACTTTAGGTCCCTAGCGATCTCACACACACTCTAATCTCGATGTGTCGTCTTTAAGACAGTTTCAATTTGTGGCGCGATGCGATCAACCATTTTAGCGATCCCTTGCGCATTTGGATGAAGTCCATCTCCGATTAACAGACGTGGATCGCCCCAAATATCCTGCATGATGAATGGGACAAGCGGCACGCCAAATTTCTTCGCTAATTCAGGGTAAATCGAATCAAACGCTTTTTTGTAAGTCTGCCCCCAATTTTCGCCTGCGACCATCGTTACGAGTAAAATGCGCGCGTTTTTAGCCTGAAAAGCAGTAATAATTTTTTCTAAATTCGTCCGCGCCTTGAGCGGATCGAGCCCGCGCAGCATGTCATTAGCGCCTAATTCAATAACCGCTAGGTCAACCGACCCGCCCTCAAGCGTATAGTCGAGGCGCGCTAAGCCCGTTTCAGTCGTATCGCCAGACACCCCAGCATTAACAACCTCCGTATTAAAGCCTGACTTTTTTAGGCGCTCAGAGAGCTGGGCTGAGAGGGTTTCCTGGGCTCCAACCCCTGGGCCTGCCGTTAAACTATCGCCAAAGAGAATGATTCTCGGCACGCTTGCGATCGCTTGGGTAGAAAGAAGCATCATGAAGATAAGAGAAATTAATTGAACCCTGCTGCAGAAAAACTGACTAAGATCGCA
>DHWC01000030.1:2140-3777 GCA_002412985.1 Methylocystaceae bacterium UBA5192 | reverse complement strand
CCTTGTCGAGGTGGATTTAACTCTGGGTCAGGACGCTGCGCGCGTCCATGTTTTGAAGAATATTTCCCTCAACATAGCGCAAGGAGAGACTGTAAGTCTTCTTGGACCCTCTGGATCGGGGAAATCGACCCTCTTAATGACGCTCGCTGGATTAGAACGTCCCGACCAGGGCTCGGTCGTTATTGCTGGAACAAATATTTCGCAATTGTCAGAAGATCGACTGGCGAGATTTCGGGGGGAGCATATTGGGATCGTCTTTCAATCCTTTCTATTAATCCCCACAATGAATGCTTTAGAAAATGTCGCCATACCGCTTGAGCTCGCGGGCAAGCCCGAGCCCTTCCAACGCGCGCGTGAGGCTTTAGCCTCTGTGGGCCTAAGCGACCGCTTAACCCATTTTCCCAAACAACTCTCCGGCGGAGAACAACAACGCGTCGCTATTGCGCGCGCATTATGTATGAATCCGCTTATCCTTGCAGCAGATGAACCAACAGGAAATCTAGACTCCGAGACAGGCCTATCAATCGCCGATCTCATTTTTTTGCAGCAAAAAATTCATAAGACAACGCTGATCCTTGCCACCCATGACGAAAGTCTTGCAGCAAGATGCTCCCGAAGACTTCGCTTAAAATCGGGATCAATTATATCAGATACGCGCGCATGACCGCCGGAATTCTCTCAAAGTTACGTCTTAATCTCAGGATTGCCTTGCGCGATTTATTGGGCGATCGGCGCGGATTTGGAATCTTTATCGCCTGTATCATCATTGGCGTTGCTGCAATTGCTGGCGTATCTAGTCTTTCCTTTTCGCTCGCGCAGGGCCTTTCGCGTGAGGGCAGGACAATATTGGGCGGCGACGCCTCCATAAGCCTCATGTCGCGCGCGCTATCTCAAGAACAAAAAGATTATCTTTTAGCCAGAGGAAGCTTATCCGAACTCTCCCTCTTACGCGCGATGGCGCATCAAGCCTCCGGCGAAACCTCAGTCATTGAAATCAAGGCGATCGATCCAGCAACCTACCCTGCATTTGGCGCACTCACGCTCAATCCAGAACTTCCGCTCCTCGACGCGCTTACTGAGAAAAAAGGCCTCTACGGCCTAATTGTTGAAACGACGCTCTTGACGCGGCTTGATGTCAAATTGGGCGACATTATTACGATCGGCAATCAGCGATTTGAAATCCGCAGCACGCTTATTAATGAACCAGATAAACTGGCTGGCGGCATCGGCTTTGGTCCAAGAGTATTTATGTCGCGATCTGCGCTTGAAGCGACTGGGCTCGCAACGCCCGGCGCAATCATAAGAAATTTGACCCGTATCCGCTTGGCTGGAAATCCAAGCGATCAAGAAGTTAAAAATTTTCATTCCGAAATAAATAGCGCCTTCCCAAATGCCGGTTGGGAAATTCGCACCAGAGACGCTGTCTCGCCGCAGTTCTCTCGAAATCTGGATCGTTTTACTCAACTTTTGTCGCTTATTGCCCTCACGGCGTTAATTGCTGGAGGCGCTGGCGTTGCAAACTCCGTCCGAGAATTTACTGAGCGCAAACGAACGCAATTTGCCATTTTAAAAGCGCTCGGCGCCTCAGGATCCCAGGTTTTTGCCATCGCCTTAATACAAATTACCATTGCCGGACT
>DHWC01000030.1:0-1773 GCA_002412985.1 Methylocystaceae bacterium UBA5192 | reverse complement strand
TCTTTAATTCCTATTTTTGCGGCCAGTTGGTTGCATCAAATCTCTGATCTCCCCTTTACGCCATCTATTAACTTGCAGGGTATTCTCACAGGCGGATGTTACGGCTTGCTCGTAACATTCATCTTTGCAGTCATCCCATTAGGACGCATCCATGAAATGCCGGTTAGTCGTCTTTTGCGCGATGACGATCAGCCACTCCAATTATGGCGCTATTCTATCTTAAGCGCAGTAGCTGCTTTACTCTTGGCGGGACTTACGCTTTTTTCAGCCTCTGATGTGAAGCTGGGCGTCATTTATATTATTGGCGTTTTCCTAATTTTTGCGTCTCTCCGCGCAGCAAGCTGGAGTGTAGTCTTTGTATTAAAAAAATTTGCGCACCCAAACACTCCTCTTCTCCGTTTGGCCTTGGCTAATATATGGCGCCCAAAGAGCATCGCCCCATCTTTAATTATATCTGCAGGTCTAACTCAAACCCTGTTAATTGCGCTCGCGCTCGTTGAGGGCGCCGTCCACCATGAACTTATTCGCGCGGATTCAAGCGAAATACCTAATTTCTATTTCCTCGATATTCCAAAAACACAAACTGAACATTTTAATGAATTCTTAAAAACAACTGTTCCTGATGCCCATATTGAACATGTGCCCATGATGCGGGGGCGTATAATTGAATTAAAAGGCAAGCCGCTTGATCGATATAACATCGCCGATGAGGCCAAATGGGTTCTTGAGGGCGACCGCGGCATCACTTTTTCAGAAAATCTTCCAAATAACTCAACATTAACCGCAGGAAATTGGTGGGAGAAAAATTATGCTGGAGCGCCGCTTGTTTCTCTTGAGCAAAAAGTTGCGGAAGGTTTTGGTTTAAAAATTGGCGATCAAATAAAGGTAAATGTGTTAGGTCGCGATTTCATCGCTACAGTGTCAAATTTTAGGAAAGTTGACTGGAGAAGCTACGCCATAAATTTTGTCATGGTCTTTTCTCCTAATACCTTTAAGGCCGCGCCCTACACAGAGCTTTTCACAATCTCTTATACCGCCCCATCGCTTAGCGAACGGGACAAGACAGACGCGCTCCTCACGCGCCAAACGGCGAAGGAATTTCCCAATATTGTCTCAATCCGCGTCAAGGACGTTTTAATGGCGGTAGATAAGATTGCTACCCAGCTTGCTTTTGCAGCTCGCGCCGCGACAATTATTGCTTTAGCGACAGCTGGACTTGCGCTCACAAGCGCAATTATTAGCAGCCAGCGAGCCCGCCTTTATGACACGGTCATTTACAAAATACTTGGCGCGCCGCGTCGCTGGCTTATGACGGTCTACGCCTTAGAATTTGGCCTACTCGGCTTAGTCGCCTCTATGATCTCACTATTGGCCGGCATTTGCTTTGCCTTTGGATTAATCAAATACATTATGAAAATTGATTTCGTTTTTCCCGCTATGACTCTCATTCTGATCTTGTCCAGCGCGCTTATGGCAATTATTGCCCTGGGCCTGATGTTAAGCTGGCGAATTTTAACCCACCCTGCAGCCTCCGCCCTGAGGCGTCTGTAAATCGAGCTGAACCTAGGGCTAAGCTTCTTTTTTTAAGACCTAATCCACTATTTCAGTTCGGATAAGCGTTCGTCGCAATGTTTTAATTCAGCGGTTGACGCTGAAAAATAGGAAAGTTCGCAGAGCGCTTGATATCGACTGGCGACAAAGAAAGACCAAACGCCAAAACCCATTAGCGCGATTAATAATGAGAATACTATGAATTGTTTCATAACCACTCCC
>DHWC01000130.1:3682-7533 GCA_002412985.1 Methylocystaceae bacterium UBA5192 | reverse complement strand
AAAGATCGGCGGCGGGTTCATCGGCTCGCAGGCCGCCTGCCACATTAAGATAGATGTCGTAGAGGCCGAGTTTTAAACCGCCATGCGCTTCAAGCACGGCGAGAATCATAGACAGTCGATTTTGATCAAAGCCAACGACTGCTCTGCGGGGGGTGCCCAAAGATGTCGGCGCAACCAGCGCTTGGATCTCTAAGAGCATGGGGCGTTGACCTTCCATGCCGGCAAAAACCGCTGCGCCCGGCGCTGCCGCATCGCGGCCGGCAAGAAAAAGCGCAGAAGGATTCGCTACTTCCGCTAGTCCCAGTCCCGTCATTTCAAAGACGCCAATTTCTCCCGTTGCGCCAAAACGGTTTTTTGACGCGCGCAGCATACGAAAATGATGAGCGGCGTCGCCTTCAAAAGAAAGAACAGCATCAACCATATGTTCAACAACGCGAGGGCCTGCGACTTGCCCATCCTTAGTGACATGCCCAACAAGAATTACAATTGAGCCGCTCGATTTTGCATGGCGCAGCAAAGCTTGCGCACTTGCGCGCACTTGTGTGACCGTGCCGGGGGCTGACGGCGCTTGATTGGTATGCATGGTTTGAATTGAGTCGATTACAATGAGCGCGGCGCGTTTTCCGTTTCCGCAAGTTGCAAGAATGTCCTCGACCTGCGTCGCAGCTGCAAGTTCAACAGGCGCGCTTGCCAAATTAAGACGGGAAGCGCGCAATCGAACTTGTGCGACAGCTTCTTCACCAGAAATATAGATCACCCGCTCTCCGCGCATTGCGAGCGCGGCGCAAATTTGAATGAGCAGCGTTGATTTGCCTATTCCAGGCTCTCCCCCCAGTAAAATGACGGATCCTGGAACAAATCCACCACCTGTAACGCGATCAAACTCTTCAACGCCGCTGATAACTCTGTCGACGGATGAAGAAGAGCCGGCAAGTGACTCGAGCTCAAATGAGCGGCCGCCTAAAATGCGCTGCCCACTTATTGGACTATCAATTTCTTCAGCAATTGTATTCCACTCGTTGCAAGCTTCGCATTTTCCCTGCCAACGAGATGAAACCGCCCCGCAGTTTTGACAGATAAAGACTGAGCGGGATTTCGCCATGCGTTTAGAGCCTATATTTTTTGATTACCAGCGAACCAGCGCAGACCCCCAAGTAAACCCTCCGCCAACGGCTTCGAGCATAACAAGATCGCCATTTTTAATTCTGCCATCTTGTCGCGCGACGGAGAGCGCTAGAGGGACGCTTGCCGCTGACGTATTGCCATGAAGATGAACCGTTGCGATTACTTTCTCAGGCGCAATGCCGAGCTTATGCGCTGACATGTCTATAATGCGTCGATTTGCCTGATGCGGCACAAACCAATTTAGATCATTTGCTGTCAGTCCAGTCGCCGCAAAGGCGTCTTTAACGACATCGGTGACTTGGCCAACAGCAAAGCGAAAAACTTCTTTTCCTTCCATGCGTAAATGACCGACTGTCTGGGTAGCAGACGGTCCACCATCAACATGAAGTTTTGATCGATGTCGTCCATCTGAACGCAAATGGGTGGTGAGTATGCCCCGTTCATTCATATCGCCTTGAGAGGCAACGGCCTCAACGACGACAGCGCCGGCGCCATCGCCAAACAGAACACAGGTTGTTCTGTCCGACCAATCAATAATCCGTGAAAAAGTCTCTGCGCCTATTACGAGCGCGCGCTTATGCGATCCGGAGCGTAAAAATTTATCCGCTGTGGCGAGGGCAAAAACAAAACCCGAGCAGACAGCTTGGAGATCAAAAGCGACGCCCTGATGGATGCCTAACTCAGCCTGAATTTGCGTTGCAGTCGATGGAAAGGTCCAATCAGGCGTTGAAGTGGCGACAATGATGAGGTCAATCTCTTCTGCTTTTAGATCGGCTTCAGCAAGCGCTGCGCGCGCTGCGCGCGCGCCCAACATGGAAGTTGTTTCTCCTTTAGCAGCGATATGTCTTTCTTTGATGCCGGTTCTTTGGACAATCCATTCATCGCTGGTGTCAACAAGTTCCGCAAGTTCTTTGTTGGTCAGAATTTTCTCAGGAAGATATGCCCCAACGCCACGAACGACAGAGCGGAATTTTGAAGAATGTGGCATCAGAGCATTGCTTTCTGCGCAGGCGGCTCGGGCGGTCTTTCTTGTTGAAAGCGATGGGCGAGTTCAACAGTCTTGCGGATACGGTTTAACAGATCGCTGCGGGCCATTTCATAGCCGATTTCTATAGCGCGGGCGAAGCCGATCGCATCCATGCCGCCGTGACTTTTAATAACAACGCCTTCAACGCCGAGAAATACGCCGCCATTAATTGTGCGTGTGTCCATCCTTGCACGTAATTGATTAAAAGCGCCACGCGCAAGAAAATAGCCAAGTTTGGAAAGAAGCGAGCTACTCATTGCTTCTTTCAGATAAGCGCTAATTTGTTTTGCTGTTCCTTCTGCGGTTTTCAGCGTGATGTTTCCGGTAAAACCTTCTGTCACGACAACATCTGCCGCGCCCAAGCCAATACCGTCTCCTTCGACAAAACCGGCGTAAGCTAGGCCTGGCAAATTTGACTCTTTAAGGATTTGAGACGCTGCTTTGACCTCTTCAACGCCTTTTATTTCTTCTGTGCCTACATTGAGCAGGCCGACGCTTGGCCGTTCAAGCCCCAAAATAATCGAGGCCATAGCCGATCCCATGATGGCGAGGTCAACGAGATGGCGCGCATTAGCGCCCATGGTGGCGCCAACATCTAACACGACAGATTGGCCGCGTAGCGTTGGCCAAAGACAGGCAAGCGCTGGCCGTTCAATGCGCGAGATGGTTTTAAGACAGATTTTAGCCATGGCCATGAGGGCGCCTGTGTTGCCTGCAGAGACAATCACATCCGCTTCGCCTTTTTTGACGGCTTCGATCGCCATCCACATGGATGAGACGCGCCGACCTGTGCGCAGCGCTTGGCTGGGTTTATCGTCCATTCGGATTGCAACGTCGGAATGAGCGATCTCGGCGTTTTCAGCAAGGCGCGGATATTTGGCAAGTTCAGCGCGAAGGGTCGTTTGATCGCCAAAGAGAACAAATCGACTGTCGGGATGTTTTTCGAGAGCTAGGGCTGCTCCGGCAATCGTAACCGCCGGACCGAAGTCGCCGCCCATCGCATCGATGGCGATCCTTACATATTGCGACATTTTCCGGCTTGCCTCGAAATTTAATTAAACTGGATCTCTTTCCCAAGCGGCTTTGCATTGGCCGAAGCTGCAGGGTGGCGCGCCAGCTGACTTGCCATTTGCAAGCTCACGGCGCAAGAGCCTATCCAACTGAAATTTAGCAAGCTTTGCAGCCTTTATGATCCAGGCCTCGTCTAGACGCGGGGCTGATTGGGTTAGTTTTTTTTCGATATTAACTCCTGAAGCGACGCAAAGGGGGATGCGGCGGGATTTTTATCGCTTGAAGGGGCTGGATCTTGAAACTCAACGCCGGGCTTATGTGGATAGGGGTCGAGCGCCAGGGTTAAAAATTCGCTGACCAGAGCCCATAAGTCGATCACGCCATCAATGAGCGGATCTGGCGGATCCTCTGACAAAGCTGCGAGTGATATGGCGTCGCGATCGAGTGGCTCTTCGTCTCTGCGAGCATCCTGCGCAGTCGGTGGGGCGAGACGGAGATCGATTTGCGAAGAGAGATCTGATTCAAATTCTTCCAAAGAGCGCACGCAGATTTGAGTAAGGCGCGCCCTTACTTCTCCGCGCGCAATGGCTCCATTCGCTTTCCACCGGATCAGTCGAAGATGGGCAGTTAAGGCGCTGATGTCTGGTAGATCATTGAGTTTGGCAAGCTCTTGGCGCTCGTCTTCGGT
>DHWC01000130.1:2902-3255 GCA_002412985.1 Methylocystaceae bacterium UBA5192 | reverse complement strand
GCGTTAATTTTGAAAATATTGGCCTGCGCTTGCAATCCCTTTAACTGAAGTTTACCGAAATCCGTTAGAGGATAGGTTTGTCGCTTGAAAATCCAGCGACGCGTTGAGTTGGAGATCTCTAAAATGGCGCGAGATAAGCGCGTTTTTTCATCTATTTATCAAAATTCTTTGGTGCTGCGCCTGACCCTGGCCAGCCTGGCGGCGGGCGCGCTTGGCGGTTGTTTGGGTTATGACGGGGTCATCACAAGGGGCGCGGTCATTGATCAAAAACGCGTGACCCAAGTTAAGCCAGGTATGGAAGCGCCTCAGGTGCTGTCCATCCTTGGAACGCCGTCAACGACCTCAACCGTGGG
>DHWC01000130.1:0-2522 GCA_002412985.1 Methylocystaceae bacterium UBA5192 | reverse complement strand
GCCGTTACAGATCAGCATGTGCTCGCGGTGTATTTCGACAAGTCGAAAAAAGTGCAGCGGCTTGCGGACTATGGTCTTGAAGATGGCAAGCCTGTTAATTTCCTGTCCCGGACAACGCCTGTCCCGGCTGCGGAATATCACATGCTGCAAGGGATGATTTCCAAGTTCGGCCTATAAACCCTTTGATTCTAAATAAGGTTAGCAGGCTCTAGCGCCTTGTGGCGAAAAAAAGGCAGCGCTCGCGCGTAGCGAGCGTAATTTGCGAACTCGGTTAATAAAATCAAAAGATTAGAGGGCTGAGACGCTTGCGGGATTATGGCGTCTCAAGGGCGGTGTGCGCCGATCTTTTGCCGTCTCAACTCGTTACATTCCCTCCTGGGCCTAAACTGGCCAAGGAGCGAATACGAACCGAATGACGGATGTAACTTTCTCAAAGCGAGAAATTAGCGTAGCGCCGGGTGGCGGGCACGAGCCCTCATTCGTTGCGTTTGTGCGCGCGCATCTGTTGCATTTTCAATGGACGCATTTTCGTTCTTTTAGCTTTTGTCGCTCTTTTCCTTTGCTTGCGCGCGCTATCGGCGTCGGCGTGTTGCTGTCCTTCCTTGCTGTTTTATCGTTCAGCCCTTCTGGAGATGAAGAAGAGACGGTGCGCAGCGAACGTCCTTATCGCCTCGCCCGCGTCCGGGTGCCGCCGTCTGGTCCTGCCTCACTGTCCAAAGATGGCGGTGAAGAGGTTCTGGATTCTGATTTTGTTATTGAGCAGGCCGCTTTAACCTGGTCGCATCGCCGCGATGACGGTACGGATGTTGCGGATGGTTTGGGAGTCATGCGCTTTGGACCGGTTAAGGTTCATCAATCTGTTGTTGAGCATGTCGTTAAGGCGGCTAAGACTACAGAGATGGATCCGGCTTTGTTGATGGCGATTGCAGATAAGGAGTCTAATTTCTCCTTACGCGCAAAGGCGCGAACCTCAACGGCAAGCGGTCTTTTTCAGTTTGTTGAAAAGACATGGCTGCACGCGATTAAAATATTTGGCGGTCGACATGGCCGCGCAGAAGAATCTAAAGCTGTAGCAGGGCAGGAGGGCGTTTCGCTTAACGCTTCACCGCTAAAGCGCTCGCAAATCCTTAATTTACGGATGGATCCATATCTCTCAGCCGTTCTTGCTGCAGAAATGCTGAAAAAGGACGGTGCGAAGATCGCAGAGAAAATTGGCCGTCCGCTCACCCCTGGCGAAACATATCTTATTCATTTCCTTGGCACAGACGATGCAGAGAAGTTTCTGCATGTGTTGGATGAGAATCCAAATCTCTCTGCTGCCGCTCTTTTACCTCGTCCTGCGCGCGCAAATCGGCCAATCTTTTATGAATCGCGCGGCGGACGTCTCAGCCCTCGTTCGGTTCGGGAAGTCCATGAAGCGTTCGAGGCGATGATGGGAAGCAGAACGAGCCGCTATGAAGATGTCGCTGACAAGCTGCCCGAGGATCTTCATTAAGGAGATCTCGAGCCAGCAATAATCTTTTTCTTTATTGCGTTTTGCTCAACATCAAGTTGAGGTTTTGGACAGCAGCGCCAGAAGCGCCTTTCCCCAGATTGTCGAGGCGCGCCACTAAGATGATTTGGCGTAATGTCTCATTACTAAAAACATATACCTCCATATCATCGGTATTATTGAGAGCGAGCGCGTCAAGGCGCCCATTCGTTGGGGCAGCAACCCAATGAACATGGGGGGCTTGATGATAATGGCGCTGATAGGTTTCTTGGAGATCCTTCGCCGTTACTTTTTTTGGCAGGGCGTCAAGTGCAAGCGGTATGGACACCAGCATGCCTTGACGGAAATTACCGACTGAGGGCGCAAATATTGGCGGCCTTTCAAGCCGCGCATAGGCCATTATCTCAGGAATATGTTTGTGTTGATGCCCTAAAGAATAGAGCTCGAAGGCTGCCGCTTCACCTTTTTCGTAGGACTCAATCATCTGGCGACCGCCGCCCGAATAGCCAGAGACGGCGTTAATAGCGAGCGGATAAGAAGAGGGCAGTAACTGCGCATCAATTAGGGGGCGCAAAAGTGCGATGGCTCCTGTGGCGTAGCATCCAACATTGGCAACGCGTTGCGCCTTGGCGATCTCTTGCGCCTGGTTGGCGCAGAGTTCTGGGAAGCCGTAAATCCAACCAGGAGCGGTGCGATGCGCGGTTGACGCATCAAGAATGCGTGGAGCTTTCGCGCCTAAAGCGTCACAAAGCGCAACAGTTTCTTTGGCGGCTTCATCGGGCAGGCATAGGATCGTTAAGTCAACTTGCGATAACACGTTCTGTTTTGCCGCGAGGTCTTTGCGTTGCGCCTGTGGGAGCGCAATAAGTTCCAGATCCATGCGCCCAGCAAGCCGATCGCGGATGCCAAGACCTGTGGTGCCAGAATCGCCATCGATAAAGATCTTTGATTTCAACAAGTGATTCCTGTTTATGCGATAAATTTCTCAAGATTAATCTATTGGATCATTTTTTTTTAATCAAATTTTGAC
>DHWC01000134.1 GCA_002412985.1 Methylocystaceae bacterium UBA5192 | reverse complement strand
CAGCCGAACGGATATGTCATTTATCAGTCTGTGAATTTTTCTATCAATCGTCGCTTTCGTCTTGGGATCGCGATCCTGAATTGAGATCGGCATAAGTTTGAGATCCTGCGTTTGTATATCGGCCGTCTTGACGCCGATCATATCAAGCTCCCTAATGACGCCTTCACTGATCCGAGCGTTTTCCAAGGCGGCCGTTTCGGCTGATGATCCCTCGCTTACTACGCCGAAGCGGAGTATCGCTATGTCAGGAGCTACCTCCTCAACTGCTTCGCCCATAATGGCTATGCTCGGGGTGACATCGCGAAGCGGTTCTGCAAGACAACCGCCACACCAAATAAACAGGAAAGAAAGTGCGGGGAATAATCGAATCATGTCATACCTTTTCAACTATGGTTGCCGCCGCTATTCCAAGGTGCCGTCAATCTGTTCTGACCACGCCCAATCCTCTTACCGCTCAGATCACGACCATCACACATGCCAACACTATATCACTTTCCTCTTTGTCCTCATTCACGTTTTATTCGACTTATACTCAACGAATATAACATATCGGTCGAACTTATCGAGGAACGCGTAAACGATCGCCGTAGCGCATTTTTAGCGCTAGATCCTGGAGGCCGTACGCCTGTCTTTATCGATGACGACGGGAGCGTTGTTCCTGGAGCTACCACAATTGCCGAATATATCGACGAAACTTATGGATCGTCATATGCCAGCCGTCGCCTTTTGCCCCAAGAAAAACCGATGCGGATCGAAACTCGCAGGCTCATTGACTGGTTTAATATTAAATTCTTTGACGAGGTTACCGGATGGCTCGTAAAAGAAAAAATCTACAAGCGCTACAGCGCTCAAAGTGGCCCTCCAGATATGGATTTAGTGCGTATTGCACGCGCCAATATTCGCCCCCACATGCAGTACATTGGCTACCTAATAAGTATGCGAAGCTGGCTAGCTGGGGATCGCTTAACTTATGCAGATTTTGCTGCAGCAGCGCAGCTATCCTGCGCTGACTACATGGGCGACGCGCCATGGGACGAAAACGAAGCCACGAAACACTGGTATCAAAGGATCAAGTCACGCCCTGCATTTCGTTCCCTTCTAGCCGATCGGGCTACGGGGATGGGCCCAGCGCCAATCTACACCGAAATGGACTTCTGAAACTTACACAACAGCTTCACTCAAAAGCGCAAAAGCTAGGATTTAATCTCTGTCGCGTCACCTTAGCAGAACTGCCAACAGGCATAGAAAAAAAACTAGGTGCATGGATTGCCTCTGGCGCTCATGGGGAGATGACATGGCTTGCAGAAAGCGCTGAGCGGCGCGCCGATCCCCGCCACTTGTGGCCAGATGCAAAAACAATTGTCATGCTCGGCATGAATTACGGACCTGAGGTAAATCCACTCGCAACGTTAGCTAAAAAAGAAATTGGAACGATCTCCGTCTACGCCAGACATCGAGACTATCATAATGTTCTTAAAGGGCGCCTCAAAGAACTTGCCAGTTTCTTGACTAAGAACGTAGGCCCTAATCATGTTAAAGTCTTTGTTGATACCGCGCCTTTAATGGAAAAACCCTTGGCGCAGGCCGCTGGGTTAGGATGGCAAGGAAAACATAGCAATCTTGTTTCACGCGAATTCGGTTCCTGGCTGTTTCTTGGCGCAATCCTAACAGACTTAGAACTTACAATCGATGATCCAGAAATAGATCATTGTGGTCAATGCCAACAATGTCTAGACGCTTGTCCAACACAGGCATTTGTGAAGCCTTATTGGCTCGATGCGCGCAGATGCATCTCTTACCTAACTATAGAGCTAAAGGGCTCAATCCCCCTTGAATTGCGGAATGCAATTGGTAATCGCATTTATGGATGTGATGATTGCCTTGCAGTCTGTCCCTGGAATAAATTTGCTCAAATCGCCAGTGAACTAAAACTCAAAGCGCGCCCTGAGCTGGAGGCGCCGCCTCTAGACGAGCTTGTAGAATTAGATGAAACTGCGTTTAGAAGCTTTTTCTCCGGCTCTCCTATTAAACGAATTGGACATACAAGATTTCTCCGTAACGTCCTAATAGCCATAGGAAACTCTGGAAAGGTTGAATTTTCTTCCTTAATCGAGCGACGACTTACAGATACAAATCCATTAATACGTGGGTCAGCGATCTGGGCAATGGGGCAGCTTAATCGAGAGCGCCTGGTCACTCTAAGCGCTTCGCTCATCCAAATTGAATATGACCCTCACGTCAGATTAGAATGGGAGCAAGCATTAGGCTGCCTAGACGAGCTTCTCCCATCCAATATGAAAGATAATGCGTGAATAATAACTCATTAACAGCTTCGGTTCAGCCAATCATTCTAGAGGATTCAATTGTCTCGACAGGTTTTCTGGCTGATATTTCAGTTTTTGTTCTAGCTAATGGTCATGTTTTTTTTAGTCGAGACGAAAATAATCAACTTGTAAAAGTCCATAACGAGGGGATCATACTTTGCGCCGCCTTTGATGAAGATCGCCTCGTAACTGGCGGCGATGATGGTTGTGTAGTCCTAACTAATATGAATGGAGTTTGTGAAACTATTGTAACTGAAACATCTAAATGGATAGATGCAGTGGCAATTCGGGAAGGAGCTATTGCTTGGTCAGCGGGACATTGCATAAGTGCGCGCTCTATAAAAGGAGAGACAAGATCGCTTAGTCTAAATTCAAGCTCACGCGGCCTTAAGTTCTTTCCTAAAGGCTATAGATTAGCTATTGCCCATTACAACGGCGCTACTCTTTGGTTCCCCAATGCTAGCAGTCCTGAACTCCTACGCTGGAACGGCTCGCATCTAGACATAACAATATCACCAGATGCGCGGTTTGTTATCACATCCATGCAGGAAAATACGCTTCACGGCTGGCGGTTGACTGACAATAAAAATATGAGAATGGCAGGTTATCCAAGTAAAACACGCAGCTTTTCCTGGTCGCATGATGGTAAATGGTTGGCTACCTCAGGCGCAGACGCTTGCATCATTTGGCCATTTATCGCCAAAGATGGACCTATGGGACAAACACCACGCGAGTGCGGCCTTAGACCTGAAATTCCGGTTACTTGCGTAGCCTTTCACCCCAGCGCTCCAGTTGTCGCTATTGGCTACGAAGATGGCATGGTAATTCTCACGCGCCTATCGGATGCTTCGGAAATATTAGTCCGGCACCCATCAAAAGCAGCAAAAATTGGTCGCATCAATGCAATTAATTGGAATAAACAAGGCTCTCGTCTTTGTTTCGGGGCCGAAAATGGCGAGGGCGGCACGTTAACATTACCGAGTGCCTCATAGATGACACGCAATAAACCACCAATCCTACTCACAATCGCTGGATCTGATCCATCCGGGGGAGCAGGACTACAAGGAGATCTTAAAACATTTTCGGCCCATAGATGCTATGGCATGGCAGTGGTTACGGCCATTACAGTTCAAAACACCTACGGCGTATTAGATTATGCGCCTATCGAAGAAAACTTAGTCGCCGCACAAATTTCCGCTCTTCTCAAAGACATCCTACCAAATTGTATAAAAATTGGAATGATTGGGACTATTGAGAACGCGCTTGCTATTCACAAATCGCTAAAAAATTATCCTCATGATTTAGTAATCGACCCAGTCTTAACCCCAACACAAGGCATCAGTCTGTCTGCCTCAGGATTAGAAGACGCATTACTAGGCTCGCTTATTCCTCTATCTCGTGTCGTAACGCCAAATATATCTGAGGCAAGCGCCCTTACTAAAACACCTCTTGCTAAAACACCTGAAGAAATGGTTATGCAAGGCAAAATATTACTTAACCATGGGGCGCAAGCTGTATTG
>DHWC01000131.1 GCA_002412985.1 Methylocystaceae bacterium UBA5192 | reverse complement strand
TTTTTATTCTTTTATACGCCAAAGGCATACCGCGACGCCCCTTATTCAATTTCTATTCATCTTTCAAAGACTATCGCGATTTTGACAGGATCTGATGCCGCTGACTACAAAGCGTCTCTGGGTCGTAATTTGAAGTCGCTTCTTTTATACCTGAATTGATGAGATTCGACCCTTAGTCACGGATAGGGTGAGCAGACGAGGGCAATTGAAATATAACTCTCACGCCTTGAGAAAAGCCATTCTAAAGCGCATACCGAGCTTACGCTTCTGGCAGGACGGTTACAGCGTTTCTTTGCGTTTATTTTCGATTTTTTTGATCAGTTTTTTTTTCACAGCCTGTGCCGAGCTTGAACGTCAGGGGCAGCTTTTTGAACCAATTCCGTCACAAAAATCCGCCTCAAGCACATTAAGCACAACGGATAACCGCAGTTCCGTTCAACATAAGGAGCTCGTCACTCAGTTTGGTGGCGAATATCATGCGCCCCAGGCCGAGGCCTATCTTGACGCAATCCTTTTGAAACTTGCCGAAGCGAGCGATGTTCCTGGTCAGTCAGCTTATAAAGTGACCATTCTGAATACGCCTGTTGTGAATGCCTTCGCATTGCCCTCAGGCAACCTTTATGTCACGCGGGGACTGCTCGCCTTAGCTGCGGACGCGTCAGAAGCCGCAGCCGTCATGGCGCATGAAATCGCTCATGTGACGCTGCGGCATAGCGCTTTACGCGCTGAACGCGAACGCGAGGCAGCCTTAATCTCTCAAGCCGCTGCGATTATCCAAAATCGACAAAAAGGCGAAGAAGTTCGATCGCATCAGCGACTTTCTGTCGCCAGCTTTTCTCGTCAGCAAGAACTGGATGCGGATATAGCTGGGGTGCGCGTTATTGCGCGCGCAGGATTTGATCCTTACGGCGCCTCACGCTTTCTAACCGCGCTTGGTCGGTCGAGCGATTTACGCGCGTCGCTTTATGGCAAGAAAAAAAGCGCTTTTGATTTTGACATTATGTCGACGCATCCCTCGACGCCGGATCGCGTTGCTCGGGCTGTTGCTTCAGCGCGTGAGCTTGGCGCGCCAGGTCTCGGAATACGCGATCGCGCTGGATATCTTGCAGCCATAAATGGCGTCGCCTTTGGCGACGATCCCAATGAAGGCTTTGTTCGAGATCGAAAGTTTACGCATCCTCGGCTCAATTTTACTTTTATCGCCCCTGAGGGATTTCTATTGGAAAACGCTAATGAGGCAGTCTTTGGCGTAAGACAGCCTGACAATGAAGCGTTGCGGTTGGATAGTGTGCGTAATCCGCACTTTGGCAGTTTGGAAACCTATTTGAACTCAGGATGGATTGATGGGCTTTTGGCTTCTTCTATCAAAAAATTAGAGATCAATGGTCTGTCGGCGATCGTTGCAACTGCGCGCGCGGGAGAGTGGAATTTTCGCATCGCCGTAATCCAGCACGGTGATTTTCTTTATCGACTCATTTTTGCCGCCCGAGCCTTAACAGATAGCGTTGATCAGTCTTTCCTTCAGTCGATCAACTCCTTTCGCCGTCTAACGCCGCAAGAGTTCTTAGATGTGCATGGTCTGCGTCTGGCGATTATCGCAGCGGTGGCGGGCGATAATCCCGAAACCCTGGCCACGCGCATGGTTGTCCCTAATCGGCCTTTGGAATATTTTAGGCTTCTCAATGGGTTAGCTCCAAACGACCCCATCATCCCGGGAGAACATTACAAAATTGTAATCGAATAATTGTGGTGAGCCTGGAACATCCACCAAGCCGGTGGGTTGAACAATTAGAGTTGTTCAAAAAAGCGCCTGCGATCGGTCCTCGATCGACAATAAGCGCAGAGGGAGTCCCTGATGGCTTACTTACCTGGTCTTGGCAGAGAATTACTCAAAGCAGCCGCTAACGCGCCCTTTCTCGAGAGAGAAGAAGAGAAGCAACTTGCTTTGAATTGGCGTGATCAGGGCGATCGACACGCCTTACATAAATTGACCTCGGCTCACATGCGCCTTGTCATCGCGCTTGCCGCTAAATTCCGGCACTATGGGCTGCCGCTTACAGATCTTGTGCAGGAAGGTCATGTTGGGCTGCTTGAGGCAGCTGCGCGATTTACCCCTGAGCGAGATGTTCGCTTTTCAACCTACGCAACTTGGTGGATTCGCGCATCAATCCAAGACTATGTCCTGCGCAATTGGTCGATTGTTCGCGGCGGCACCAGCTCGAGCCAAAAAGCGCTTTTCTTTAATTTGCGGCGCCTTCGGGCCAAATTAGCCCGCGATCCGCGCATGCAATCCTCGGGCGCCGCATTTAGAGAAATTTCTAAGGCCCTTGGCGTGTCCTGCGCTGATGTCGAAACAATGGATGCGCGCTTATCGGGTTCTGATGTTTCGCTCAATGCGCAACTTGTCGACGATGATGCTGCGGGTTCAGCTCAGCGCATGGACTTTCTCGTCGACGATCAACCATTGCCAGATGAAGTCGTTGAACAAAATGTCGATACGGATCGGCGCGTTCAGTGGTTGCAGGACGCCTTAGCGATCCTGTCCGATCGTGAATTGCGGATTGTTCAAGAACGCCGTCTGACGGAAGAATCCGTCACTCTTGAAATGCTTGGCGATAAGTTGGGCATCTCTAAGGAACGCGTTCGACAAATTGAAAATCGTGCGCTCAGTAAGTTGCGTCGAGAACTCTCGCGTCTCCAAGGCGATGATGTTCAGATGTTAGAAGCGCAAATGGCCTGAACAAAAAAGCCCTCCAAAAGGAGGGCTTTTTCTTTAACTAAATTGATGCAGATTTTAAGCAGCGCGATCGACATCTGAATCATCGCCTTCGCTATCTGTGTCGGCGTCTGAAGCGGCAGCGTCGTCGCCATCGCCCTCGGTTTCAATTTTGGGAGCGCGTTTTGGGCCCTTCTGTAAGAAAGATTCGATAAGCTTCAGGGCTTCAGCATCAATTAAGCGTCGCACAGCAGCGATCTCCCGCGCCATACGATCGAGGGCGGCTTCATAGAGCTGGCGTTCGGAGTAGGATTGCTCAGGCTGCGTCTCAGAGCGGTAGAGATCTCTGACAACTTCAGCAATCGTCACCAGATCTCCAGAATTGATTTTTGCCTCATATTCCTGAGCCCGGCGAGACCACATGGTGCGCTTAATTCGCGCGCGGCCGCTTAGTGTGCCAAGCGCCTTTTCCACGATGTTGGTTTCTGCAAGTTTGCGCATGCCGACTGTAATTACTTTGCTGGTCGGCACTTTCAGGATCATTTTATCCTTCAAAAAGCTGACAACAAAAAGCTCTAGACTAAAGCCCGCGACTTCCTGAATTTCAACGCCGGTAATCTGGCCGACGCCATGAGCGGGATAGACAATGAACTCGTTCAATTTGAAGCCGTGCTTTGGCCCTGCGACTTTGGCTTTTGTTGGCTGAGCGGCTTTTGGGTCTATGCCAGGTTGCTTTGGCGCGGGCGCAGAAGCGTTAGCGGGCGCGGCTGCTGGTTTTGGCGCTGACGGCTTGGCCATATCGGCGCGCGGCGTTGCGTTAGCAGGCGCCGATTTCACGGGAGCGCTTGCCTCAACAGGCGTTTTTACCTGAGGCGCTTTAGCTTGGGTCGGAGCGACTGGCTTTGCAGCGACTGGAGCCGCCGCTTTGGCGCCGGCCTCAGGCTTAGCGCCGCTGGCGGCAACAGGAGATTTCTGTTCGCTTGATTTTATCGCCTTGACGGGCGTTTTTGCAG
Source organism: Methylocystaceae bacterium UBA5192 (assembly GCA_002412985.1). Lineage (GTDB taxonomy): Bacteria > Pseudomonadota > Alphaproteobacteria > Rhizobiales > Beijerinckiaceae > Methylocystis. The sequence goes on along the minus strand of DHWC01000131.1, from coordinate 4,738 downwards.
CAGTTTCTTGGGCTTTGACAGGCTTGGCTGACGTTTTTGCCGTTGGAGCTGGCGCTGGCGCGGTTTTTTCAAGCGCAGGCGCTTTAGCCTTGCTGACAGGCGTTTTTGTTACTTGAGGGCTCTTATCCGCTGGCGCTCCTTTCACTGGGGCAGCAGACTTCGCGGCTGCAGGGGCGGTCTTTGGAGCAGGCGTCTTAGCCGCGGCAGGCGTTTTATTCGCTGTCTTCGCAGGCGCAGCAACAGCTGGCGTTGCGGCTTTTGGGGCGACTTTAGACTTCTCTGGCGTTTTTGCTGCAGCCGGAGCTTTGGCGGCAGGCGCAGCTGGTTTTTTGCCCGCTTGGGTTTTTGATGAACTTATCGCCGAGACTTTAGTCGCAGACTTACTTGGCGCGCTTTTTGTGGCGGCAGCAGTTTTGGCAGGCGGCTTTTTGCTTGGCGTCTGAGTAGGAGCAGAGCTTGAACTCTTTGTTTTAACGTTCTTTTTAGAGGATGGCATACGCTGTACTCCCAGTGCGGCCCAGTCACTCGACAGACCGCGAGAAACTATTATCTTTCAACGGCGGGCGATCGAATTTCCTGTCGTCGCAACCTGGCTCAAGCAACATGAAGATGGGCTCAGAATCCCGAACTGAGCGTCAATTCACCACTAATGCTGGGGGCGAGGCGCTGTTACGCTTCCACCGAAAGATAAGCTTTATAAAAGAAAGCTATAACACGTCAGAGGACGAAAATCAAAGACGCTTTGCCCCTGACGCGGCCGCAGGACAGCCGCATTTTTAATCTAAATTATTGAATTTAAATTATTTTTATAGCGTTAACGTTTTGGACACTCTTCTGTCAATGTCTTGATAACAAAGCTGAGCCCAAAACGGATCAATCGCCCTCGCCAGGCTCTGTAGAGAAATGATCTGGATATTTTCCAGGCTTACCATCCCATTCCTTAGCGTCTGCCGGGGCCTCGCGCTTAACTGTAATATTTGGCCAATTTTGAGCCATATCCGCGTTAAGCTTGAGCCATTGCTCAAGGTTAGGCTCTGTATCGGGCTTAATGGCCTCAGCAGGGCATTCTGGTTCGCAAACGCCGCAGTCAATGCATTCATCTGGATGAATAACGAGCATGTTCTCGCCTTCATAGAAGCAATCCACCGGACAGACTTCCACGCAGTCCATATACTTACACTTGATACAATTTTCCGTGACCAGATAAGTCATAAGGGCAATTCTCCGGCGATTGCTGCGCTTGCTAGCGTTTTTGCCGCTCGCATGCAAGGCGTCACAATAAAGGCCTGCTCTAGCTACCAGTCCTACATAAAATCCCTTTGGCAAGCTGCATGATAATTAGCCCGCTCTCATCCAGGATTCTCAAGCCTTAATCACAAATGGATGATTCATCTAAATAAACTTCGTTGCTTTACTACAGTCGCGCTGAGATCGCCCCAAACGCAGTTTCAGGGGCAAGCCAGCTGAATTGTGGCAATTGATGCCGTGCAAAAGTAAATTGGCGTTTCGTGTAGCGTCGGGTGTCCCCTTTACCGAGCTCAATTGATTCTGTCAGAGAACTCTTGGCGTTCAGATAGGCGATAAGATGCGGCACGCCATGAGCGCGCATGCAAGGTAAGCTTGGGTCCAGGCGGCGCGCCTCTAAAGCTCTGACCTCATCCAGAGCTCCTTCGCCAATCATCTCATCAAATCTGTGATCAATGCGCTTTCTCAACCAGTCTCGATCTGGGCAGAGAAAAAAGGCTGCGCAGTTCAGGCCCTCAAGCACAGATGTTGCTCGGGGACCCTGAAAGGAAACAAGCGGCTTTCCTGTTGCTATGAAAACTTCCAATGCGCGCAAAATGCGCTGAGGATCTGAGGGCTTAAGCTTTTCAGCAGTAAGCGGGTCGAGGACGGTCAGTTCCGCATGGAGTTTTTGAGCGTCTTTGCCAGCCGCTTGTCGACGGATCTCATGACGGATGGCTTCAGGGACTTGAGGAATTTCTGATATCCCGAGTAGAGCTGATTTGAAATAAAGCCCTGTGCCGCCAACAAGGATCGGCGTTTGCGCTGTTTCTTTGAGCTGATGAAGAACTGCTGATAGATCGTTGATCCAGCGCCCAACAGAGTAATTTTCAGATGCGTCTACATGACCAAAAAGGAAATGGGGTGCGGATTTTTCTTCCTCTGGCGTTGGTCGAGCTGTCAGAATACGAAGGTCGCGATAGACTTGCATCGCGTCCGCGTTAATAATTGCGCCATTGATTTCTTTTGCAAGCTGCAGCGCAAGCGCTGTTTTGCCTGAGGCAGTTGGGCCAGCAATGAGAATAGCGCGTTTGTTCATGCGCCTATTGCCGTGCAAATCGTCGAGATGTCAAAATTGATGCCCTATGTCGCCACATTAATTGCCGCGCCCAAAGCAAGATTGGCTGAAAATAATCTTAAAGAGGCTATTGAAGCGATGGGCTTGACGCAAGTTGAGGCATCCTGGCTTGCAGTAAATGGCGCTGCTGATTTGACATTTACATCACAGGATCCAGAAAGCGCATTAAAGGGATTAAGCGCATATCTGAAAGATACGCAGATTGATTTTATTTTCCAGGTAAAAAAAAATCGCAAAAAAAAATTACTGATCGCCGATATGGATTCAACAATGATTGTTGAAGAATGTCTTGATGAATTAGCCAGATTTAAAGGATTAAATCAGGAAATCTCTCACATTACTGCGCGCGCTATGTCTGGCGAGATGAGTTTTGAGGCGGCGTTGAAGGAGAGAGTTGCGCTACTTTCAGGGGTCACACGAGAAGAAATAGGACAGCTTATTGAGCGCTTAACACTCATGCCCGGCGCACGTACTTTAGTTGCGACGATGCGCTTTAATGGCGCCTATACAGCTCTTGTCTCTGGCGGCTTTGAACCTTTCATCGAGTCAATCGCTAAGAGACTTGGGTTTGATGAAACGCGCGCAAATAGACTTCTTATGAAAGAAAATTGTATCTCAGGCCAATTAGCCTATCCGGTGTTAGGACGAGATGAAAAACGCCGCGCGCTTGAAGAGATCCGCCGCGCCCGTCAAATTCCACAAGAACTTACTTTGGCTGTGGGCGATGGGGCGAATGATCTTGATATGCTGCTGAGCGCTGGATTGGGCGTGGCCTATCATGCCAAGCCGATTGTCGCGCAAACCGCACATGCGCGAATTGATCATGCTGATCTGACCGCGCTTCTTTATGCGCAAGGCTATCGTCAAGAGGAATTCCGTTAAAAGGCTTTCTCCCAGTTAACGGGAGAAAGCCCAGAAATACTTATTCAACAGGCAGGGCGATGAAATGCGCATCCCCTTGACCATTGGCGACGGCAAGCAGCGCCGTTTTTTTGCCAGCGTCCTTCAATCCCTTGATTTTCTTTATGGCGTCAGTGGGATCGGCGACAGGCTCTTGATTGACTTCAAGAAGGATTTCGCCAGGTGATAAACGTTTTTCAGCTGCTTCTGAACGCGGATCCACAGCTGTGATTAAAACGCCAGTTTTCACGCTATCCTTGATCTGGAACCGGGCGCGGAGTTCGTCCGTTAGGCGCGATAATTCCAGTCCCAAAATATTTTGAGAGGCAGGATTGGCTGGTTCAATTTTGTCGCGCGCGCCCGCATCATTGGCGGCAGTTTTTTCGCCATCTTCCAAACGGCCAAGTTTAACAGTTTTCACTTGCTCCTTGCCGCTACGCACGATGACGAGCTCAACATCCTTACCCACTGGAGTTGCTGCGACAAGTTTTGGAAGATCGCGGGATTCTTTAATGGGTTTGCCATCAAATTTTGTGATTACATCGCCCGCTTTCAAACCAGCAGGCTTGGACGGACCTTTGTCATCAACGCCAGCAACAAGCGCCCCGCGCGTTGCGCCAAGGCCAAGGGTTTCTGCAATGCCGTCATCTACATTTTGGATGCGAACGCCTAACCAGCCGCGGCGCGTTTCGCCAAACTGCTGAAGCTGGTCGATTACAGGTTGGACCGTATTAGATGGCGTCGCAAAACCAATTCCGACAGAGCCGCCGGAGGGCGATAGGATCGCCGTGTTAATGCCAATGACTTCGCCCTCCATATTAAAGAGCGGGCCACCAGAATTGCCCTTATTAATTGAGGCGTCTGTCTGGATGTAGTTATCATAAGGTCCGCTATCGATATTGCGATTTCGCGCAGAAACAATGCCGGCGGTAACGGAGCCGCCAAGACCAAATGGATTGCCGACTGCTAATACCCAATCGCCCACGCGAGATTTATCGCTATCGCCAAATTTAACTGATTTAAGCGGCTTTTCAGGCTTAACCCTGAGTACTGCAACGTCAACCTTTTGATCTTTGCCGATCACTTCCGCTTTTAGTTTTTGGCCATCGTTAAAGATGACTTGAACTTCATTTGCGCCATCGATGACGTGATTATTCGTAATCACGATGCCGGCTGGGTCGATAACAAATCCTGAACCAAGCGAACTGGATTTCCGCTGATGGGGCATTTCTGGCATGCCTTGACCGCCGCGACGGCGGAAGAATTCTTCCAGTAAATCATCAAAAGGCGCGCCGGGCTGTCCCATTCCTGGCGGAATATTTTGACCGTCATGTTTTCCATGTTTTGTGGCATTGTCCGCAGATTGCGTCGCCGAAATATTAACAACAGCATCTGAAACTTGAGCAGATAAATCGGCAAGAGAATCTGGTCCCTTGGCATAGGCTGGCGGTAGGGAAAGGCAGAGCAGGGAAAACG
>DHWC01000044.1:4585-4913 GCA_002412985.1 Methylocystaceae bacterium UBA5192 | reverse complement strand
ACGAGACCTAAGTGTCGTTCTGGTAGAATTTGTGTTTCGTCTTTTGGAAAGACGCCTAAAATAGGCAAAGAAATTTTAGCAATTTCTCCGCTAACTAGATTGAGATGTCTTGGGCTGCTGCAACGATTTAAAACAACGCCTGCGAAAGTGAGTTTGGGATCATGAGTAGCTAGTCCGCGCAAGAGCGCGGCAGCTGTTTGAGCCTGACCGGAAATGTCGTGGATGAGAAGAACAGGCCATCCCAACACTTGTGCGATATCAGCGCTTGCGCCAATGCCTGAGGCGCCCTGAGGCGCGCCATCAAACAGTCCCATCGCGCCTTCTGCGA
>DHWC01000044.1:3245-4179 GCA_002412985.1 Methylocystaceae bacterium UBA5192 | reverse complement strand
GGGCGTCCCGTTGCTGCAGTATGAAAAGCAGGGTCAATATAGTCAGGTCCACATTTGACGGCGCTCACCCGTAACCCACGACGGGCCAAGGCGCGCATGAGACCAAGCGCAAGGGTTGTTTTCCCAGATCCGGAACGCGCGGCTGCTATCAGAAGGGCGGGCGGGCTCACACGCCGCCTCGTGGTCGAAAGCGCCGATCATAAGTTGCATTGTACAGTGCGCTTTCAGAAAAATTATTTTCCGCCAATGCTGGTCCAACTAGAATAAGCGCGGTTCTCTCAATGAGCGTTGTGTTTAATTGAGATGTAATTGTTGCGAGCGTGCCTTGAAAAATCTGTTCATCAGGCCAGGAAGCGCGATAAACGACAGCAACTGGACAGTCTAGACCATAATATTGGGAAAGTTCTTTTGTAACATCCTTAAGGATGTGGATGGAGAGATGGATTGCCAGCGTTGCGCCTGTTTGCGCAAAGGTTGAGAGTTTTTCTGCGCTCGGCATAGCGGAGGCGCGTCCGGATGTGCGCGTTAAAACCACCGATTGGGCGATCTCAGGAAGCGTTAATTCTCGTTTTAGGAGTGCGGCTGCGGCGGCGAAAGCTGGCACGCCTGGCGTTAAACTATAGGGAATATTGAGGGCATCTAAGCGCCGCATTTGTTCTCCAACGGCGCTCCAGATTGACAAATCTCCTGAATGCAGTCGCGCCACGTCTAGACCCAATTTCGTGGCTTCATCCATTTCAGCAATGATTTCATCCAAAGAGAGCGGGGCGGTATCAATGATGCGCGCGTCTTTGGGGCAATGAGCTAAGATTTCTTTTGGAACCAAGGAGCCGGCATAAAGACAGACTTGAGCGCGATTAATTAAATCACGTCCTCTTAACGTCAATAAATCAGGCGCGCCAGGTCCAGCGCCGATGAAATAGACCGTCATTGC
>DHWC01000044.1:0-2848 GCA_002412985.1 Methylocystaceae bacterium UBA5192 | reverse complement strand
TCATTTAGTTGGTTTTTATCGCCGCCCATTGATGAATAGCCATAGAGGGTTCTAATCCATGAAAAGATCCAACAGGCTTGGCGCGTGAGATTTGAATTTGAGTGAGGTCTCCTCCCAGTTGCTGATAAGTTTGCGCAAGGAGGGACTGGGTTTCAAGCGTTACGGCATTAATAACAAGACGTCCGCCAATTGGCAGCGCTGCCCAACATTTATGAAGGAGTTCTGGACTGGCGCCACCGCCAATAAAGATTGCGTTGGGTTGGCGCAGTCCTTCAAGACACAGATGAGCTTCGCTGAGGATGATTTCTAAATGAGGCGCGCCCATTTTACTGGCGTTATGTTTGATTTGTGCGGCGCGAGCAGAATTTTTCTCAACCGCAATCGCCTGATTGCTCGGGTGCTGGAGGAGCCACTCGATTGAGATCGAGCCGGATCCAGCCCCAATATCCCATAATAATTCCCCTTGCTTTGGAGCAAGGGCCGATAGGGTTATCGCGCGAATTTCTCGTTTGGTAATTTGCCCGTCGTTTTCAAACCATTGATCGGGCAAGCCTGGCGTATTTGGAATAAATTCTGCACGCGCGTCAGCTCGAACGTGAAGAGCGACAAGATTAAGCGGAGAGATGTCGTGAAGATCAAAATCTTGCGCGTGTGAAAAGCGATGACGCGCTTTTTCTCCGCCTAAATTTTCTAAAACATGAACCTCAGATTGGCCAAGGCTGCGATCGACAAGTAGCGCGGCAAGTTTTTTTGGCGTTGATTCATCCCATGATAGGGCAAGGATCCGCGCATTTGGTTGAAGTAATGGAATGATCTGTTCGAAGGCCCTGCCGTGAAGCGAAATCAAGGCGCAATCTTGCTGGCTCCATTTAAGCGCAGAGGCGGCAAGTGAAAATGCAGATGGGCTTGTAAAGCAAACCATCTCTTCACTTGGAATATGCTGGGCAAGAAGCGCGCCAACGCCATAGTGAAAAGGATCGCCAGAGGCCAAAACGACAACAGGGGTTCCGCGATGCTGAAGCAGAAAGGGAAGCGCATCCACAATGGGACTCGGCCAGCGGAATTTCTCGCATTTATAGGGTTCAACAAAATTAAGATGACGTTCCCCGCCAACAATAAGCTTGGCGTGGTCGAGCACGTGGCGCGCTTGAGGAGCGAGATCAATAACGCCGCCTTCGCCAATGCCGATTATGCTGAGCCAGGGTTGCTTGAAAGACGCCGTCATTTTGCGCCTCGGGTCGTGTAGATCCAGCTTCCCTTTGCGCGAGGGATGCTCCTCGTGCCGCTGGATCCAATGAGAACTAAAGTGGACATATTGATTTGCTTAATTTCAACTTCGCTTAATTTAGAAATGATGCATTCTTCATTATCGCGACCAATATTTTTTGCTAAGCACACAAGTCGATCTGCCGGTAACAAACGGTTTAAGATATCGAAGGCCTGATAAATTTGATCCGGTCGGGCCATTGAGGCAGGATTATAGAGGGCGATGACAAAATCTCCTTCGACGGCGTGTTGAAGTCGTTTTTCAATCAGCGTCCAAGGTTTTAAATTTGTTGAGAGCGATATCGCGCAAAAATCATTGCCAAGCGGGGCGCCTAAACGCGCGGCCGCCGCATGCATAGCTGAGACGCCAGGAATAACCTCAATTTCTAGCTCTCGCCATGAGGGCGCGCCGCTCTCGATGGCCTCAAAGACCGCTGCAGCCATAGCGAAGACGCCGGCGTCTCCACCAGAGACAATTGCGACGCTCCTCCCCTCAACGACTTTGAGTAGGGCTTCTCTCGCCCGATCAAGTTCCTCGCGATTGTCGCTTGGATGTTTGATTTGTCCCGGGCGCGCGTCAATGCGATCTAGATAGGGGTAATATCCAAAAATATCCTGCGCCTTGGCCAGCGCCTCATCCGCTTCATGGGTGCGCAAGCGGGCGTGTCCGGGTCCTAGACCGACAATAAAGAGGCGGCCTGAATTGGGCGCTGCGATTGGCGCGATCATGGGCGCCGTCCTTCGCCTGGAATAAGGATCATCGAGAAATAAGGCGCTTCGTCATCCAGCTTTTGGGTAAAAGGCATGATGCGTTCATGCGCCATTGTTCCACGTTCAATATAGATAGCGCGCTGAGCAAGGCCGAGTAATTCAATGATGCGTCGTAATTTTGGAAAATTACCGCCCAATTTCATCAAGACAGCAGCATCGGTTTTTTCCAAAGAGCTGATGAGTTTTTCTTCCGACAATGTTGCTGGAAGAATAGTCAATATATCGTCGCCCCAAGTCATTGGTTGTTTAGCTGCGGCAAAACATCCCGACATGCCAGATAGGCCGGCGCAGATTTCAACATCAAAGGCGTCTTTAATGCGCATGAACATATGCATGAAAGAGCCATAGAGCAAAGGATCGCCCTCACACAGCAAGGTCACATCCTGGCCAGAGGATAACAAGCCTTTTATTGCTTGCGCGCTTTCTTCATAAAATTGCGCTAATCGATCCGTATAGGCTGTTTCAACGAATGAAATTTCAGTCGTAATTGGATAGAGCAGCGGCAGCTCTGTAACATTGGGTTGCAAATAGGTCGACGCGATTTTTTTTGCATGGCTGTTGCGCCCCGATTTCGCAAAATAAGCGATGTGCGTCGCTGATTTCAGCAGGCGCGCCGCCTTAACAGTGACGAGTTCAGGATCGCCTGGTCCAAGGCCGACGCCGATGAGCTTTGCTGTATTGGATGCGTTCGGCGTCATTCAATCTCACTTGCAAGCGCGTTGATCACAGCAGCGGCCATGGCGCTTCCCCCTTTGCGGCCTTTTACAATGATAAAGGGGATTTCTCCATATTCTGCCAGAGCTTCTTTAGA
>DHWC01000049.1:1306-3498 GCA_002412985.1 Methylocystaceae bacterium UBA5192 | reverse complement strand
AGAACCCATCTTTGTATGACAGGCCCCGTTATAAAGCGGACTACCATCAGGATCGCTCGGCCAATTCTCGTGATTTAAAGCAAATTGCACAAGCGAAGTCCGCGTGCAGTCGCAAGAAAAGAGAAGCTTCATCTCCTCTAGCTTCTTTAATGCTCTAGAATAATCGGCAATATGCTCAGATTGGCGTCTTACTGGAATTTCCCAACTAATGCCGAGCCACTCTAGATCATCATAAATTGCTTGCTCATACTCAGGACGGGCGCGCTCCAAATCAATATCTTCAATACGTAGAAGAAATCGCCCGCCACTGTCATGTGCGCGCTTTTGATTTAAGAGAGCTGAATAAGCATGCCCGAGATGTAAGTATCCATTGGGTGAAGGCGCAAAACGAAAAACAGGCTGTAACACCATCCCTGTGACGCCTTTTATTTTCTAGCTGCGCCTTTGATCAACGATCTTCAAAGCTCTAGCAAATACAGCGTCTTTATCTAACTCTGTCGTATCGATCAAAATAGCGTCTGGCGCTTGCTTAAGAGGCGCTGTTTGACGCGCGCTATCCCGAGCATCGCGTTTGCGGACGTCTTCTAAAATGAGATCAAAGTCAGCAGGCTCTCCTCGACCAGCTAATTCAAGAGCGCGACGTTGGGCGCGTGTTTCCGGCGACGCCGTGACAAAGATCTTTATTCGCGCATTCGGACAAATAACCGTGCCAATATCCCGACCGTCAAGCACAGCCCCCTCAGGGCGCGCAGCAAAATTCTGCTGCATCTCGATCAAGGCTGCGCGTACAGCCGGGATTGACGCAACAACAGAAGAGGCTTCGCCAATTTCACGCGAACGTAAGCGTTCAGGGTCAAATTCATTTAAAGACAATCCTCGCGCCGCTTCTTCCGCAGCTAAGGCGTCCTCTAAAGATAATCCTTCATCTATCAAGGCGCAGGCTGTCGCACGATAAAGCAAACCAGTATCTAGATGCGGTAATTTATAATATTCCGCCAAGCGCCGTGCTAACGTCCCTTTTCCCGACGCGGCAGGCCCGTCAATGGCTATAACAAAACTCACGAAAAATTTGCTCCTAATTCTTGCATCAAGTTTTTAAACTGCGGAAAACTTGTTTTAATCATTGTCTCGTCATCAATGGTAATTTTCTTTTGCGCAGCCAAGCCCATAATTAGAAAACTCATAGCAATTCGATGATCAAGATGCGTTTCAACAACGCCGCCGCCTGCTACAAGTCCCCCATCTACTTTGAGATCATCGCCTATAATTTCGCAAGAAACTCCATTTAACCTTAGTCCCTCAGCAACTGCCGCGAGCCGATCTGACTCTTTTACGCGCAACTCAGATAAGCCGCGCATAATTGTTGTTCCTTTTGCAAAAGAAGCGGCGATTGCAAGGATCGGATATTCATCAATCATTGAAGGCGCACGTTCAGGAGGAACCTCAACGCCATGCAAAGGAGAATAGCGCGCGATAACATCGGCAACTTCTTCGCCGCCTTCCTCTCGCTGATTTTCGAGCTTTATATCGGCGCCCATTTCAAGAAGCGTTGTGAGGAGACCGCTTCGCAGTGGATTGGTCATGACGCCTTCGATCACAACCTGTGAGCCAGGGACAATCAGCGCCGCAACAAGCGGAAAAGCTGCTGAGGATGGATCAACTGGAACGCTGACATCCCGCGGGATTAATTCAGGGCGGCCCTGTAAGGTGATTTTTCGGCCATGCGGACCGTAGGGCTCGCTTTTGATGGTCGCGCCAAAAAAGCTCAGCATTTTTTCTGTGTGATCTCGTGAAGCTTCAGCTTCTATAACAGTCGTTTGACCTAGCGAATTCAAGCCACAAAAGAGAACAGCTGACTTAATCTGAGCAGAGGCAACGGGAGTTTTATACTCAATTGGTAAGGGTTCGGAAGAACCTTGAAGGACCAAAGGCAAACGACCGCCATCTGCTTGCTCTAAAACTTGCGCACCCTGCAACAGAAGCGGATCTAGGATACGTTTCATGGGGCGCTTACGCAGCGAGGCATCGCCATCAAACCGCACAACAATTGGGTGCCCTGCGACAACCCCCATCATCAAGCGCGAGCCAGTGCCAGCATTTCCAAAGTCGAGGGTCTCGCTGGGCTGCATTAAGGACCCAAGACCAGCGCCCCAAACACTCCAGTCGCCATCAGCATGCCGAACAATTTTCGC
>DHWC01000049.1:0-934 GCA_002412985.1 Methylocystaceae bacterium UBA5192 | reverse complement strand
TCCTGATATTTTTGTCTCGCCAACCGCCAGCAACCCTAAAATCAAGGAGCGATGCGAAACGGATTTATCTCCAGGAGGTCTGATGCGCCCTTCGAGAGGGCCGCAGAGTGAGGCGCTAAGCGGCGAACAAGGATTATGATCGGAGGAGTGCAAAACAGACAACCTTAAAATTGATAATATTCAAGGGCCTATAACGAAGCCCCTGATTATGCAAGATCCAGCATTAGCCCGCTAATTCGAGCGATGACTGATCTAATGTGGTTACAATTTCATTTGACATAATTTTCAGCAGAACGCGCGCGCGTCCTTTGCCATCAAGCGTGGCGATTTGACCAATCAAATGGGCAAAGGGGCCCGAAACAATACGTACTTGCTGACCTTCTTTTAAATCTCGGTCAAATCGACAGATCCCCTGATTATCGAGATATGAGGCGAGAGACTCCACGATGCCGCGCGGCACGGGCGCTGGCCCCTCATTCGCCATGATCATACGCGCTACGCCGATGGTTCCATTAATGCTCCGCCAGCGATCTTTAAGCGGGTTAAGCGCAACAAAAAGATATCCCGGAAAAACAGCAACACGCGCTTGTCGCATTTTACGTGCGTGACGCACGGTTTTTATCATTTGTGGAAGAAAAATTTTATAGCCTTGCGCCTCAAGCCGCATTTTCGCAATGGGCTCGCGCCTTGCGAGCGCCTGCACGACATACCAGCGTTCATCGCGCGTTAGTTCAAGGCTCTGCAATATTGGCGGAGCAGGAGAAGCTTTTGCTTGCGATGTTGATGGCGTGGGATCATTTGATTTATCGCCGGGGATCAATTTGTCATCCATCGCCCTATCCCGTCGTCTTCTTACTTATTGCGCTTGTTTTAGCGAAGATCTTCTATTCTTACTTTAAGTCTTCAAAATTAATGGAGCGGGCGAAGGGAATCG
>DHWC01000087.1 GCA_002412985.1 Methylocystaceae bacterium UBA5192 | reverse complement strand
AAGCGCCGTGCTCATTTTTACGTTCAAAGGAGGCAATTCGCGCTTCACCATCAACAGCGACAAGTTTCGACTCAAGATTTAGTGAAACGCCGTAGGCTTCAATATATTTCATTAACGCCGGCACATAGGCTGGAACGCCAAAAAGCACATTTCCAGCCGTGTGAAATTCGACTTTGATATTCGATAACACGCCACGACGACGCCAATTGTCACAGGAAAGATACATAGCCTTTTGCGGCGCGCCTGCACATTTAATTGGCATCGGCGGCTGTGTGAAGAGCGCGCGCCCCCCTCTCAGACTATCCGCCATTTCATGCGTGTACGGCGCAAGATGGGGTAAATAGTTAGATGTTACGCCATTGCGGCCTAAGGTCTCATTTAAGCCCTTAACGCCAGCCCAATTTAATTTAATGCCAGGAGACGCTACCAACATATGATACTTTACGTGTCCACCATCTGAGAGAATGACTTCATTTTTTTCTGGCGCAAATTCAACAACAGCATGTTTAATCCAGGTTGCTTTTTTTGGGAGAATTTTCTCCATTGGATGCCAGACAGCATCGGGCGTGAAAACACCTGCGCCAACTAGAGTAAAGCCAGGCTGGTAATAATGAATTTCTTCAGGTTCTATAATTGCGATAGCAAGTTTTGGTCGACGTTTTAACAGACTTGCGGCGACAGCAACGCCGCCAGCTCCACCGCCTACGATAACAATATCATAAGTATTTTGTTTTAAAGCCTCATCAGAAACGCTCATCATCCCTACTCCTTAATTTTTTTAATTTTGATTTAGGCTTTTTGAGAAAAGCCGCTGTTCAACCCAGCGATAAAGTCCCATCCCTAAAATCATCGCGCCAACAAAAAGAATGGCTTTTTTGGGGGCTAAGACGAGACCAACAAGCGCTGGACCTGGACATAATCCAGCTAGTCCCCAACCAACGCCAAAAAGGATCGCGCCGCTTATGAGACGCCAATCAACCGGCATAGTCTTTGGGATCTCAAAGCTTGTAGAAAATAATGGATGGGATAATTTTTTTTGTGTGCGCCAGGCTAAAGCCATAATCAAGAGAGCGCCCATCATGACAAAGGCAAGCGTTGGATCAAATGCGCCGCCAATATCCAAAAAACCCCGAACGCGTTGCGGATTGGCCATTCCAGAAACAACTAGGCCTGCTCCAAATAACAGACCAGAGATGAAAGAAGCGACATAGTTCAGCTTCATGATGAAAGCCCAAGGCTGCGCATGAGGGCGACAGTTGCAAAACCACTAAGCATAAAAATACCAGTCGCAAATATCGAACGTAGCGACAGCCGTGACAGACCACAAACGCCATGACCGCTCGTACATCCCGAACCTAATCGTGCGCCAAAGCCAACGAGCAAACCTGCTGATATCAAAATCAAATCTTCATTTGGATAAATGACCTCAACAGATCCGATGATTTGATTAATAAATAATCCTCCAAGCGGTAGCCCCAAAATAAAGACGAGCGCGAGAAGATCGAGGGCGGGTGGATACGTCAATTTAAGGGCGCGGGCTAGCAATCCACTCACGCCGGCAATCCTTCCTAGTAACACCAACATGAGCGCACAGGCCGCTCCAATCATCATGCCGCCAGTGAAGCCTTGTAGCGGCTGAGCGCGATTCCAGATCTCCATCATAGAAGATCCAGCGGAAGCTTGAGATATCTTACGCCATTTTCTTCCGCTGGAGGAAGATGGCCACCTCGGACATTGATTTGGACAGAGGGAAGAATGAGCGTTGGTAAATCGAGCGTTGCATCCCGCTTATTTCTCATATCAACAAAATCATCTTCATTGACGCCATCATGGACATGCACATTCGCCCGCTTTTGTGCGCCAATCGTTGTTTCCCAGACAAATCGATCCCGCTGCGGCGCTTTGTAATCATGACAAAGATAGATTTTTGTTTCTTCTGGTAAGGCCAATAACCGGCGAATGGATTGAAAAAGCTGGCGCGCATCCCCGCCCGGAAAATCGGCACGCGCCGTACCATAATCTGGCATGAACAGCGTATCCCCTATGAAGGCGCAATCACCAATGATATAAGCGAGATCTGCGGGCGTATGACCTGGAACATGAAGACAAATGACGGGTATATTACCCAGATAAAATTGATCGCCATCGGAAAAGAGCCGATCAAATTGCGACCCATCCCTGGCGAATTCAGGACCAAAATTGAAGATTTTACCAAAGACCTGTTGGACAGTCTTAATCTGTTCGCCAATTGCAAGTTTACCGCCCAATACTTCTTGTAAGTAAGGCGCTGCTGAGAGATGATCGGCATGCGCATGCGTCTCGAGATGCCACTCGATTGTCAGATTTTTTTCGCGCACATAAGAAATGACTGCGTCTGCCGATTTTTTAGCAGTGCGGCCTGAAGAAGAGTCAAAATCTAAAACGCTATCAATAATGACCGCATTTAGCGTTATTGGATCGTGCGCGACGTGTGTTGCGGTAAAGGTAGCTTCATCAAAAAAGCTTTTTACAACCGGCCGAGAATTTTGTGACGCCAAACATTGGCGGATCTGATCAGCGGCGGCTGCAAGATTGATGTCACCCATCACTAACCTCAAATTTTTATTGACTTTCATAAACTATGTAACTATGTAAATTAAAAGACGACAAAAGTCAAGAATGCAGCCCCAACGGAGCCTGGTATGGACGCTGGCATATTCTCTAATGACCACAAGTCATTGAAAATCGGCGATCTCGCGCCAAATTTTCGCGCTCGGACCACGCAGGGCGAGCGCAGCCTCGAAGACTATCGCGGCCGCTGGTTGGTTTTCTTTTCACATCCTGCCGACTTTACCCCTGTCTGCACGAGCGAATTTGTGGCGCTGGCGCGCGCGCAGGAAGAATTTGATCGTCTCGACTGCGCTTTGCTCGGGCTTTCTGTTGATAGCCTCTATGCGCATGTCGCCTGGATTCAAACGATCCAAAAAAGCTTCGATGTGAAAATTAATTTCCCCATTGTTGAAGATCCCTCGATGGCGGTCGGGCGGGCTTATGGAATGATTGATGACGACTCATCAGATTCCTCCGCCATGCGCGCAAGTTATTTCATAGACCCCGAAGGGGTGATCCGCGCGATCACTTGGTATCCCCTCTCTGTCGGCCGCTCGGTCGATGAAATTATTCGTATCCTGACGGCTTTACGAAAGACTGCTTCCGGAAAAGTCTTTACGCCGGAGGGATGGCGGCCGGGCAAAGATGTTCTGGCGCCACCCGAACAAACTCTATCAACTGCATTTTTACCCTCAGCAGGCCATGATTGGTTTTATAAATTAATGAAAGATAACAAATGATTTATCAGTCTAAATCAAAAGCGCGCACAGCAGCCGACATGATGAAAAATTATGCGCAGCCTCAAAGATTGATGATCCTTTCTTTTCTCGCTCATGGAGAAAAGACAGTTGGAGAAATTGATGAAGCGACTCAGATTGGTCAGCCTGCGCTCAGCCAACAACTTGCCGAATTGCGTCACGCAAATCTTATCGCCAATCGTCGAGAGGCCAAGAATGTTTATTATGCCTTAATGAATGAACGCGTTATAGATTCCATCAAGCAGATTGAAAGATTATTCGTAGACGAGCACGATATAAAAGCAGAGCCTTCATCGCTTCGGAAAATAAAATCATCTAACCCCAATAAAAATTCTGTGCGACAAAAAACTATTGTCGTTTCGACAGGCGC
>DHWC01000041.1:8930-11264 GCA_002412985.1 Methylocystaceae bacterium UBA5192 | reverse complement strand
CCAAAAGCCTGCCCAAGCATTAAGGCGTCTTCAATAGCCTGAGCCGCGCCTTGCGCGAGAAACGGCAACATCGGATGCGCAGCATCGCCCAATAAGGTTACGCTATCTTGCGTCCATTTTGTTAATTTTGGTCGCATAAAAAAAGGCCATCGACGCCATAAGGGCGCAGCCGAAATAAGATCAGCTAGCTCAAAAGCAGCGCCATGAGAAATAATGCGTTTCCTGAGGGTATCGCAATCAATCTCTTTCTCATCATCTTCATCTAAAGGCGCATCAAGAATAACAACAATATTTATTATTTTTCCGCCACGTAAGGGATAATGCACAACATGCCCGCCAGGGAGCAACCAAAGATTGCTTTCTCGTCGACGAAACGCTTCAAAGACTTCATCAGCGGGCGCCAATGCGCGCCATGCGACTGAACCTGCATACGACAACGCATCTTTTGGCGCCTTCACCATTCTGTCGCGCACAATTGATCGCAGACCATCTGCACCAACTAATCCTGAGGCGGCGAGCGTGACTCCGCCCCCAATGCCTTCATATTTGAGAGTGACGCCACTCTTCATGGTTTCAAAAGTTTCCAACCGCGCATTGGTTTTAATCGTGATGCTTGGGTGGCTAGAGACTTTGTTTAAAAGGAGCTGTTGCAGATCCGCGCGATGGAACACTCGAAATGGCGCGCCCCAACGTTCGCGCGCAACTGAAAGATCAAGGCGCGCAAGGAGGCGTGCGTTATTGTCGCGAATATTAATCGCTTGCGGCTCGAGACCGAGGTCATTTAGTTCTGACTCAAGCCCAAGTTGCGCCAAGGCGCGTCCGGCGTTGGGCGCAATCTGAAGACCTGCGCCAATTTCTTCTATTTTAGCCGCGCGCTCTAACAGCAGGATCTTTTTGCCGGCCTGAGCCAATGCTAGCCCGGCCGCAAGCCCCCCAATGCCAGCGCCAGCAATCACAATTGGCGCGGTCACAATGCGCTCACTCAGATGTCGTCAAAACGCCGACTAAAGTCACTCGGCGCTGACCATATTTTCAGGATGATAAGCACATTCAGCAGGATTAGCGCCGCCATGCAAACTAGCGTCATAAACAAATAAGGTCGAACAATAGGGACACACGGTTTCATTGGCCGCGCCCATATCAATATAGACATGGGGATGATCAAAAGGCGGCAAAGCGCCAATGCACATAAATTCCTTAGCTCCCACGAGAATACGGGCGACGCCTGGCTGATTGTGATAGTGGGGGGTAGAATGTTGGGCCATAGTCTTTCTGCTCGCTTCGAGTAGGCCGCAGAGAAAGGCGGCGCGATATCGATCGGTTTCCCTATATTGCAGCGCGCCAGCCTTGGATAGGGGCTAGTCCGCTGAGGGGGATTGATCCTGGCTCCAACCTTTGGCGCCCAGCGCTGAGAGCTGACGGCGCTCTTCTTCCGTCAAGGTCGCTCCAGCTGACAGCGCCGCCCGGCGACGACGCAAATTCCACCAAACCGCCCCGCCTCCGCCAATGAGCGCGAGCGCTGGCGAAGCCCAAAGCAGAAAGGTGCCGAGCTTGAAGGGCGGACGCAACAAGACAAAATCACCGTAGCGCGCATGGATATAGTCAAGCACCTGCGCATCGCTCAGCCCCTCGTTAAGTTTTTCCCGAACCAGCAAGCGCAGATCTCGAGCCAAAGAGGCATCTGAGTCATCAATTGACTGGTTTTGACAGACGAGACATCTCAATTGAGCAGCGATGGTTCGCGCGCGCATTTCGAGTTTTGGATCGCTCAGCATTTCATCAGGAGAGACCGCAAATGACGCTGATGCGCTGACGACTAGAAATGCGCCAAGTGCAAGTTGATACAGCCTCCTCACGTCGCAGCCTCCCCGCCCTTTAATGCGATCGATCGCCGCGCGACGCCAATACGCAAACGCCTATCGGCTAAAGAGCAAGCGCCGCCAAAAGCCATGATCAACGCGCCAATCCATATTAAGGTCACCAGCGGCTTATAATAGAGACGCGCATCTAAGGTCCCATCTGGATGAGACTCGCCAATCGCTGCGTAGATCTGACCTAACCCAATGGTAAGAATTCCCGCTTCAGAGCGCGCCATTTTACGTGTCTGATAAAAACGTTTTGCGGGCTCAATGCGTCCAAGCGTTACGCCTTGCTTTTGAACAGACATCTGAGCGTAGATCTCGGAATAATTTGGACCCTGGCGCGGAGTTATCTCTTCAATCATGAGTTGATAGGGCCCAACCTCATAGGCTTTTAACGGGGCCATTGCGATGACGCTTTCTACGCCCCATCCAGTTGCAGCAAGTCCCAGTAAGGTTACGCCTACACCTGCAT
>DHWC01000041.1:7832-8593 GCA_002412985.1 Methylocystaceae bacterium UBA5192 | reverse complement strand
CCTAAGGCGGAGAGCGGCACATGACTTAGGCGCATTAAAATTGCACGCGGGCCATTATTACGAAAAGTTATCCGCTGAAAGAGATCGCTCAAGCCGCCAACAATAAGATAAATAGCGATTGAAGCGGTAATTACGGAAAGATAAGGCGCGCCATAAGAAGCAAAAAAAACAGCCAGGGCGATAACGCCAATTAAAAAGGCGACTCGCAATCGCGTAAGCGCTGCTGAAAGATCGCCGCGTTTCCAGGGCAGCATCTGGCCAATCGGCATCAACAGCGCCAGGGGTAAGGCTATCGGCATCAACACGCCATTAAAAAAAGGCGCGCCAACTGAAATTTTTTCGCCTGTTAACGCCTCAAGCGCCAAGGGGTAGAGCGTACCGATAACAACTGTAGCGCAGATTACCGAAAGCAGGAGGTTATTGACCACTAATGCGCCTTCGCGAGAGATAGGCGCAAAAAGTCCGCCAACAGGCAATGCGCCCGCGCGTAAGGCAAAAAGCGCAAGCGCGCCGCCTATGAAGAAGATCAAAATTGCAAGAATAAAAACTCCTCGCTCAGGATCGCTAGCAAAACTATGCACGGACGTTAACACCCCAGACCGAACGAGAAAGGTTCCCAAGAGAGAAAGTGAAAAGGCCAAGATCGACAGAAAGAGGGTCCAAATTTTAAGCGCTTCGCGCTTCTCCATCACGGCAGCGCTGTGAAGTAGGGCCGTACCGGCCAGCCAGGGCATCAGCGAGGCGTTTTCAACCGGATCCCA
>DHWC01000041.1:5857-7440 GCA_002412985.1 Methylocystaceae bacterium UBA5192 | reverse complement strand
GTCAGCGCGATCCAAGCTAGAAGAGTCCAGGGCCGCACAACGCGCGCCCAAGCGGCATCAATGCGTCCGCTGATCAGCGCAGCTGCAGCGAATGAAAAAACAATCGAGAAACCGACATAGCCGAGATAGAGCAACGGCGGATGGATTGCTAACCCAGGATCTTGCAAGATCGGATTGAGATCACGTCCTTCCCAAGGCGCAGGAGAGATCCGGGCAAAGGGGTTTGAGGTGAGCAAAATAAATAATAAAAAGGCGGCGCTTATTAAGCCCTGCACGCTTAACGCGTCGGCGCGCAACTTATCTGACAGCGTTGCCGAAAATAGCGCAACCAGCGCACCGCAAAAAGAAAGCACGAGAACCCAAAGCAACATAGAGCCTTCGTGATTGCCCCAGACTCCAGAAATTTTATAAATGAAAGGCTTCATCGAATGCGAGTTTTCAATCACATTAACAAGCGAGAAATCTGATACAATATGGGCGTACGTAAGCGCTCCATAGGAGAAAGCTACAAGTAGAAATTGTGCAATCGCTGAGGGGCGGGCCACACGCATTAAGGCGACATCATTTAATCTCGCGCCAGTAAAGGGAATGATGCTTTGCGCAAAAGCCAACGCTAAGGCTAACGCCAGCGCAAAATGTCCTAACTCAACGATCATTGAGAGCTCACTTTTTCTCGCCCTGCCATACGCCTTGTTTTTTTAACGCATCTGCGACATCGCGCGGCATATATTTTTCGTCATGTTTTGCAAGGACGCTATCAGCTCGGAAAGAACCATCTTGAAGTAAGACGCCGTCAGCGACGACCCCCTGCGCCTCGCGAAATAAATCCGGCAGAATGCCTGTGTAGGAAACGGCGAGATCGGCTGTTTTGTCCGTTATTGTAAAAATGACATTTTGAGCGCCGCTTTTAACAACGCTACCTTGCTTTACCAGGCCGCCAATTCTTAATCTCATCCCAGGGGCGAGGTTTTTTTTAGCCAATTCTGACGGCGTGTAAAAAAAAACGATATTATCGCGTAACGCAAATAAGATAAGGCCGGCGGCGACGCCCAACGCCGCCAACGCCCCGACAATCAGCGTCAGCCTTTTGCTTTTACGCGTCATCCTGGACCTCTTACTTTCTTAGTTGGCGTCTTTTGCTAAAGCGTCAACGCGCGCGAGCGCAGCTTTATCGCCCGCAAGCGCCTTGCGCGCGTTCTTTATTGCTTGCTGCGCCTTTTCATTTTCCGATAAAACGCGGTAGGCGCGTATGAGTTTCAACCAACCCTCCACATCATTGCCTTTTATCGTCAAACGAGCCGCCAAGCGGTCAACCATCCCTCGAATTACTTGAAGGCGCTCTTGATCGGGCAACTGTGCGATTGCCTGGCTTGGATCATTGGCAGGCGCGACGCCGCGTAAAAGATCAAGCTGTGACTTTACCGCCTCAAGATAAGGCGCATTAGGCGGCGCTTGCGCTATTAATTTTGTAAAGATCTCTATCGCCTTATCTTTTGATCCCGCCTGCATCGCGGAGAGGCCAAGATAATAATTAGCCATGGCAAAGTTTGGATCAAGGCCAAGCGCCGCCTCAAAGTCTTGCT
>DHWC01000041.1:0-5477 GCA_002412985.1 Methylocystaceae bacterium UBA5192 | reverse complement strand
GCTGCATAACGCGCAGCCGTTGGTCCAAGCAGACGTAGCGCCTCTGCATACGCTCGCACGGCATCCTCGCCACGACCCGTGCGCAACAAATAAGGCGCAACAACTTCATAGCCACGCCCATCATCTGGATGCTCGATTAAATGTCGTTCAATACGCGCAACAGCTCCTGCGAGATCCGTAGGATTGGGCGCTATCATCAAGCGCGCCGCGAGCGGCATATCCTCTAGTTGCGCGTTGCCAAGATAGAGATAAAAACCAGCAGCGATCGCGGGAATAGAGACAATGGCGAAAAGCGCTGCAGCCACAGACAGCTTTCGCGACTGAGCGACTTGCGTTGCAGGCTGCGCTTGCTGTCGCAATAATCGTCGCGCCGCCTCCGTGCGCGCTACTTCCGCATCCTCCGGAAGCAATCGCCCTTGCGCGAGATCATGATTAATCTCAGCAATTTGATTTTCAAAAAAGGCAAGATTTGCCGTCTTCTCATCGCGCGCCACAGAGCTGCGCGCCAAGGGCGTCAAAACCGCCATCACAGCCGCGCCAGTAAGAAGAGCAAAAAAAATCCAAATCATGACGCGTGACTTCAGACCCCATATTCTTCTTCGAAAACAAGTAGCAATCTATGAAGCAAAAACTCTTTCAAAAATGTCGTCCACATGTTTAAAATGATAGCTTAGATCAAATAGCGCATCGAGCTCGGCGCTCGTGAGCTTGGCGCTTACCTCCGCATCTGCGCCAAGCAAGGCCCGAAAATCGCCTTCCCGCTCAGACAATACGCCGCCCTCAAATGCTGTTTTCCATACTTTCATGGCGTTTCTTTGCACCAAAGCATAGGCCTCTTCTCGCGATACGCCTTTTTGCGTTAAGGCCAACAATATACGTTGCGAATGAACTAAGCCGCCCAACTTATCTAAATTTTTTTGCATATTATCTGGATAGACTAAAAGATTCTGAATTACGTTTGTCAGCCGCACTAAGGCGAAATCGAGTGTAATTGTCGCATCAGGAGCAATCATGCGCTCAACTGAGGAATGTGAGATATCGCGCTCATGCCACAAAGCGACATTTTCCATCGCAGGTAACGCCATTCCTCGAACGAGACGCGCAAGTCCTGTGAGGTTCTCCGTTAGTACTGGATTGCGCTTATGCGGCATCGCCGAAGAGCCCTTCTGGCCTGCAGAAAAATATTCCTCCGCTTCCAGCACTTCCGTCCGTTGAAGATGACGCACCTCAATCGCAAGTCTCTCAATAGATGACGCGACAACGGCGAGAGTTGCAAAGAATGCTGCATGGCGATCACGCGGAATGACTTGTGTTGAGATAGGCTCTGCTGTGAGGCCCATTTTGGATGCGACATGGGCCTCAACATACGGATCAATATTTGCAAATGTGCCCACAGCGCCTGAAATCGCGCAAACAGCGATTTCTTTACGCGCCTGAATGAGCCGTTCACGATTACGTGAGAATTCTGCATAGGCTTGCGCTAATTTTAGGCCAAACGTCACCGGCTCAGCATGAATGCCGTGAGAGCGGCCAATTGTCGGGGTGAATTTATATTCGTAAGCGCGCTTCTTAAGTGCGTCTAGTAAAGCGTCTAGATCAGCAATCAAGAGATCAGCTGCGCGCGCCAGCTGTACTGAGAGACAGGTATCAAGCACATCTGAACTCGTCATACCTTGATGCACAAAGCGTGAGTCAGGACCGATAAATTCAGCAAGATGTGTTAAAAAAGCGATGACGTCATGCTTTGTTACACGTTCTATTTCATCAATTCTCGCGACGTCAAAAATAACGTTATTGGCTTTGTCCCAAATATTCTTCGCACTTTCCCTAGGAATGACGCCAAGCTCAGCTAAAGCATCACAAGCATGCGCTTCAATTTCAAACCAGATCCGAAATCTTGTTTGCGGTTCCCAAATGAGCGTCATTTCGGGACGGGAGTAACGAGGAATCATGCGGCCTCTTAGAGCGATAAGAAAAACATGGAGAGAACAAGCATCGGTCAAACGCGAAAGAGCCCTGCCCCACGGCAAGAAACTTTCGGTTCGCAAATTCAGAGAGCGGGGTCAATGCGCAACTTTCTTAGCCCCAAGGAACGCCGATATGAGCCAACAGCGATATTCTTGTAGGATTTTCTCTATAGGCTCTTTGAAGATCAATTACTTATAAGTCAAATTAGACAATTCTTCACATGAAGCGATTCAGGGGCGTGAATTTTCTATCCCTGCAGTTTCGGCTGTTAGCATATCGCTTGCATGATTATTGACGCATGAGGGCATAATTGGAGAATAGGATGCAAAAAGCGGATGCGGCGGTCTTGGGAGCCGGCATCGTTGGGCTCAGCGCCGCGCTGCATTTACAAGCGCGCGGGCGCGAGGTTGTTATTGTTGATCGTCACGCCGCGCCGGGACGCGAGACAAGCTTTGGCAACGCCGGACTTATTGAACGCTCATCAATCTTTCCCTACCTCTTTCCTCGCTCCGCCAGTAAACTTATCCGTTATGCATTTAATCTAGCGCCAGAAGCGCGGTATCATCTCTCCGCACTCCCAACGATATTTCCATGGCTTTGGAGATATTTTTACGAAAGCGGTCCATCAGGAGCAGCCAGAAGTTTTGCTGCTTTTAGGCCTTTAATTGAACAGTGCCTTTCAGAGCATGGACCTTTAGCTGCAGCCGCAGGCGCTCAAGACCTTTTCCGTCCCTCAGGCTGGCTAAAAATTTTTCACTTGTCTTCAACTTTTGACGCCGGGGCGCGAGAAGCTGAAAGGCTCAGAAGCTTTGGACTTGCAGTTGATATCTTAGCGACACAGGAATTTCTCAACCGGGAGCCGCATGTCACGCCCCCCCGTGGCGCGTTGCATTTTCTTGATACAGCGTCAGTCACAGACCCAGCCGCATTGTCTCAAGCTTATTTAGATCTGTTTCTGGCCCGCGGCGGACGCTTTTTGGCAGGGGATGCACGCACCCTTGAACAAGAAGCGCAGGGTTGGCGATTAAAAACAACGCAAGATTATCTCTTCGTCTATGATGTCGTTGTAGCCTTGGGACCGTGGTCTGATCAAATCTATCGCCCCCTCGGTTATCAAATCCCTCTTGGCGTTAAACGCGGCTATCATATGCAATATACGCCCTATCAAGATCGTCAGATATTTCATCCTATTCTAGATGCAGATCATGGATTTCTACTCGCGCCTATGGCGCGCGGCGTTCGTCTGACGACCGGCGCTGAATTCGCCGACCGCGATGCCCCGCCGACGCCAGTCCAAATCGATCGCTGCGAACCTCTCGCCCGCAAACTCGCGCCACTTGGCGACAGACTCGATCCAACGCCCTGGATGGGCGCGCGACCATGCTTACCGGACATGCTGCCCGTGCTCGGACCAGCGCCTGCGCATAAAGGATTATGGTTTAACTTCGGTCACGCCCATCATGGATTGACGTTAGGACCTGTTACTGGGCGACTGCTTGCGGAAATGATGACGGGCGAGAGCCCCTCTATCGATCCAAGACCCTATCGGGCCGACCGTTTCTAAGTCCCTACCGTTGCGTTAAAGCGCTTTGCGCAGCGAACGCGCCTGTGGCAGAAACGCTCAAATCGTTATTGAGGAAAAAATGGCAGCTGACGTTACATTTCCCGCTGCGGCGGCTGCGGGCGTCTTGTCTTTTCTCTCGCCATGCGTTCTGCCGCTCGTGCCGCCTTATCTGACTTATCTTGCTGGCGTGAGCATCGAGGATCTCGAGATCGAAACGCGCTCTGAAGCGCGCCGCGACATCACGCGTTCTGCAATCCTCTTTGTCTTTGGTTTTTCCACAGTGTTTGTCGCCTTAGGCGCAACCGCGAGCGTCTTTGGTTCGCTTATTCGCAGCAATCTTCACCTTCTATCCTGGCTGGCAGGCGGCGTCATTATTCTGATGGGCCTGCATTTTATTGGCTTATTGAAGGTTGAGCTCCTTTATCGGGAAAAACGCGCTGAAATCACAAAACCAATGGGTCTCTTGGGCGCCTATGTCATGGGGCTGGCTTTCGCCTTTGGATGGACACCCTGTATTGGACCAATTTTAGCGGCGATCCTCGCCGTTGCGAGCGCCCAAGATACAGTAACGCGCGGCGCTCTATTGCTCGCCACTTATTCCCTTGGCCTCGGCCTTCCCTTTATCATCGCCGGCCTAGCGCTCGGCCGTTTCCTGAATTTTGTCGCGCGCTTCCGCAAGCATTTCGGCAAAGTCGAAAAGTTAGTGGGCTTTATGTTGATCCTCACCGGCATCGCCTTCTTAACCGGCGGCATTCAGGAAATGTCTTTTTGGCTGTTAGAACTCTTTCCGAGCTTGGGTTCGCTCGGTTGACGGGGCCAAGAGGGCCGTCGATAACAGTCATGCGCCAACTGATTGTTTAGGAATGATCTTCTAGAAACTGCGTCAGATTGCCGCAGGCATTGAAGATGACGGCGTCGCCTTGGTCAGGTCGCAACCCAGGGCTATAGGAAGTGCGACGTGAAACATCACTCGTTGGCTATTAGGGGGCAAAGGAAACGGAATGCTGGAGAAAATTGTTGCTTTCTGTCTTCGTTGGCCCTGGGCGATAGTACTCTTAACTTTGGCTCTTTCTGGGGCCGGCGGTTATCTCACCGTTGAAAAATTTGCGATTGATACGGATACCGTCAATCTCTTCTCCTCCAGTCTGCCCTGGCGGCAAAACGAAAATAAGCTTTACAAAACTTTTCCAGAAACCGTTGATTTAATTGTTGCTGTCATCGACGCCGAGACGCCAGAAAAAGCGGACACAGCAGCCAAAGAACTTACCAAAGCCCTCAGCGGACAGCCGCTCATGTCGCGCGTGTGGCAACCTGACGACAACCCATTCTTTCGCAAGAATGGACTGTTGTACTTGAGCCAGGCGGAGGTCGAACATCATATCGGCATGCTGATTGGCAAAGCAGACGTACTTCAACCGCTGGCGGAAGATCCATCATTACGCGGCTTATCCGCGGTAATGATCGACAACCAGAAACGCTCTGCGCCAAGCGCGCGGGCAACGGCCATGTATCTTGCCGGATTAAATGAATTCTCTCGCGCCTTTGAAGAAACGCTCAAAGGCGAAGCAACAAAGGTCGATTGGGAAAAATTGCTGGCGGGTGGATCAACCAATTCTGAACCACAAGCTGATAATCCCTTGAATCAGAAACGCAGACTCGTTCTGATCAAACCAGTGATCGACTTTTCTGCGCTCGCTCCAGGCGCCGAAGCGATTGATTTGGTCCGCAAGACAGCGGCAACGCTTAAACTTACCAAAGAAAATGGCGTGAATCTTCGCCTCACAGGCCAAGTCCCCCTTGCAGATGATGAATTTTCTACGCTTTCAGAAAATATGGCGCTCAATACGAGCGTTACGCTTGGCTTGGTTACGCTGATTTTATTCTTAGCGCTTCGCTCGCCAAAGTTAATCATCGCCGTTTTGATCACATTGATCGTTGGACTCGT
>DHWC01000066.1 GCA_002412985.1 Methylocystaceae bacterium UBA5192 | reverse complement strand
CTTTCTCGAGATCTGCTGCTTGAGAGAAGCGAAGGGCTAAAACAGCAAATTGACGCCTGTTCGGTCAGGGTTGGGGCGTTGCGCCAACTCATCGAGACAGATGATCTCGCACGCACGCGCGTATGCGACATCAATAAGGATATTTCTCTTGCGGCGACCAAACGACAGATCTGGGATGAAATTAATGAGGCGATTGGTTCTAAAAGCGGCGATAAATTTAGACGCTTTGCTCAAAGCATGACTCTTGAACATCTCATTGTTTTAGCCAATCAGAGACTTATGTATTTTACGTCGCGTTATGTTCTTGAAAAATCATCCGAGGTAGATGGGTTGGGCATTCATGTGATTGACCGCGATCTGGGGGATGAGCGTCGATCAACGCGATCGCTTTCAGGGGGAGAGCGGTTCTTGGTTTCTTTGGCGCTCGCCTTAGCGCTCGCTGGCCTCGAGGGACGTGACTCCTTCATCGATACCTTATTTATTGATGAGGGTTTTGGATCTTTGGATGGGGCAACTCTAGATATCGCAATTGACGCATTGGAGAATTTACAAGGCCAGGGGCGTCGAGTGGGGGTAATAAGCCATGTTGAGGCGTTGCAACAAAGAATTGCGACGAAAATTTGTGTCGAGCGGCGGGGCGGCGGAAGAAGCGTTGTGCGGGTTGAGGGCATGCTCTGAAATGGCCTCGTGACGGCTTATGGCGCGGGTAAACCCAATGATTTATGACCTAATAATTATTGGTGGAGGAATTAATGGTTGCGCGATCGCTCGAGATGCTGCCGGGCGAGGACTTTCTGTCTGTCTTTGTGAAAAAAATGATCTGGCAAGCGGCACGTCATCTGCTTCTACAAAGCTCATTCATGGTGGATTGCGCTACCTAGAACTTTTTGAGTTTAAGCTTGTTCATGAGGCATTAGCGGAGCGTGAAAGACTTCTCGTTAGCGCGCCACATATAATTTGGCCCTTAAAATTTGTTTTACCGCACGAGCGGGGCCGTCGACCAATTTGGATATTAAGGCTCGGGCTTTTTCTTTACGACCATCTTTCTTGGCGGAAACGACTTGAAGGATCGCGTATGGTTAGGCTTTCAGCCAATGACCTTGGTGCGCCATTGAGGGAGGAATATTCGTTAGCTTTTACCTATTCAGACTGTTGGGTGGATGATTCACGATTTGTCGTTCTTAATGCGCTAGACGCCAAAGAACGCGGAGCGCAGATTAAAATTGGCGCATGCGTGAATGATGCGCGGCGCGTCAACGACTTGTGGCAGGTCAAGCTAACGGATGGACAGGAGTTTCTAGCGCGCAGTTTAGTGAACGCCGCTGGCCCATGGGTTTCACAGGTCATTGACGGCGTATTGCGGATTGCGGCTCATAAGCATATGCGGCTTGTTCAGGGCTCGCATATTGTGACGCGTAAGCTTTATTCGGGCGATCAGGCTTATATTTTACAAAATATCGATGGACGGATCGTCTTCGTCATTCCCTATGAACAAGAATTTACGCTTATCGGCACGACCGATGTGCCCTATGACGCTCCGCCGGGGCCCGTCACGATAAGCGACAGCGAACGGGATTATCTTTTATCAGTTGTAAATCATTATTGGCGCCTTCCAGTCACTCGCGAAGAGATTATTCACAGCTACTCAGGGCTTAGGCCGCTTTATGACGATGGCGCCTTGAACGCTTCAGTTGTGACCCGGGATTATGCCTTTGATCTTGATGTAGCGGACGGGCGCGCGCCGGCGCTATCGATATTTGGTGGAAAGTTAACAACCTCGCGCCGATTAGCTGAGCATGCCGTTGATCAACTAAGTCATTTTTTTACGCATGCGGAACCGGCTTGGACGAAAGACGCAAAGCTTCCTGGCGGCGAGAGGGTATTTGAAGATGTCTATAAATCGCTTCGTCGACAGGCGCCTTTTTTAAGCGAGCAGGAGACGTGGCGCTTGGCGCGGGCTTATGGCGCGCGCGCGGATCGTATTTTAAACAACGCCAAAAATAAGCAGGATCTCGGACGTGATTTTGGCTGTGGTTTATTTGAAGCAGAGGTAAATTATTTAATTGAGTATGAATGGGCGCGCTGCGCGGCGGATATCCTCTGGCGGCGGAGTAAGCTTGGGCTCCGCATGAGCGCGAGTCAGCAGCAAGCCTTATCCGCGTTCATGGGCGGTTGAATATTTTCGCTCCAGCAAGCGTAGAGTCTGCGCCATGAATAATGCTCTTTGCCAATGCCGGGGCGCAATTAGCAATATTGCGCGAGAAAAATTTAGCGATTGTTTCGCGTCGTATGCTATGGGGATCGTTATTTTTCTTTGCCCTATCTGCTGCTTTATTCAGTAAAGTCCCGCCGCGGGCCAGCGCAAAAAGGCGTAAATAGGGCGTTGCGCCAGCAAGCGCGATGTTGGGATCCTGCTTTAGCGCTTGCTGGATGAATGCGCTTGCTTCTTTTAATGCTTGAACAGCATTGATGAGGTCTTCGCAGCTGTGATCCTGCGCAATTTTATCCATATCAGTTAGTTCATTTTCAAGCGTTTTCCCCTCTGAGAGCATAATTTTGCGCATTGTTAAATCTATTGCTTGTACGCCATTGGTGCCTTCATAGATGGCGCAAATACGAGCGTCGCGCATGAGTTGAGCTGCTCCTGTCTCTTCAATATAACCCATTCCGCCATGTACCTGGACGCCGAGCGATGTCGTTTCATTGGCGATGTCAGATGCAAAGGCTTTGGCGATGGGCGTGAGGAGGCTCGCGCGCTCGAAAGCAACTTTCGCTTTTGTCGGGTCTTTTTCGCGCGATGCTCTATCCAGGCTAGCGGCGGTCTCAAAACAAATGCTTCGTGCGGCGCTTGTGAGACTAGCCATTGTCAGCAACATACGCATAACATCGGGATGTTCAATGATAGAACTTGTTGCTAAAGCCCCGAGTGCGCGTCCCTGTTTGCGGTCTAGCGCATAGGCCAGCGCCATTTGGGTAGCGCGTTCCGCCAAAGCTACGCCTTGGATACCGACGCTCAGTCGCGCATTATTCATCATGGTGAACATACAGGCGAGGCCGTTATTCTCTTCGCCGATCAGATAGGCGGTTGCGCCTTGTGTGTCGCCAAAAGACATGGTGCAGGTTGGCGAGCCATGAATGCCAAGTTTATGTTCCAGACCAACGCAGCGTATGTCATTGCGTCGTGTAAATCCTCCAGCATCATCTGGTAAAAACTTTGGCGCAAGAAACAATGAAATGCCACGCGTGCCAGCTGGCGCATCTGGTAAACGGGCGAGAACGAGATGAATAATATTTTCTGATAAATCATGTTCGCCATAAGTAATATATATTTTTTGACCATAAATACGATAAGAGCCTTTTTCACCGCGCTCTGCGCGCGTTCGCAGCAACGCGAGATCAGTGCCGGCTTGGGGTTCAGTTAGATTCATGGTTGCAGGCCATGCGCCGCTGATAATTGGAGGCAGATAAATATTTTTTAATTCTGCTGAGGCGTGAGCTGAAAGCGCTTCAATCGCTCCATGGCTCAAGAGAGGACACAAGGCGAAAGCAATATTAGCGCTGTTCCAGATTTCTGTACATGCGGCATTAAGCAATATTGGCAGTGCTGAGCCGCCATATTCTGTTTCAGCCGACAGTCCATTCCAGCCGCCATTTTTCCATTTTTCATAGGCCTCCACCCAGCCGGGCGCAGTCGTGACGACGCCAGCATTAAAACGCGCGCCGATTTGATCGCCAATTTTATTCAGCGGCAATAATTGCGCTTTGGCGAATTTTTCGGCTTCCAATATTGTTTGCTCGGCAAACCCATTTGCGAGATCTTGGAACAAACCGGACGTCATCTCTTCTTCGTCTGCAGCCAGTTTTAAGGCGAATAAGATGTCGTCTGTTGGGGCGTAGGGTGTCATGTAGTAGCATCCAAGTCAGGATTAATGCAGAGATGAATTTTTAGGGCGATCGCCATTGGGGAAGGGTAACGCCGTCGGGTAAGTCTCTTTGCGGCAACCGATGAAAAGTGTAAAAGCCTTTTGATCGTGAGGTAAAGGGAAGTTGATCAGTTTTTATGCCGCTCTTTAACTATGCCTGCGTGAATTGCGCGCATGAATTCGAGGCCCTGAGTCGTTTTGACGAGACGCCAGCCTGCCCCGCTTGTGGCGCGACGCAAGCGCAGCGGCAGCTTGCCCATATTGCAAAACCGATTACAGAGAGCGACCCAGGGCTGAGCTGTCAGCGTTCGGGTGGCGAGGCCTGTCAGGGCTGTCCAGCTCTGGCGGGAGAATTTTGAGCCCCATATCCGCCCCTATGCGCCAGTTTTCATGGGGCGGACAAGAAAAATGCGGGTTTCTTCCTCTTAGGCAGTTGACTTGCGTCACGGGAGTGTGAATCTCCCCAAAAGCTGCCGGCGGGTCTTGTCGGCGGGAAACGTCGCAGCCGGGGTTATGGCTGCTCAACAGAGCATTAATCAAAAGGGAGATGTTCCATTCGCCGACCTATGAAGACCGCTGCGGCCCCATTGAAAGAAGGACCGCGCATCAACCGAGACATTCGCGCCCGCGATGTGCAGCTAATCGACGCCGAGGGCAAAAATCATGGCGCTATCCCAATTCAGGACGCGCTGACCATGGCGGAAGAAGCAGGTTTAGATCTCGTCGAGATCGCTCCTAATGCTGAGCCGCCTGTTTGTAAGATCCTCGACTACGGACGTTTTCGTTTCGCTGAACAAAAGAAGGCAGCGGAAGCGCGTAAAAAACAGAAAGTCGTTGAGGTCAAAGAGATTAAGTTACGGCCTGGAATCGACGATCATGATTATGACGTTAAAATGCGCGCTGTACGACGCTTCTTTGAAGAGGGCGATAAGGTTAAAGTGACGCTGCGTTTTCGGGGCCGCGAGATCGCACATCAAGATCTTGGTTTTCGTCTTCTGACCCGGGTGAAGGCTGAGACAGAAAAGCTTGCCAAAGTTGAGCTCGAGCCATCAATGGAAGGTCGCCAGATGGTTATGGTTCTAGCCCCGCGTTGAGACAGCTAGCCCTCATTCGCGCTCTTGCCTCAGCTTTGCTTGAAAGGGCGTCCTTGATGGGCGGGACTATTCGCCCCCAAAAGCTTGAGACATTTCAGCGCTATCTCAAGCTAACTGTGACGCCCGGGGTTGTTTTATTCTTCATCGCTCTCGAGGCGCACGCACAGTTAGCCTTGCCCGGCGCTGTCGCGCCGACGCCAGTAGGCGCAAATGCGTCCTCCGGAAAAAAAAGCGCCGGCGGCGGCGAAGCGCATATGCGTCCTGTTATGCTAAAGGCCCCAGCCGAAGAGACGATTATTGGCAAAACCCTCAAGCGCGATGGGCTTGGCAGCGAAATTGAATTTTCGCGTAATGGCGCTGATTTACAGGTAGCGCGCTTAATTTTTATTGGCGATCGACTATCGCGTTCAGGCGAACAGTGTCGCGTTGAGGTCTCTGGCGCGCCGATTAAGCTTGTTGCAAAAGAGAGCCTGACAGGACTGCGGCGGTATCAAATTGAATTGCCGGCGTGTGCATTTAACCTTGATGTTTTAGAAGGCGCAGTGCTTGTTTCCAATGAGGGCAAGGCTTGCGAGATGAAATCGTCGGATTGTCGCGCAGACCCCTCAGGGCTTTGGGGTATGACAGAAGGCGAGTTTGATCCTAAAAAAGCCGCAGATATGCTGGCTGCGCGCGCTGATGTTGAAAAGACAATGCGCGGTAATTTTCGTGCGCTTTATGATCGCAATAAAAAAGAAAAAGAAATTCGAAATTCAATTGTTCGAGAGCAGGCGGGTTTTTCATCAAGGCGCGAAGAAATCTGCCGGTCTTATGCTAAAGAATCTGAGTTTGGGTATTGCGCCTTAAGACTTACCGAAGCGCGCGCGATTTTGCTTGGAGCGCAATTTGCCTCTGGCTCAAAGGCTGCTGAGCCAAATAAAACCGCTCCTCCGCCAGCCCACTAAGTCTTGTGTTGCAGGATTAAGATTGAACGGCGCTATTTTCTCGAATTGCTAAATTGTCTAAAATAAACTTATGCGTTCTTACGCATTAACATTCCGCGAGCAGGATCGTAGGCCATAAGCGCTGCGATCAGAAAAACAGCTGTATAGGCGCTAACGGCGGCGCAAGATATCCAATCAAATTTTTGATAAAAAGCGAAGCGTATAAGCTCGACAGCGTGTGTGAAGGGATTGAGAGAGCAAACATAATAAAGCCATGGGCTCGATTCTTTTACGCGCCAAAGAGGATAAAGCGCTGAAGAGGCAAAGAACATTGGAAAAATAACGAAATTCATCACGCCAGCAAAATTTTCAAGCTGCTTGATTAACGAAGACAGAACCATGCCCAGCGCTCCAAGCATTAGGCCACACAGAGCAAGTGCAGGTAAGACGGTCGCGTAGCCCCATAAGCTCGGTGGTTCAATTTCCCAAAAATATGCAATGAGTAGGTAGGCGTAGACCTGCAAGATAGAAACAAAGACGCCTGCAAAAAGTTTTGAGCTGAGTAAAAACCATCGTGGAAAAGGAGAAATAAGCAGCGTGCGCATATTACCCATTTCTCTGTCGTAGACCATGGACAAAGAAGATTGCATGCCATTGAAGAGCTGGATCATCGCCATCAACCCTGGCGTGATGTAAACCTCATATAATATATAGGTGTCATAGGGCGGGATAATTGAAATTCCCAGCACTTGGCGAAATCCAGCGGCGAAAATGAAGAGCCAAACAAGTGGGCGAACAAGCGCAGAAATGAAGCGCTCGCGTTGATGTAAGAATCGAAGCCCCTCCCGCCACACAATGCCCCAGAGGCAAATCAAATATTGCCGAAGAGCGAGGGGTTTAATGCGATCTTGCGCCGTCAAGCTCATATTAGGGGTCTTTCGGCGTGATTTCCAGTAATTAAGGCGAAAGCCTCGCTAAGCGTAGCTGCGCCAGATTTTTTGATGATGTAATCTGCGCGTCCAGTTTCGAGTATTTTGCCTTGATGAAGAATAATAATTTCATCATCATGAGCGATCTCATCAATAAGATGCGTTGTCCAGAGGACGCTCAGGCTTTGCTCTTTCACAAGGCTACGCACTTGCGCAATAAGATCCGCGCGCGCCTTGATATCTAAGCCTACTGTAGGTTCATCAAGTAGGAGCAGGCGGGGCGCATGCATGAGTGCGCGAAGAATTTCAACACGCCGCATTTGTCCGCCAGAAAGTGTGCGCGCTTTATCCTGTGCGCGTCCTGATAGACCCGCGCGCTCAAGCGCCGCGAGACCTAGGATGCGTGCTTTTGCGGGCTCAATGCCATGTAAAGCAGCGTGATAAAGCAAATTTTGTATCAGACTGAGTTCAAGGTCTAACGTGCGTGATTGAAAGACAACGCCTAACTGACGTAACGCAGCGCTAGATTGATGAATAATATCAAGACCAAAAATATTTATGTCGCCGCTTTGAGCCGCATAAAGTCTCGTTATAAGTGAAAAAAGCGTTGTCTTTCCCGCGCCATTTAATCCCAATAAGACAGTAAATCGGCCTTGTGACGTAGAGAATGTAACATCATCTAGCGCGTTGCGCGCACCATAGGCGTGCGTAAGGTTGGTTACGGCGAGGGCTGGAGGAGGGAGTGCGTTCATTGCGGCGCCACGACAACGCCCCAGGGAAATGCGCCGACAGGGATTGATTTAACAACTTTAAGGTTCGCGACGTCTATGATGGAAACATCATTCGACACGCCATTAGCGGTAAGGAGATATTTTTCATCGGGCGTAAAGGCCAAATGCCAAACGCGTTGTCCGACGAGGAGATATTTTTCGACCTCTTTCGTTTGCGCGTTGATAACAGCGACACGGTTTGCGGGACCTAGCGCAACAAAGGCGCGAGCGCCATCACGTGTAATTGAGACGCCTATTGGCTGAATGGCTTCCTTTGACATGCCAGGAATGTCAAAAGAGATTTTTTGTTTGATAATTTTTTTTTCAGGATCAATAACGCTTATTGTGCCGCCAACTTCTGAAGAGACCCAAAGCTCTGATCCGTCATGCTTAAACGTCGCAAATCTTGGACGGTTATCAACAAGGATATTGGCGATAATTGTTTTCGTTTTTGTATCGATAAGATGCGCCATATTTGTTGTTTCGGACGTATTAACGAGTAATTTTCCATCAGGACTAATCGCCATGCCCTCTGGCTCCACGCCAACTGGAATGTCGCCAATTTGATCTTTGCGTTTAATGTCAATGAGCGTAACCAAATTATCGTTCTCATTGGAGACATAGATTGTTTCGCCATCTGGACTGAGCGTTAGTAATTCTGGGTCAGGTCCAGAGGGCAGCTTGCCTGTGATTTTTTGGGCCTGAGTGTCGAATACTTGAATCGCATCATCATCGCCGGCGCAAATGTAGAGCTCTGACCCATTTTTATTTAATTCGATGCCGCGCGGTCGTCTGCCAACTTTAATAGTGGCGACAACATCAAGTTTATCGGTATCTAAAATGGAGATTGTGTTGCCTTTTTCATTGCTCACATAGGCGAGATAGGCTGCGGCTGGCGAGGCGAAGGTTGAGGCTGAAAAAATTAAAATTAGCAGTAGTTTCTTCATTGGAGCCTACATTTTGTTTCGGGCTGATCATAGCCGAGTGTATCGAGTTCACTCGTTTGATGAAGAAACCCTTCTTGCGGCGAGACAGATATGGTCATGCGTCCATCAGAAAGAAGAATGGGTTGCCGTAACTGCTGATTCCAAGATCTAATCGTTAAACGCACCCCTTTGAAAGCGGCGATAGAGAAATCTTTACCCAGAATATAGGTCAGTAAATCGGCAGGTCGATTTGATTGCGTTCGCACAGCCGCCTCGCCGATCACGCGCATTGCAAGCCAGGCGGCATTGTCCCGCGCATTCATCGGCCGATGGTAATTTGCGATAAATCTATTTTGTAATTGATGCGCCCCCCATTGTTCATGAGCGGCGTCCCAATTGGTGGGGTAAAGGCCAGCCGAGCCGACAACGAGCTTTGGCTCCCATGTGCGGAAAGGCAAATAAGCGGCAAAGACGTTATTTTCATCAACCGCAAGCAAGACATCGTAGGCCGCTGCGTTTTGAGTAAGCGTTGGCATTTGTCGTTGCGTTTGGACAGAGCCTGAGTCGCTTCGACGTCCCCCGCCGGTGTCTTGGTAGAGTCTTTCTTCAATAATTTTGGCGCCGAATTTCTTAGCCGCCCGCCGATAGGCTTGCGCGAGAGCGTCATCTTCCGGGTGCGAGCCCTTGATGAGGAGCCAGCGTCGCCATTGTTTCCAGATCAGATATTGCGCTAATCCATCGGCGAGCATCGCGCGATCAGGCGCAACATGAATTATATTGGCTCGACAATCTTCTTCGCGCAAATTCACATCAGGCGCAGAGATATTGAACAAGATCGTATCGCGTTTTTTGGCGATCGCGCTGGCATCCAATAAGTTTTGTGCTGAGAGATCTGCAATAATGAAATGTGCGCCTTTATCTATAAGAGCGTCAATCTCTTTTGCGACATCAGCCTCTTGATCGAGTTTTGAGTCAATCACCTCGTAATTTTGCTGTGTGAATTTTCCTGTCGTATTATTGTCGACCGCGCCAAGGAGCGCGCCGGCAAGGCCGTCGTCCATCGCGGGTAGATCGAGAATGGAAAGGGTTTCTCTTGAGTGTGTCTGGCGCAAGACGCCAACTTTAATGGTCAGCGTTTGTGCATAGGCTGGAAGAGCCGCTAAGAGCAGCCATAGGATGGCGCTTAATCGTTTCATGGTCTTTGTATGACTGCTTTATCTCACTCTCTCAAGTGAGAATTGCTTTAGATTAACGCTTGTCCGGTTGATCGGGAAAGGGTTCAGGCGGGGCATAGTTTTCTGGGACGTCTCCGGTAAGACTATTAAGAAATGCAACAATACTGGCTGCTTCGTCATCAGAAAACCGGTTATTTAATTGTATTTTACTCATGATATGGATGGCTTGCGTTAAATCAGCGATTGACCCATCGTGAAAATAGGGCGCGGTCTTAGCGACATTGCGTAGGCTGGGTGTCTTAAATAAATAAAGATCGTCATTATTCTTTGTTACATCTGCGCGGCCTTTGTCGATTTGAGTGGCGCCTGTCTCCTTCCAGTAATCTTCATAAACACCAAATTTTTGAAAATTTGCGCCGCCAAGGCCGGGGCCGTTATGGCAGCCGGCGCAGCCGCTTTGAATAAAAAGCCTGAGACCGCTTTGTTCTTTTGAACTGAGCGCGTTTTTTTCTCCAGCTAAATAGACGTCAAATCGAGAGGGTGAAAGGAGCGTGCGTTCATATGCGGCGATAGCGCGTCCCCAATTTTTCGAAGTGACTGGGTCCTCCTCGCTGGGAAAAGCTTGCACAAAAGCGACTTTATAGCCGGGGATCGCCTTGAGTTTATCCATGGCGCTTTGTTGATCTGAATTGCCGAAGCTAGCAGGTCCAAGCAAAGATTTTTCTGCTTGGTCTTCAAGCGTCTCTCTGTCGCCGCGCCAATGCTGCTTAAAGTTTAGCGCAGCATTAAAGATTGTTGGCGCGTTGCGCTGGTTCTCTTTACCAAAAACCCCGATTGCCTTGGGTAATCCATCGCTGGCGTGTTTCTCGGCAATATGACAATGCGCACAACTTATATTGCCGTCGGCAGAGACGCGAGTTTCAAAAAAAAGGCGGCGTCCCAAATTAATGCGCGCAAGACTGAGGGGGTCGCTGGGCGCCATCGATATTTTGATTGGTTGGAATGCCGCTTTTGCAGCTATTAAGAGTTTTTCTTCTTCCGCGTTTTGTGCGTTAGCGCTGCTGACGAGGAAAAAAACGAGGAGGGAGCGCGAGATCTCCCGAGCCAGTTTCGCAAGTAGCGCGCCCATGCAATCTCCGCTGAGTTGAAGGAGTTAGAATAAAAAAATCGAGCCGACAAAGAAACTTCGCGTTTTGCGAAATCGCCTTTGTCGGCTCGATAAAATTAGAACTCTTGTTTGCTGGCGGATGAAGCCGGCGCCAACGAGAATTTAAATCTCGGCGGACGCGTAGCTGGTGACTTCCATGCCGACGCAGACTTCAACGATCACTGGTGTGGTCCAAGCCATTGTGTTTCCTCCGTTTGGAACTTTTATCGCTGCTTCCTGCTCATTGGTATGTCAGAGAGGCAGGGTTAAGCTGG
>DHWC01000069.1 GCA_002412985.1 Methylocystaceae bacterium UBA5192 | reverse complement strand
AGCGAAGACATAAAAACGCTGCGCCAAAAAATGGATGCGCCAAAAAATGAAAATCGCGCTGCCCCTGAAATGTTAACGCCCCTCAAGGCGACAGAGGGCGACGCCTCAGCGGCGATTGTCGTGATCGCTTTTGCTTTGCAAAAAGAGCTTGAAACTGGACGCCCTTTTGCGGATGAAATCGCCGCGTTAAAAAGACTCGGGGCCGATAGTGACAGTCTTGCCGCACTCCAGCCTTTCGCAGACAGCGGCGCGCCTACTGGCGAAAAATTGCGTGAGCTATTTTTGCCTTTAGCAAAAAAAATCCGTGACCATGAAATACAAGGCGACGATCTAACGAGCCACCTTTTACATGGCGCGCGTAAACTCGTACGCGTGCGGCCCATTGGTCAAGCAGAGCTCGATACGCTCGAGGGTAAACTTACCCATATTGAAACAGCGCTGGGACATGAGTCCTTTGAAAAAGCGCACGCCACATTCTTATCATTGCCACAAGAAGCGCAATCAGAAGCAACGTCATTTGGCGAGATGCTCCAACAACGAAGCGCCGCCTCAACAGCAGCCAATAATTTATTACATGGCGCCATTACCGCTCTTAGCGGCGTCAAAAAATAAGCGAGAACAACAGCCATGCTGTTTTTATTAATTTTTATCGTCTTCCTCGCCTTCGCTACTTATGGTCTCGAGTGGCTTATCCAACAACCGGGTTCACTAACCTTGGAATTTGCCGGTCGTCATCTTGAGGCCTCGATTCCTGTTGTTATTGGCGGTGCGCTGCTATCCATCGCGCTAATTATTCTCATTTGGACGCTCATCGTCGCCTTGATTAAACTGCCCAAACGTCTCGTTGGCGGCTCTCGCGAACGTCGTCGCGAACGTGGTCTCGATGTGCTTTCTCAGGGCTTAGTCGCGGTTGGAGCCGGCGACGTCACACGCG
This sequence comes from Methylocystaceae bacterium UBA5192, assembly GCA_002412985.1. Taxonomy (GTDB): domain Bacteria; phylum Pseudomonadota; class Alphaproteobacteria; order Rhizobiales; family Beijerinckiaceae; genus Methylocystis. Next base: position 6,119 of record DHWC01000069.1, on the reverse strand, counting down.
CAAAAAAAGCTGCAACGCTAGCTCATAAACTCCTGCCGAATGAACCCTTGACGCAAATTTTAAATGCGCAGGCTGCACAATTATCTGGAGATCTTCAGGGTGCGGCAAAAGCTTTTCACAAAATGACCCTGAATCCGGAAACGAAACTTCTGGGCCTGCGAGGGCTTCACGTGGAAGCAAAGCGACGCAAAGATGCTGAGGCTGCGCATCATTTCGCTAAAGAAGCGCATGATATCGCGCCTGTTCCTTGGGCGGGCGGCGCCTTAGTGGAACATCACGCTGGACAAGGCGATTGGGAGAAAGCGCGCGAAACGATTGAGAAGAATTTACAGGCAAAAGCCATTGATCAGGATACGGCGCAAAGACAAAGAGCTGTTGTTGAAACTGCGCTTGCGATGGAGCAAGAACGCACACAACCGCATGATGCGCTTCATCTCGCACGCTTAGCGCTTAAACGTCGTCCTGGTTTCGCGCCTGCAGCGGCAGTCGCGTTTCGCGTGTTAGTGCGCCATGGAGACGTTAAACAAGCGCTGAAACTTATTGAATCGCTCTGGTCAAAAAACGCACATGCGGAATTAGGCGCGCTTTATCTTGAAGCCTTATCTTCTGAAACGAATAGCGGACGTCTTGCGCAAATTGAAAAACTGATCCGATTAGCGCCAAATGCAGCAGAAAGTCGTCATCTACTCGCACAAGCAGCTCTTTCGGCGCGTGATTTCAATAAGGCCCGCCAAGCATTGGCGCCGCTTCTTGCTGAAGGCCAAATTCCAACCGCCCGCAGCTGCCTGTTGATGGCGGAGATCGAAGAAGCAGAAAATGGCGCGGGCGGAAGCGTGCGCGAATGGCTCGCAAAAGGATCGCGCGCGCCGCGCGATCCCGTCTGGATTGCAGAAAATGTTGTCGCGAAACATTGGCTGCCAATCTCGCCCGCCTCGGGAAAATTAGACGCTTTTGACTGGAAATCTCCGCCAGACTCGATCCAGCGCTTTGGCGATCCGCTAGAGCCGCAAATCACTGCTGCGCCAAGTGAAATTTTAGAAATTACTGGCCCGAAGGCGAGCGCTTCCAGTTAAGTAACGCCCCGAAAGCGATCCGCGCGACGAATTCGAACATATAATGCGCCCTCGCCGCCATGGTGGCGCGCCGCTTCGCCAAAACTAATTATGAGATCTCTTAATTGAGGCGCTTGTAACCATAGAGGCACAACGCGACGCAAGACGCCGCCCTCTTCGCGCGTTTGGCCTTTTCCAGTAACGACAATAACAATTTTAGCGCCATCGGCTTGCGCGCGCCGCAGAAACGCCGTCAGCGCCCTTTGCGCCTCATCTTGTCTTAAGCCATGTAAATCAAGTTTCGCATCAACTTCCAATCGTCCACGTCTTATTTTCGCGTGGGTGCGGTAATCAATATCTTGAATCGGCGTTAGGCTTCTGAATTGTTTCTCTTGTTCATGAATTATTTTCTTCGAAGAATTTTGTGCTGTTTCTGTGGGATTTTTTTTCTGTTCATCCGGGTGAGATAAAACGACCTCTTGTGCGTTGCGTCTTTGTATCGGCCGCACATCTGCCGTAACGCTGCTCCAGAGTTCGCTCTCTGCTTTTGATAAACGCCGAGAGTAGCGACGAGACCCTTCGTTCATAGGGCTAAACTTTCTTTAGGCAAAAGAACGATAAAATCAGCCTTGTGTCGAACAGCCCCAGCCAATTGTCCGGCTTGATCGCCAGAACCAAAAAACAAATCCGCGCGCGCTGCGCCCAGAATCGCAGAACCAGTATCTTGCGCAATCATCAATCGATCAAATGGCGTTTCTTGATTATTTCGCCAAGGAATTCTTGTCGAAATCCAAAATGGCGCACCGTAGCACCATAAGCTGCGATCAATCGCTATTGATCGCAAGGGGGTTAGGGCGCAGCCTTCCCCGCCAATTGGGCCAAGACGCCGTTCTAATGTCTCATCTAACGCAAAAAAAACATAAGAGCGGTTTTCTTGCATCAACCGACGTCCTGGCGCGCCAGGCGCAACGCCCATTTCTCTGACTGTCGCTTTTAATCGATCAAGCGACATTTCATCGGCGCGCACAATTCCTGTTTCAATTAATCGCTTGCCAATTGAGGTGTAAGGCCAGCCATTTCGACCATCATATGTCAGCCCAACACTCTCACCCGTATCAAATTTTAACCGAGCCGATCCTTGAACCTGCAGAAGAAATAATTCGACTGGATCACGCACATAGGCAAGCGTTTTCGCTCCGATCGCCGCGCCTTGTTCTTCAATCGCTTGGCGATCTGGATAAGGGATATAGGCCCCGTTTGATTGCTTTCGCGCACTCGTCAAGATTTCGCCTGTTGGTAAAATCAACGGCGTTTCATTTAGAGTTACGAGATCCTCAGGCCGCGCGAGCACAGGCGTTGTGTAGTCGGATGAAGGAAGGCGACGGGCCTCCACCTCAGGTTCATAATAGGCCGTAACAAAACCTGGATTGGGAAGCCTAAAGGGCAGAAACCAGCGCCTAAAAAAATCTGGCGCTGTTGTCTCTTCTTCTAAGGCCGCCTGTGCAATCGCGACGAGGCTCGGAGGAGGAGGAAGCGCGGGGCGTTGTTGGTCACGCCCATCCAATAGACGCCGTGCGGAAGTTTTAAATACGCTGAGGGCTGCTTCTAAATCATCGCTATCGAAGCCGCTAATCGCCTCAAAGGCGATTAGCTCTAACTTCTCAGGCGGCGCCCACATTTATCCCGCCGCATGGGTCGCGATGAGTTTCCAATTTGGATCCTGCGCGCGGGGGTCTCGCGCAAATGTCCATAATTCAATGACAGGAATTGTTCGACCGCCGTCGATGGTTTCGCCATTCTTATCCCGTCGAACGCTCATCAGCCTGGCTTCAAATTTTACCGTTACCTCAACGCGTTGCGCTTGAACGCGCGCAGCGCTTACCGTCGCGACGTCAATTGCGACAACTGCCGTTTCAAGCGTTTCTCCAGATTGTTCGCGTTTTGAAATTTCCTGCGCAAAGACGTCATAGGTTTCAGTTGACAGGAGCGGTCGCAACGTCTCGCGATCGCCTTTCGCAAAGGCGGACACAATAATTTCATAGGCGCGGCGCGCGCCTTCGATAAACTCAGCGCCATCAAAATTAGGTTCCGCTTTTGCGATCTCATCAAGACCTCTCCAGCCGGCGCTGTCCTTCTCAGCCACCCCCCGCCAACGCTCAGCGCCATCTTGTTCAGGCTGAGGACGCGGTTTTGCCATCGGGCGCACAGGCGCAGCGGCGATTGGACCTGGATTGAAATGGGCTGGCGGCAGAGCGTCGCGATCAATGCGAACGCCCAGAACCGAACGCAACTTCCAGCAGATAAAAACAGCAAGCGCTGCGAAGATAATCAGCGCGGGATCAAAAATTTCGCCAGTCGGCGGCATGAGGGGCTCCAAAACTTTGATATTTTCGGATTTTTCATCCTGTCGGCTATCATGTCGACCTGCGCATGTCACGAATCAAGAGCTGGACGGATCGCCGCAGTCATTTGGAGAGAAGCCCAAGGTGTTTCAGGGGAAAAAACTGCCGCTATTGTTGGTGTTTTGGATTTTCTCGGAAATTCTACTTTTTACCCTGATTTTACGATCGATTGGCTTGCTGGCTACCCTCGCTTTAGCGCTAGCGACGAGCCTACTGGGACTCAGCAATCTCAGAAAACTATTTAAAATCCAAGAAAAACAAAGTCTTAAAATTAAGCGGGATGCGGCCGGATTGGACGCCGCCTTGGCGGCGCTCGCAGATATTTGTTTGATTTTACCTGGCTTTGCCTCTGATCTCCTTGGCTTGGCGTTAAAATCGCCCACGCTTCGCAAAAATTTTATTCAGCGCATCCAACAGGCCTCTTCCCCCATTGCGGAGCGACTCATAGAGCTTTCCCCCCAGGAGTGGAAAATTATCCGAGGACGTGACGCTTCGGGTTCATGACCGCTCCGGTTTAGATGGGCGCTCGCTTGTTCGGCTTGGTGAGACGTGTTACCGGGGCGCAACTTTGACCCACATTTATTGGCTGGGAGATCCAAAAAATGACCGACACCACAAGCAACGGCGCTAAAACCGCGCCGGAAGGCGCTCCTGCCCTCAATGCGCTTGTTCAATATTTAAAAGATTTTTCTTTCGAAAATCCAAATGCGCCCCGTTCGCTTGGGCCACAAGAAAAATCTCCCAACATTACGCTGCAAGTTAACGTCAATGCGCAACAAATGTCAGATACGGATTTTGCCGTCTCATTGTTGGTTGACGCTAAAGCAGGCGAGGGAGAAAATTTATTATTTAAGCTAGATTTGGAATATGGCGGCGTGTTTCGTTTGATGAATATTCCAAAAGATCAGGTGCATCCGATTGTCATGATTGAATGCCCCCGTCTGCTTTTTCCCTTTGTTAGACAGATTGTCGCGAATGCGACGCGAGACGGCGGGTTTCCGCCACTCTATATCGATCCAATCGACTTTGTTGCGCTTTATCAGCAAAAGCTTGCTGAATCCGGCGCTGCGGGAGCCGATATTTCAAAGGCGAATTAACGCAGCTTAATAAGCTTAATTGGGCGTTTTATCTTGTTGGCTGTCAAGATAACGCGCCCAAAGCGGATTAGGCGCGAGCGTCTCGATAAATTTCTGATGGGCGTCAATTTCTGATGCGCTGAGCCGGCTGGCTAATGGCTGAGGCCGTTCAGTCATAAGATTATTTTTTGTGTTTCGCCGCGCCGCGCCGCTCGTCGCTTGCAAAGAAAGAGCGGCCTGACGCCCTCCGCATAACTCAGCATAGACTTCCGCTAATAAGCCCGCATCGAGCAATGCGCCGTGTTTCTCTCGACGAGAACTATCGATGCCATAGCGCTGACAGAGCGCATCGAGAGAGGCGGGACTTCCAGGATTTAAGCGCCGCGCCATGGCGAGCGTGTCAACGATGCGACTGCCCGCGAGCGCGGGGAGATCCACAAGCGCCAATTCTGCGTTTAAAAAGCGGGTATCGAATTCCGCGTTATGCGCGACCAAAGGCGAATCTTCAATAAAATCTATAAATTCTGCGACGATGTCGGCAAAGCGTTTATGTTGGAGCAGAAATTCATTTGACAGACCATGCACCCGAAACGCCTCTTCAGGCATATCGCGTTCAGGATTAAGATAAACGTGAAAGACGCGACCGGTTGGAATAAGGTTTGAAATTTCCACGGCGCCAATTTCAACGATGCGATGACCTTGAGCTGGATCTAGACCGGTTGTCTCTGTATCAAAAACAATTTCACGCATTTACTTTTAGCCCTATTTTGACCGAGGCTGGTTTAATTTTTCAAGGATCTCATGAACTTGTTGACGCGCAGACTCCAAGCCGAGACTTGTATCTATAATGAAATCGGCGCGCGCGCGTTTTTCAAGATCGCTCATTTGTTTTGACTTTAAAGCCTCAAATTTCTCAACAGTCATTCCTGGCCGCGCAAGCACGCGAGATTTTTGCGTCTCAGATGTTGCTGATACAACGACTATGACATCAACGCTAGAATCCACGCCCTTTTCAAAAAGCAATGGAATATCATAAACGACGAGATTGGCGCCTGCTTCTTGATTTGCTTTGAAGAATTTATCCCGCTCAGACCAGACAAGCGGATGAACGATCTCTTCTACTTGCTTTAATGCTTGCGGATTTTTTAACACAATATCCGCAAGCTTCGCGCGATTAATGACGCCATTTTCTAACACTTGCGGAAAGCTATGTGCGATTGGCTCTACCGCAGCGCCTTGATAGAGTTCATGAACAATCGCATCAGAATCAAATACGGCGATCCCTTCGTCGCGAAAGAGCTGCGCAGTTGTTGATTTTCCCATGCCTATGGAGCCGGTCAGACCAATGCGCAATGGTCTAGTTTCACTCATGAAATTAAGGCTCCCTCATTTCTCAAGGCTTCCAGTAAGGGTAAAATAGGCAGACCCATAATTGTCCAATGATCGCCTTCTATTGATGAAAATAACTGAGCCCCCAACGCCTCTATTTGATAGCCGCCGGCGCTTGATAAAATTTTATCTCCCATTTCTTCAATATAAGTATCAATAAAATCAGAGGTAATGTGTCGAACATGGAGATCGGCATGAGC
>DHWC01000101.1 GCA_002412985.1 Methylocystaceae bacterium UBA5192 | reverse complement strand
CGATCTCACGAGATGCCGCGACAACTAAAAATATTCAATCCATTGTAGCAGGAGAAGCAGATGTTCTCGTTGCGCCCGATCTGGAAGCTGGAAATATTCTTGCCAAAGAACTTGTTTTCCTCTCTGGAGCCAATACCGCTGGACTAGTGTTGGGTGCTAGGGCGCCTATTATTCTGACGAGTCGGTCTGATGATATTGTCTCTCGTGTCGCCTCAAGTGCACTAGCTCAGCTCTATATTCATCGCAATCGACATCTGTTTTAATTTTTTTGATCTAGCTCCTGGATTTAATCTCAAAGCGCGGCAGAATGTTAGCGAAGCCTGAAGATTTCTTTTGGCATTTTTTAACCAAGCATTTCTCTCGGCCAAATACTCAATCTACCTTGGATCATTGCAGGCTCTCATGTCGATGACTTTTCTGCTCTGACCACTTGAAAAAAAGGCTAATTGCTGGGATGAGTGACAATCTCGTGATCAATTGAGATTTTTAGGTCTTGTGATGAAAAAAACATTCCTTCTCATCGCCTTGATTGCTTTGTTTGGCTGCAATAGCGACCGAGTTAATAAAGAACCCTTCGTTGCGACGAAGACGAAGACCTACCCCTCTCTCGTCATGGCTCCCCCGGCATGCAAGCTTCCTGAGAACCGAAATGAAGGCTATTGTTCTAGCTATAATTATCTTGAACAACTTACTAAAGGTCCAACCTTTTAGTCTCACCTCATGATAGACCCGAGGATAGCTGGGTCGATTGAGTTCCTTTCTTCCGGCTTTTAATTATGGCTAAAAAGTGGCTGTTAAGCTTTTTGAGCTCTAGGACAGTCGGCACTTGTTTCAAATTGGCCCGAGCTCAGCTTCATTTAATGGCCGATGATCGAAGATCTGTGGATGATTTCAGGGGGGCAGACGGGCTGCCTATTTACCTACTGCCCCCAATGCAGCGCCAAAATTACATATTTCGCATAATAACCAATCAGGCTCTCGTCTACATTCATGGCTCTAGCATTTTCTTAAAAAAAGCTTCATCAATTGACAACAAAGATGGCCAGCTCTCGCTTCCTCAGGCAATACTTTAATAGCTTATTGAATAAAAAGGATTTTTCTATTCCCGATCTTTGTCGATCAACTTTAGTCTCGCAGACAGCGCCAAGATCAGCTCCCAACAATCAGCATCTGCTTATCAAAAAACGCCAAGTTTTCCTCTAAGACCAGTCTCCAAATTGTACAATTAAACTTTAAAACCTCGCTTTCTTTAAGGGCCAGCCCAATTCGGCTTTCAACTTTTCATCTTTCGAGGGAAGAGCGGCCCATTCGCCATGATTTCTACGCAAAGAGTCCGCATCTTCCGCTCCGTGAATTCTGACGTTGAAACAATGCGCTCCGGCCTGTGGACCAGCAGAACCGGAAAGCCAGAAGATCTTGTGCTGCGCCTGCAGACAAGTCCAGAGCGCTTGCGCCTAAAAACACGATTAAACGGTAGTAAATTATTTACGCTCTTTAGAGATCACTGGGCCTCTCTAGTCGATTGCTGTGGCGCGCTAAGCCCCTTCATGGTTTATTTTAACCGTAAAATATTTCCAAAGATCAGTGTCATGGACAATCTTGAAGCGCCTTGCGCCAAAAATCATTCGGCGGCTTCAAGATCAACGCTTTATCCATTTTCGTTTTCTCACGGCCGGATGATTTAATGCTCTTGCCGTCTCGATCCCGCCCATCTAGCCCACGCTGGCTCAATCGCTTTTTCAAGAAAATCTTGTGGATTCTCTGCGGGTCGATGGTGTGTATCTTTACACTTTCCTCAGCACAAGCCGCCGGCACAGCTGAAGATGAGAATATGGTGGTTGAAGCCAAAGAGCTCATCAATAATCAAGATACAGATACTGTTACAGCAAGTGGAAACGTTCAGATTTTCTACAAGGGCCGCGCACTAGAAGCAGATCGCGTCATTTACAATCGTAAAACACAGCAAATTTTTGCTGAAGGTCATGCTAAATTAACAGAACGCGATGGTAGCGTCGTTCGCGCTGAGCGCTTTGAGCTGACGGATGACTTCAAAGCTGGCTTCATTAATAGCCTTCAATATGACGCGTTAAATGATACGCAGATGAGCGCGCCGCACGCTGAACTCGTTGGCAATACACGCGTCTACGACAAAGGCACCTATACTGCTTGCGCAGCGTGTAAAGATGACCCAAATCGTCCGCGTCTCTGGCAGGTACGCGCCAAACGCATCATTCACAATGCCGAGACGAAAACAGTTTATTATGAAGACGCCAGCATGGAATTGCTTGGCGTTCCAATTGCCTATTTTCCCTACCTCACACAACCTGACCCAACAGTTAAGCGCCGCACAGGCTTCTTAATGCCGTCTGTTATGTATGGCTCATATCTTGGAACAGGTTACAAGGTTCCGTTTTTCTGGGAAATCTCACCAGATACGGACATAACGCTAACGCCATCTTATTATTCTAATGGCATTCCTTATCTGACAGGCATTTTCCGTAAGCAGTTTGAAAATGGCAATGTTATGCTTCGCGCTGACGGCGCTTATCTAAACCAAAGCGCGCGCAATCTGTTTACCGCAGCTCCATTTGGCGCACGTGATCGCGCCTTCCGTGGCGTGGTCCAGAGTGTTGGCGAATTTAATCTCAATGATCGCTGGAAGACAGGCTGGAATGGCGCCTACTTCACAGATCGCTATTTCATGCAAGATTTTGGCATGTATAGCACGCTAAACAATATGTTCTTCTTCAGAGAGAGCCAGTCGAAAGCTTATTTAACCGGACAAGGCCCACGCAGCTTCTTTGACATGCAAGCTATGTATTTCCAGGGCCTATTGCCTGGAGATATTCAGGCACAACTTCCTACAACACATCCAATGATCGATTATAATCGTACATTCGATGTTGATCCGGCTAAAACAGGGGGCATTGGCGGACAGATAGAGCTTGACAGTAATTTCAATAGCGTTTCCGCTCAAATGGCAAATTATCAATCTATCCAACCACAAACATTGGATAGTCGTTATAATTTATATAACGTTTGTCAAACCTACTCCCCAAACAGCGATCCTAATCAGAGTCAATGTTTGCTTCGCGGCGTAGGCGGCAATTACAATCGCGGCGTTATCAGCGCGAATTGGAAAAGAAAAATTATCGACCCAACAGGTGGCGTCTGGTCGCCTTTTGCTTTCACCCGACTAATGGGCAGCTATCTTGACTACAATACAACCGGAACCTATGGCGCTTATAATTCATTAAATCTACCGATCTCTAATTATAACCAAACCTATTTCATACCTGGCCAAAACAATTCATTCCGCGGCCAAATTACTCCTGGCGCCGGTGTTGAATACCGTTACCCCCTACTCGCACATAGCCCCTTGGGCGATGTTGTTGTTGAGCCAATCGCACAACTGATCGCCAGACCCAATCAAACGTCTATCCCCTCGCTCGTGAATTTAGATGCGCAGAGCCTGGTATATGACGATACAAATTTGTTCGATATCAACAAATATTCTGGCTACGATCGATTTGAGACTGGCACGCGTATCAATTACGGCGGACAGGCAACAACCCAATTCGCCAATGGTGGCTTCATCAATGCAATGGTCGGCCAATCCTCGCAGCTAGCAGGCGCCAACGCCTATTCAATGGCAGACGCCGCAAATGTTGGTCTTGCATCAGGCCTAAATACACGCACTTCGGATGTTGTTGGCAGACTTGTTGTTGCGCCTGCTTCATTCTTTTCTCTAACGAGTAAAGGAAGATTTGATAAAGACACCTTCGACGTCCGTCGTATTGATCTGCTTGCTACGCTTAACCTCAATCCAATCACATTGGGCATTCAATATGCCAACTACTATCAGCAACCGCAAATTGGCTTCAATTATCTCCGTCGCGGTCTTTCCACTAGCGGACGCTGGGATGTAACCAAGAACTACTTCTTAAATGGTAGTGTGACGCTTGATATGTCGCGCGGAGGGGCTTATGAGCAATATTATAATAATCCGCTCGGCGTTTTTTATAATAATTTTATCTCTGCCGCAGCGATAAATCAGCCCCTTCCGACACTATCATTTAGCCAAGTGACGCCAAAGTCATCTTTCTATTCTTCTGCGATATGGGGCGCAGGCGGCGGCTATAATGACGAATGCTTGAGCGCGACGCTCAATTACTCGACTGTCTACCAACCTTGGTATACAGGCAAAAACTACAATCAAACGATTTATCTTTCCGTCAATTTCCGCACGCTTGGAGAAATGAAATTCCAAAACAATATCGGAAAACTCATGAATGACGGACTATCGAGCGCGATGCAACAATAGTCACCTGAGAATTAAAGAATAGAATTCATAGAGCAACTAAGATAGAATTTTTAATCTAATTTTTTTTCAAATCGCATTTTGATATTGGAGAAAAGCTCAGCTCCACCATCTCGCCAGAAAGAACAAAGTCTCCGTAATCGAGCTTCAGAGCGCGTGATATACCGTTTGAATAAAGATCGAACGAGAGGGCATAAATTGGTGGACCATCAATGTGGCCAACCTCAAAATAAGATATCACCACTGGCCAGCGCTTTAATCCCCGCAACTCATTAAGTTGGGCAGGTTTTTCTGAGGGAGCCCCTACCATCGGCTTACCGATGATCGACAAGGTATGCATAATCCTATCACCCTGCCCACTCCCATCATAAACACGTGCCTCTAATAGAGTTCCACCAGCAATAGCGGTCTCAAGAATGCTAAGCAAATGCTCAGTTGGAAATAAAATTTCTCCTTGAAAAATTAGGGGAACGCTTGCTTTATTTTTAAGATGGATAGCAAGGTTTTTATTCTCTCGACTCGCAACGCCCTCAAGCTGATCAGTAATTACATTATCGATCTTTGTTGCTGTCTTAAAACGAAAATCTCTGCTCAGAGGCTCCTCATAAGTTGCGGAAGAAACTTCTGAAAATTTAGTTTGACCTTCAACCGGTTGAATCTCCGTTAACTGATGAAAATTCTGCACATAGCCCTGGCATTCAGAGCCAGAAAACTCAAATACAATCGAACCCCGAGCTTGAATTGGCGCCTTTGCGCCCTCTCCCCTCAAAAGGCTGAGATTATACACTGCACGATGTCCGGCTAATAGAATATTATCTGCCAGGGCTTCTGAACGCATAAAAGAAAACGCTGCAATAAACCACGCAGCTATCAATAAAGATCTA
>DHWC01000024.1:7882-10931 GCA_002412985.1 Methylocystaceae bacterium UBA5192 | reverse complement strand
TCGGCGACGATCGCCCGGAGATAGACGTCCAATCGTCGCTCAAAAATATCTTCCGCCTCACGACGATAATAGGCGGTGATAAAAAAGCTTGCGATGAGTAAGACGACCGCGCTTGAGGCGGCGGCTGTCAGAAATAAGCGCGCCGAGATAGAATGAATGGGCAAGAGTTTCAAAGCCATCAGCGCGGTTTTGTCGGCGCGGCCGTATCTGGCGCAAGCGCCATATACCCCAAGCCGCGGATCGTTTGGATCAGATCAACGCCAAGTTTTTTGCGCAGTCTGCCGACGAAGACTTCAATTGTATTAGAGTCGCGATCAAAATCTTGATCATAGAGATGCTCAATAATTTCAGTGCGCGAGACAATACGGCCTGTGTGATGCATGAGATAGGCGAGTAACCGATATTCATGCGACGTGAGCTTGATCGCTGCGCCATCAACGATGACGCGACCGGCCTTAGTATCAAGTCGAACGGGACCGCATACAAGTTCATTGGTCGCGTGTCCGGTGCTACGACGCAGCAGCGCACGTAAGCGCGCCAACAACTCCTCCATATGAAACGGCTTTGTGAGATAGTCGTCGGCGCCAGCGTCAAATCCTTGTACTTTTTCACTCCAGCGATCGCGCGCCGTTAAAATTAACACAGGCGTCGTATGACCTGCGGCGCGCCATTCCTCAAGAAGCGTAATGCCATCTTTTTTTGGCAAACCAATATCAAGAATAATCGCGTCATAGGGCTCTGTGTCCCCGAGAAAATGCCCGTGCTCGCCATCATAAGCGCGATCGACGGCGTAACTCGCCTGTTCCAATGCGGCGACAATCTGACGATTGAGATCCTTATCGTCCTCTATAACGAGTAGTCGCAAATCGCTTCTCCCAATGTGAGGCTTGCCGCTGTTCTCTCATCGCGCGCATGTGATCGAAGCAATGCGGCGTGAGATTATTCTTGCTCGTGTATTTGACGTTGATGACCCGTTGTTGCGTCAAAAAAGAGTTTTTCAATATGTCCATCTGATCTCAGGAGACGGATCTCATAGAGAAAATCATCTCCCTGCTGACAAAGACGCGTCGTCAGCGGTTCGCCTTTGTGTCGTTCCCTTGCGTTGCGCATGCTCGCAAAGGGGTTGGCAAGATGCTGTTCGTCGATCTTTAGTCGACTTTCTTGGGTGGAAAAACATTGCACAGCTGGCTTTTGCGCAACAGCCGGTCTGGTTACGCATAGAAGGGCGATCGCAATGAAAAGAAGACGCGCGCTCAACTGACCTTCATTTCTTCAAGTGTCTCATTTTGATCAACATTGAATTATTTTAGATAAAAGCTGAATAAGATGTGAATAGTCTTTAAAATGGGGGCGTTTAGATTTTCTTGTACCCCGATCCTGATGCGCTGCTTTTCATTTCTCCCAAAGCGCTATTATTGGCGCCTTTGAAACAAAGCTCGGGATGAAGCTGAGAGACCGCCCGAGCTTTTGTTTGATTGTGAGATAATTGACTTATCCCTCTCGCGTTTTTTTGGCCCCGCGCGCGGCGCGTTTTGCCAATGTGCGCAGGCGCAGGGCGTTCAACTTGATAAACCCTTCAGCGTCCCGCTGGTCGTAAGCGCCGCCTTCTTCAAAGGTGACGAGTTCTTGATCATAGAGCGACCAGGGACTTTCACGACCCACCAGCGTGACATTGCCTTTGTAGAGTTTTAGGCGCACCTGGCCTGTGACATGCTCCTGGCTTTTATCAATTAAGGCTTGCAACATTTCGCGTTCAGGAGAGAACCAAAAGCCATTGTAAATGAGTTCGGCGTAACGCGGCATGAGTTCATCTTTTAGATGCGCCGCCCCGCGATCCAGCGTGAGGCTCTCAATGCCGCGGTGGGCGATAAGAAGAATAGCACCTCCTGGAGTTTCATACATGCCGCGCGATTTCATGCCGACAAATCGATTTTCAACAAGATCGAGTCGTCCAATGCCATGCGTGCGACCAAGCTCATTGAGTTTAGCCAGCAGGGTTGCGGGTGAGAGTTTAACGCCATCTATTGCAACGGCGTCGCCGGCTTCGAAATCAATTGTTATATATTGCGCCTGATCGGGCGCTTGTTCAGGATCAAGCGTGCGCGAATAAACATAATCTGGCGTTTCTTGCGCAGGATCTTCTAGGACTTTTCCCTCAGACGAAGTGTGGAGTAAATTTGCATCTGTTGAAAAGGGCGCTTCGCCGCGCTTATCTTTAGATATTGGAATTTGATGCGCCTCTGCAAAGGCGATGAGGTCGCTGCGAGAAACAAAACTCCACTCACGCCAAGGCGCGATCACAGTGATGTCCGGTTCAAGCGCGTAATAGCCCAATTCAAATCTTACTTGATCATTGCCTTTTCCCGTCGCCCCGTGACAAACGGCGTCGGCGCCCATTTTGCGCGCGATTTCAATTTGTTTTTTCGCAATTAAAGGACGGGCGATTGAGGTGCCTAAAAGATAAAGACCCTCATACTGCGCATTAGCGCGAAACATTGGAAAGACATAGTCGCGGACAAATTCTTCACGAAGATCCTCAATGAAAATATTTTCTTGTTTTACGCCGAGCAATAAGGCTTTTTCGCGCGCCGGCGATAATTCCTCGCCCTGACCCAAATCCGCCGTGAAAGTAATGACTTCGGCGCCGTAATTGGTTTGCAGCCATTTCAGGATGATTGAGGTATCAAGTCCGCCAGAGTAGGCGAGAACGACGCGTTTGATTTCTTTTTTAGGCAAGGTCATGTGAGGCTCGATTAAGACATGAATTTCGCGCGGGACTATAGGCGCCTGCGGCGCCAGCGCAAGCCAGGCGGGGATGGCTCGTTTTTTTTAGCTTTTAACGCTAAAACGAGACGATGAACGATCATTCAAGCCCTTGTGAGGCGACGACCCGCCAAATTCCTGGCCTCACGCCAGCGCGTCGGCGCGCCTTGGACATTTTAACCAAAGCCAACCGACCTGTTGGGGCTTATGAATTAATGGATTTGATGGTGTCGTCAGATGGGAAGCGGCCCGCGCCCATTTCTGTGTATCGGGCGCTTGGGTTCCT
>DHWC01000024.1:1405-7500 GCA_002412985.1 Methylocystaceae bacterium UBA5192 | reverse complement strand
CGGCATGCGGCTGAAGAACCTGTTGTTTTCCTTATTTGTGAACAATGTGGCGAGGTCAAAGAAGCGACCTCCGCAGCGCTGGGGCGTGAATTAGCCGCCTTAACGGGAAACGCGAGCTTTACCGCTCGGACCCGCGTTATTGAGATTGCTGGGCGCTGCGAGCGTTGTTTGGGCGACTAAACCGCGAGTCTGAGCCGATTTTGGTTCCAAATTCCCTCAGCTTGGGCTAAAGACGCCGCATCGCAACATAAATTGTCGCTTACGGCCACCCCTCACATGGAGCGCGCCGGCGTCCCGACATTATTCCCTGAGAAATATCCCTTATGAAACTGCGCAATATCGCCATTATCGCCCACGTCGATCACGGCAAGACCACTTTAGTTGATCGCCTGCTCCAGCAATCGGGCGCGTTTCGAGAAAATCAGCGCGTTGCTGAGCGCGTGATGGACTCGAACGATCTAGAGAAGGAGCGGGGCATCACCATTTTGGCGAAGGCCACCTCTGTTGTTTGGAAAGATATTCGCATCAATATTGTCGATACGCCCGGCCACGCGGATTTTGGCGGCGAAGTTGAACGCATTCTCTCCATGGTCGACGGCGCAATCGTGCTTGTTGACGCGGCCGAAGGCCCGATGCCGCAAACAAAATTTGTTGTTGGCAAGGCGCTTAAAATTGGCCTCAAGCCAATTGTCTGCATCAATAAGGTTGATAAGCCGGACGCGCGCGTCTCAGAAGTCGTCAATGAAGTCTTTGATCTCTTCGCCGCGCTTGACGCCACGGATGAGCAATTAGATTTTCCCATCATTTATGGTTCTGCAAAACAAGGCTGGATGGCGGAAGAGCCAGAAGGTCCTAACGTCGATTTTGCGCCGCTCTTTGATCTCGTCGTCAAGCATGTTCCAGAGCCTAAAGTTGAAGAGGGTGGGTTTCGCTTGCTTGGAACCTTGCTGGAAGCCAATCCTTATCTGGGCCGCATCATTACAGGCCGCGTTTTCTCCGGTAGCGTGAAACCCAATCAACCAGTGAAGGTTCTTGATCGGAGCGGTAAAGTTGTTGAGCAGGGGCGGGTGTCTAAAATTCTCGCCTTTCGCGGTATCGAGCGTCAGCCGATCGAAGAAGCTGAAGCAGGCGATATTATCGCCATTGCCGGCCTTGAGAAATTCAACGTGGCTGACACGCTTTGCGCAATGGAGATGAACGAGCCGCTTCAGGCACAGCCGATTGATCCGCCAACATTGTCGATGACATTCCTGGTCAATGACAGTCCGCTCGCAGGTACTGAGGGCGACAAGGTGACAAGTCGCATGATCCGCGCGCGTCTCTTCAAAGAGGCCGAAGGAAATGTCGCCTTGCGGGTTGAGGATGCGCCATTGGGCGACGCCTTCATTGTATCGGGTCGCGGCGAGTTGCAACTTGCGATTTTGATTGAAACCATGCGGCGCGAGGGTTTTGAATTAGGCGTATCGCGTCCAAAGGTTGTGTTTAAAAAAGATGAGTCAGGCGAAATTCTCGAGCCGATCGAGGAAGTCGTCATCGACGTTGATGAAGAACATTCCGGCGTCGTTGTTCAGAAAATGTCTGAACGAAAGGCCGAAATGATTGAGATGCGCCCCTCAGGCGGCAACCGGTTGCGTCTTGTTTTCCATGCGCCCACACGTGGATTGATTGGGTATCAAGGCGAATTGCTGACAGATACGCGCGGCACGGCAATCATGAACCGACTGTTTCATGAATATGCGTCCTATAAAGGCGATATCCAGGGACGTAGAAATGGCGTGTTGATTTCAAATGACTCTGGCGAGGCTGTCGCTTACGCCATGTGGAAACTCGAAGATCGCGGCCCAATGATGATTGAGCCAGGTTGGAAGGTTTATCGTGGGATGATTGTGGGCGAGCATACGCGCGACAATGATCTTGAAATTAATGTGTTGAAGGGCAAGCAGCTCACCAATATTCGCGCGGCCGGTAAGGATGAAGCAGTACGGCTTACGCCGCCAATCAAGATGACCTTGGAAAAGGCGCTCGCTTATATTGAAGATGATGAGTTCGTTGAGGTGACGCCAAAGTCTATTCGTCTGCGGAAATCAATCCTCGATCCAAATGAACGCAAGAAGTCAGGAAAAGGAAAAGCTGCTTTGGTGGCGTGATTTTGAACCGCTGATTAAGCTTTGTATAAATTATCTAGGCGCTCGAGCCCATTGCTTCGAGCGCCTTTTTTAATGCCACAAGATCTTGAGGCAGCTCGCTGTCAAAGATCATTTCGTCACCTGTCACAGGGTGCGAAAAGCCGAGAGTCGCGGCATGAAGGGCTTGTCTTCCTAATTGCGCAACGGCAACGCGGGCATCTTCAGGAAGTTTGCTGATTTTTGTTTTGAAGCCAGCGCCATAAGTAGCATCGCCAATTAGGGGATGGCCGATATGCGCCATATGGACGCGTATCTGATGCGTGCGTCCAGTTTCCAACTGACAGGCAATAAGCGAAGCGACGCCGTAGTCCGCTCGTTTTTCCCAATGCGTAATGGCTTCTCGACCGCGTTCGTGTGAGACGACCGCCATTTTTTCTCTTTGGATTGCATGGCGGCCAATTGCGGTTTCAATTGTTCCTTGTGCGCGATCCGGCGCGCCCCAAACAAAGGCGAGATATTCCCGTGTAAGCGGTAGGTTCCGACCATGATCAGCAAAAAGTCGTGCGAGACCGTGATGCGCTGCATCTGTTTTTGCAATTACCAGTAATCCAGTCGTATCCTTATCGATACGATGCACGATGCCTGGTTTTTTAACGCCGCCAACGCCCGAGAGGCTATCGCCACAATGGGCAATGAGCGCATTAACCAGCGTTCCGGTTTCATGTCCGCTTGCAGGATGAACGACAAGGCCAGCAGGTTTATTGATGACGATTAATGCGTCGTCCTCATAGACGATCTCGAGCGCTATATTTTCACCTTGAGGTGTCGCTGGCTCAGGCGGGGGAAGGTAAAGCGTGACGATAGAGTCAAGCGTTAGTCGGTGCGCTGGCGTTTTGAGAGGCTGACCAGAAAGCGTGACACAGGCGGTTTCAATGAGATTTTTTAAGCGCGTGCGTGAAAGATGCGCCTCAAGAATTTCTGGTTGTTCAGCAAGAAAGCGGTCTAGCCTTGCGCCAGCCGACTCTGGACCAACGCGAAAGCTAAAGTGGCGGCCTTCTTTTTCCTCCCCGCTTTCCTTATCTTTCATGCATGTCTTCTTCAGTCCAGCCCAGCGATATGCTAGCGTTGATTGTCTCGCGTAATCTATCACAATAAATATTGTTTAGCTTTGTCTCTTGTCTGACATCTTCAAAAATTAACGACATTTCGGGAGCTGTGATCATCGCCCACGCTAAAAAGCCGTTTTGTGCAGTGATTGGTGCGGGGCCAGCGGGGCTCTTTGCTGCTGAAATACTCGCGCGCGCTGGCGCCGATGTTTGTGTCTATGATCATAAGCCAAGTCCCGCGCGGAAATTTTTAATGGCGGGACGCGGTGGGCTAAATATCACGCATAGTGAAGATATCGAGACTTTTTTGGCGCGTTACGGTGCGGCCTCGGGTCCTCTGACGCCTTTAATTCGAGCCTGGCCGCCGCAAGCCTTGCGTGAGTTTTGCGCATGTTTGGGAGAGGCGACATTTATTGGCAGTAGCGGACGTGTGTTTCCTTCAAGTTTTAAAGCCTCACCCTTGATGCGCGCCTGGCTCATACGACTGAAGCAACTTGGCGTAACTTTAGCAATGCGGCATAAGTTTCTGGGGTTTTCAGCAGACGGCTCGCTCCAATTCCAACGGGGCGATGGAGGAGCTCTCAATCTTGCAGCAGACGCTGTGATTTTGGCGTTGGGAGGAGCTTCCTGGCCCAAGCTTGGTTCGGACGGCGCCTGGACAAAAATTCTAGAACATCAGGGCCTCTCTCTTGCTCCTTTGCATGCAGCAAATTGCGGGGCTTTGATTGAGTGGAGCGCGCTTTTTCGGCAGGCTCATGAAGCAAAGCCAATTAAAAATGTGCGGGTATGGTGTGAGGGCGCGAGCGGTCGCGGAGATCTTATGATCACGCGAACGGGCCTTGAAGGCGGGCCAATTTATGCGCTTTCCTCACATTTGCGGCGTCAGATTGAAACCAATACTCAAGCGCAACTGACGATCGATTTAAGGCCTGATACGCCATTAGAGAGTTTGACGCGTAAACTGGCCAAGCGCACGCCAAAACAATCTCAATCAACTTATTTAAAGCGCGCGGGATTTCATGCTCCTGAAATTGCGCTACTGCGAGAGACTTATCCATTGCCGCTTCCGCAAGAGGCGGCGGCCCTTGCGCGGGTCATCAAAAATCTTGAACTCAAAGTCTGCGGATTGGCTGATCTGACACGCGCCATCTCTACGTCAGGAGGCGTGTTATTTGAGGAAGTGAGCTCAGAATTAATGCTTAAAAAATTGCCTGGCGTATTTGTAGCAGGCGAGATGTTAGATTTTGACGCTCCCACCGGCGGTTATTTGCTGCAGGCGGCCTTTTCAACGGGCTTTGCCGCAGGGACGGGCGCCGCGCGCTATGTTGGACTTCAAGTTTAAACATAATCAGCAAAAATTCAGACGGGTTTGTCGCCTTGCCATTTACCAAGAGGTCGTGCGCCGGCGGCGTCAAATAAATAAAGCGTGTAGACTTCTGGAGCGCCCATCTCCATGCCAGGCGAACCTGAGGGCATGCCAGGCGCCGCAATGCCGCTCACTTTAGGGCGTTCCTGCAACAGTTGCCTTATTGCCTGCGCCGGTACATGGCCCTCAACAATATAGCCCGCTATTTCGCTGGTGTGACAAGAGTGCATTTGCGCGCTGACGCCTAAGCGAGATTTAACCGCTTGCATATCTGCTTCGATGATTTCTTCAACGATAAACCCAGCATCTCGCATTTTTTGCGCCCATTTTCCGCAGCAGCCGCAGGTGGCGCTTTTATGCATCACAATTTTTTCTAATTCGCCCGCTTGATTAGCGGCGCTTAAGTGGGTCGTTGGAACCAAAAAGGCGGTCGTCGTGATTAAGAGTTGGATGCTCTGGCGACGGGACAGACGGCGGTCGGACATGGCTGGTCTCCAAGTGATATTTATAGATATAAGGGTCTTTGAGGCCGAACGCACGTTCCGCTTTAAGAAAATTCTAGAAAGAACAGAAAAATGCTTTCCTCGCGCTTCTGGTCAGACCTCTCTTTGCAAGATTTTCAATCTGCATCGCTCCCGCAAACGATTGCGATCTTGCCTATCGCCGCCATAGAGCAGCATGGACCCCATCTCCCTTTTGGCGTTGATGCGATGATTATGGAGGGCTGTCTTAACCGCGCGCTGACGCAGATGCCGGACACTCTTGCGGCTGTCTTTTTACCAATCCAAAAAATTGGCGTTTCATTGGAGCATAGAGATTTTCCTGGCTCATTGAGTTTATCGTCGCAGACTGCTGCGCGGATGCTGTTTGAAATTTCAGAAAGCGTTGCGCGCGCAGGAATAAAAAAACTTATCCTGATGAATTCTCATGGCGGCAATTCTGCTGTTATTTCACAGCTTGCCCTCGAGTTACGCGCACAACTCAACTTATTGGCTGTGACTTGTTCCTGGTCGCGCTTTGGATATCCGCCAGGTCTGTTCGATACGGAAGAGGTGCGGCTTGGGATTCATGGCGGAGATATTGAAACTTCTTTAATGCTGGCTCTCAGACCGGAGCTTGTCGATCAGACGAAGGCTAAAAATTTTACCTCTGCCGCTTTAAACTATGAGCGCGATTTTATTTGGTTGCGTGCAGATCGACCAGCGGGCTTTGGATGGATGGCGCAGGATCTCTCGCTTGCGGGCGCCGTGGGTGACGCGTCTCAGGCCACAGCAGCAAAGGGCGAAGCGGTCATAAATTATTGGGCGGGCGCTTTTATTGACCTCGTCAAAGACGTTGAGCGCTTTGATCTCTCAAATTTGCGCAGCGCGCTTTGAGCTAAACGGGCGTGGACCAAAGATAGGTCCATGTTTCTGTCAGCGTGCGGTCAGCGACGCGAAGAAATAAGCGCAGGTCTGTCGTTTCACCCGGGTTCAAAACAACATCAATCATCGCTCG
>DHWC01000024.1:0-1039 GCA_002412985.1 Methylocystaceae bacterium UBA5192 | reverse complement strand
GTTGAAACGATTGCTTGTACTTGTTTGGGATCTGCGAGATAATATGCAAGATCGCCTCCGGCGAAATCAACTAGGAAGCGCCGCGCATTAGGATTGAGCGGTTCCGTTGAACCAAGTGCTCGAGCTGGCGCTTCAAACGTATTCACCACACGACCATTTGGCGCGAGGCGGGGCATCTCAAGCCCAGCAGTAATGCGATAGGAAAAGGAAAAAGCTTTACCCTGTTGCGGCGCGACGTCAGGCGTCCAACTCGCCACGACATTATCATTGGTTTCGTCTAGGGTTGGCAGTTCGATTAATTCAACCCGGCCTCGACCCCAATCCTTTAAGGGCTCAACAAAATAGCTCGGTCTTTTTTCATAGGCCAGATCGAGGTCTTGATAGGATTGAAAGGCTCTGTCGCGCTGCAAAAGTCCAAAGCCTTTGGTATTCATATCAAGGAACGAGGAGATCCGCTCGTTTTGCGGATTATTGATCGGACGCCAAAGCCATTCGCCTGCGCTACCGTGAATTAGAAGTCCATCGGAGTCATGTAATTCATTGCGAAAACCATCGCGCACGCGCCGATCGTTCTCTCCGCTCAGAAACATAGAAGTAAGAGGCGCAAACCCAAATTTTATTCCCGAGCGGCGTGGAAATAAGGTTGCGTCGATCTCGATCACGCTTTCGGGACCAACATTTAATGTAAATTTATAAGCGCCTGTCGTCGCTTCGCTATCTAGCAGAGCAAAAATCATAATCTGATTATTGCCAGACGTAGGCGTTGTAATCCAAAATTCTCGAAAGAAGGGGAAGCTTTCCTTGCTTGTTCCTGCTTCGACGCAGAGGCCGCGCGCGGAGAGGCCGTATTGCTGATCGCGTCCAAGAAAGCGAAAATAACTTGCCCCGAGAAAAGAAATGGCTTCGTCGTGAACATGCGGATCATTGAGAGGAAACAACAAGCGAAAACCAGCAAATCCTGTATTTACAGGTAGCGGCTTATCATTTTTGACACGACCAAAATCAAACAGCGCGGGTGCATAGGGAATAGGCGTTGCAA
>DHWC01000006.1 GCA_002412985.1 Methylocystaceae bacterium UBA5192 | reverse complement strand
ATTACTGCGATAACCGGTTCCGTTGGCAAGACATCCACCAAAGAGATGACTCGGCTCATGCTGGCGCATTTTGGTCGCACGCATGCCTCGATCGCGTCCTATAACAATCATTGGGGTGTCCCATTGACCTTGGCGCGGATGCCTGTGTCGACGAATTACGGCGTGTTTGAGATCGGCATGAATCATGCTGGCGAGATCGCCTCTTTAGTCGCTCAAGTACGTCCGCATGTCGCAGTTGTCACGCGGGTAGCGTCTGTTCATCTCGAGAATTTTGATTCGATTGAGGGTATTGCTGACGCAAAGGCGGAAATATTTTCTGGTCTAGATGGCGGAGTAGCGATTATTAATCGAGATGATGCTTTGAGCGATCGGTTAATCTCAGCTGCGCAAACCACAGCGGCGCATGTATTTACGTTTGGCGAAACTGGTGAGGCGGCGCGATTAATTTCTTATAAGTCAGAAGATGATGTGAGCGATGTAGAAGCCGAGATTTTTGGCAAGCGAATTTCCTATAGAATTGGCGCGCCGGGGAAACATTTGGCGTTAAATTCTCTCGCCGCGCTTTTAATCGCAGTCGCCTATGATTTAGACGTGGCGGAAGCAGCGCAGACGCTTATTAACTTCCGTCCGCCGTCGGGGAGAGGACAGCGTGAGCTTATTGAAACAAAAGCGGGCGCTTTCGCGTTAATTGATGAAAGCTACAATGCGAATCCCACCTCCATGCGCGCGGCGCTCGAACAGCTAGCAGTTACAGAGGTCGCGCCAAATGGCCGGCGCATTGTTGTATTGGGCGATATGCTTGAATTAGGTCCTGAGGCCATAAAGCTGCATGCTGATCTTGCGCAGGATCTCATTGCTGCGAAAGTTGATCTGCTCTTTACGGCAGGATCTTTAATGTCGCATCTATTCTACGCCGCGCCTGAGTCAATGCGTGCAGCGCATAGACGGACGGCTCAGGAATTAGAGGAAGCGGTTCTCTCGGCGATTATGCCTAACGATATTGTGATGATTAAGGGCTCTAACGGCTCGCGGATGTCGCGGATTGTTTCGGCAGTAAAACGCTCTTTTAGTCCGACTACAGCGAGCTAAGGATATTTAAATGCTAACATTGCTTGCGGATTTTACCCATCTCTATGGTCCGCTGAATATCTTTCGGTATATTACTTTTCGCGCAGCTATGGCGGCGGCGACGGCGCTTTTTTTCGTCTTCTTTTTTGGCCCTAATATTATCGATAATTTACGACTGAAGCAGGGTAAAGGCCAACCCATTCGCGAAGATGGGCCAGCTTCGCATCTAATCACTAAAAAGGGAACGCCTACGATGGGCGGTCTCATGATTCTTTCTGGCTTATTTGCCGCTACTTTGCTGTGGGCGAATTTGCGCAATTATTATGTTTGGATTGTACTGTTTGTGACGGCGGCTTTTGGTTTGATAGGCTTTTATGACGATTATTTAAAAGTGACGAAGCAATCACATGCTGGGTTCTCTGGTAAGGCGCGATTAGCATTCGAATTCGCTGTTGCGGGGCTTGCGTGTTATCTCCTGATGCTCGTGGGCGGCGAGGGTATGACGAATATCGCGATCCCTTTGGTTAAAGGATATGTTGGTTCTCTCGGAGTATTCTTTATTGTATTTGGCGCATTCGTTGTCGTGGCGGCGGGAAACTGCGTTAATCTAACAGATGGCTTAGACGGATTGGCGATTGTGCCGTCAATGATTGCAGTCGGAACTTTTGCAATATTCGCTTACCTTGTAGGTAATTCGATTTTTTCTAATTACTTAGGCGTTAATTATGTTGCTGGAGTTGGAGAATTAGCGATTGTCTGTGCGGCTTTTATTGGCGCGGGCCTAGGCTTCTTGTGGTTTAATGCGCCTCCTGCACAGATTTTTATGGGCGATACTGGATCGCTGGCGTTAGGCGGTTTGATTGGTACGGTTGCAGTCGCTGTAAAACAAGAGTTCGTGCTTGTTATCGTTGGCGGCTTGTTTGTCCTTGAGGGCGCTTCAGTCATTATTCAGGTGATTTATTTTAAGCTTACCGGGAAGCGTATTTTCCTGATGGCCCCGATACATCATCATTTTGAACAGAAAGGCTGGAAGGAGCCGCAAATTGTAATTCGTTTCTGGATTATCTCATTTGTTCTCGCGCTCGTGGGTCTTGCAACCTTAAAATTGAGATAAGCATGACGCCAGTTTCAACATTCAAAGGTAAAACAGTCGCGTTATTTGGGTTGGGAGGATCGGGCCTTTCGACTGCAAAAGCGCTCATTGCAGGCGGCGCAATTGTGCGCGCATGGGATGATGGCGAAGCTGGTAGATTAAAGGCCGTTGAGCAGGGCGTCGCTTTAGAAGATCTCGCGCGTGCAGATTGGTCGTGTTTTGATGCGCTCATTTTATCGCCCGGAGTGCCGCTTACGCATCCAGAGCCTCATTGGACTGCTCAGCGCGCTAGAGCGGCTGGCGTGGAAATTATTGGCGATATTGAATTATTTTGTCGCGAACGAGCTGCGCGCGCCCCCGGCGCGCCGTTCATTGCGATTACAGGTACAAACGGTAAATCAACAACGACGGCGTTAATCGCGCATATTCTCCGGCAAGCTGGGCGGGATGTCCAGCTAGGGGGCAATATTGGCGTGCCCATCCTCGATCTTGCGCCGCCAAGCGAGGAGCATATTCATGTGATAGAATGTTCTTCATTTCAAATTGATCTCGCCCCCTCTCTTAAGCCATCAATCGGCGTATTAATTAATCTTACGCCTGATCATATTGATCGTCACGGAACTATAGAAAATTACGCTGCTGTAAAAGAACGCCTCGTAGCGGCAGCGGATGTTGCTTTGCTTGGCGTTGACGATAACTTTACGCATGCAATCGGCGCGCGCCTATCAGGAAGGGCGCTATCTGAACAACGCGTGTTGCCCGTCTCCGCCCGGCGTGTTCTTGATTGGGGTTTTTACGTCGATCAGGAGGCGATTTTTTATCGCGGGCAAGGAAAGGCTCCTGAGGAGGCTGAATTAATCGCCAAACTCACTGGCGCGCGCGCGTTGCGGGGAGCGCATAATGCGCAAAACGCTGCTTTTGCTTGTGCGGTGGCGTGGGAGTGTGGTCTTGAGGATGATGAAATCGCCGCTGGAATTTTAAGCTTTCCAGGGCTGCCGCATCGAATGGAAGAGATCACAAAAATTGAGCGCGTGCTTTTTATAAATGACTCAAAGGCGACTAACGCGGATGCGGCGGAGAAGGCTTTACAGAGTTTTACAGAAATTTATTGGATCCTTGGCGGCAAATCTAAAGAGGGTGGGATTGAGCCCTTAAGACCCTATTTCCCGCGTATTCGAAAAGCTTATTTAATTGGCGCAGCAAGCGATGACTTTGCGCGCACGCTTGAGGGGATTTTGCCCTATGAGCGGTGTAAAACTTTAGATGTGGCCATAACTTCAGCGGCATTAGACGCCCTAGGGAGCGCTGCGCCTGAATCTGTTGTGTTGTTGTCGCCGGCCTGTGCGTCCTATGACCAGTTTGTTAATTTTGAGATGCGAGGAAATGCATTCCGTAATTTAGTAAATGGTTTGCCAGCTATTCTTGCGGCGCGCAGAGGAGAAGCAAGATGATTTCGCGTGCGGAACGAACGCCTTTTTCAGATTGGGCCTGGACGATCGATCGTTGGCTGTTAGCGGCAATTGCTTTGCTGATTATCTCTGGGCTCGTTTTTGCAATGGCTGGCAGTCCGCCTGTTGCTGAACGCTTGCACCTTGCTACTTTCCATTTTGTGAATCGGCAGGTTGCTTATCTTTTTCCTGCGCTGGCGGTTATGCTTGCTGCATCGCTTCTTTCTCCCCGTCACGTTAGGCGCGCCGCTTTAGTGATCTTTCTTCTATCTTTGGCTCTCGTCATCGCAACTTTATTCTTTGGACAAGAAGTAAAGGGAGCGCGACGGTGGCTGTTTGGCGTGCAGCCGTCGGAATTCCTCAAGCCAGCTTTTGTTGTAATGGTCGCTTGGGCTTTTTCAGAAGGAGCGCGGCGAAAAGACGTGCCGGGCACTTTGATCGCAGTTTTACTTTTTCCTTTAACGATTATACCGCTTGTCTTACAACCTGATTTTGGACAAACAATGCTGATTACGATTGTTTGGGGCGCATTGTTCTTCATGGCGGGACTCCATCTGGTCTGGGTTGTGGGCTTAGGCGGTCTTGCAGGCGTAGCGGCATTGCTTGCCTATAGATTTGTCCCTCACGTGCACGCTCGCATTGAGGCCTTTCTTGAACCCCCTGCTCCTGTCGCTGGCGTTCCAACTAATTTTCAATCTGAAACCGCGCTAGAAAGCTTTATTGCAGGCTCTTGGTTTGGTAAGGGCCCGGGTGAAGGTACGGTCAAGCGTATTTTACCAGACTCACATACTGATTTTATTTTTGCGGTGATTGGCGAAGAATTTGGCGTCATTATTTGTATTGCGCTGGCTTTGCTTTTTGCCTTCATTGTCGTGCGTGGATTATTCTCTGCGGCGCGTAATGAAGATCCTTTTTGTCGCTTTGCGACAGCGGGATTAGTCATGCTCTTTGGATTGCAAAGTTTGATTAATATGGCGGTTAATGTGCACTTGATGCCCGCCAAGGGAATGACCTTGCCTTTTGTTTCTTATGGCGGCTCGTCGCTTATTTCTTTATCGCTAGGTATGGGTTTTTTGCTTGCCGTTACGCGTAAGAGGCCACGCACGCGAATATTAACGGAAACTAGGCTTCAACCGCAGTCGGCGGTTAGTTGAGATGAGCAACAGAGCGATCTTCCTTGCTGCTGGCGGCACAGGCGGGCATCTCTTTCCCGCCGAGGCTTTGGCGCATGCGCTCTCGTCGCGTCACGCAGAGGTCGAACTTGTCACTGATGTGCGCGCCTTGCGCTATGGCGACGTTTTTCCAGCGCGAGCGATACATACTCTGCCAGCGGGAACGCCGCGTGGCGGCTCACTCATTGCGCGCGCGCAGGCGGTTGCTCAATTGGCGCATGGCGTAGCGCTTGCTGTGGCTCTATTACGCAAGACTAGGCCGCGGGCGGTAATTGGTTTTGGCGGCTATCCGACAGTGCCGCCAATGTTAGCTGCCGCATTTCTTGGTATTCCGACTGTGTTACATGAGTCGAACGGAGTTATGGGAAAAGCCAATTATTTTCTTGCGGGGCGCGTTGATAAAATTGCCGCAGGATTACCAAACTTACAAACTGCCGCCGCCTGGCGAGATAAAATTGTCGTTACAGGAAATCCAGTTCGGCCAAATGTGCTGGCAGCCTCCAAGCGCCCCTTCCCAGACATATCCCAAGGCGTTTTTCAGTTGTTAGTAACCGGTGGGTCTCAGGGTGCGCGGGTAATGTCTGACATTGTGCCTGGCGCTCTGGCTGCATTGCCGGTTGGACTGCGTCAGCGTCTACATGTTGTTCAGCAAGCGCGTGAAGAAGATCTTTCTCGAGTAAAAGAGATTTACGCGCAAGCCGGTATAACATCAGAAGTTGCGCCCTTTTTTAATGATCTTCCGGCGCGAATAGCTAATGCGCATTTTGTTATCTCACGGGCTGGCGCGTCTACCGTATCTGAGCTCGCGGTTATTGGTCGGCCAGCGATGTTGGTGCCTTTGCCGCATGCCCTTGATCAAGATCAGGCGGCCAATGCGGCGTTCCTGACGCAAGCAGGCGCAGCAGAGACTGTGCGGCAGAATGATTTCACACAAAATTTCCTAACTCAGCGGCTTGCTGAATTGATGGAGAAGCCGGATGAACTTATTCAAAGAGCGCGTGCGGCGCATGAAGTTGGCGTAGCGGATGCTGCTGAACGGTTGGCGGAGCTTGTTTTAAGCCTCGCGATTTAATCGCGATAGGGAATGGAGTTAAGGATGAAGCTGCCGCGAGATCTCGGTCCAATTCATTTTGTTGGTATTGGCGGAATTGGCATGTCAGGCATTGCAGAAGTATTATTGAACCTAGGATATAAAGTCCAAGGTTCGGATGCTTCTGAGAATGCGAATGTCAAGCGACTGATTGAAAAGGGTGCGGTCATCTTTATCGGGCATGATGCTAAGAATCTTGGCGATGCCGGCGTTGTTGTTGTGTCGACGGCAATTAAAAGAGACAATCCTGAGCTGAGCGCCGCGCGAGAAAAACGTTTGCCTGTTGTGAGGCGAGCGGAAATGCTTGCAGAGCTTATGCGACTTAAGCAATGTGTCGCGATTGCAGGCACGCATGGTAAGACCACAACAACGTCGCTTGTGGCGACTTTATTAGATGCCGGAGGATTAGATCCGACGGTGATCAACGGCGGAATTATTAACGCCTATGGCACAAACGCCCGTTTAGGAGCAGGCGAGTGGATGGTGGTTGAGGCGGATGAGAGCGACGGCACGTTTTTGAAGCTGCCAGCAGACGTTGCAATTGTAACAAATATCGACCCGGAGCATCTTGATCATTTCCATACTTTTGATGCGATCAAGGACGCCTTTCGCCATTTCATCGAAAACTTGCCGTTCTATGGCTTTGCTGTGATGTGTCTAGACCACCCCACTGTTCAGGAGGTGGTTGGGCGCATTGAAGATCGTCGGGTGATAACTTATGGTGAAAATCCGCAAGCAGACGTCCGGTTGCTTGATGTAAATCTTGAAGGCGGCGTTTGTCGTTTTAATGTTTTGTTGCGCGATACGAAGACAGCTCAGGCGACCTATCTCGA
>DHWC01000078.1:10807-11318 GCA_002412985.1 Methylocystaceae bacterium UBA5192 | reverse complement strand
ATGGCGCGCAGATCATGAGCGATAAAGGGTTCATCTTCGATAATTAAAACATCGGTGGCGATTTGATCTGCGATTTCATCATTCGCCTGGGAGATGAGATCTTGGGCTTCTTGCTCCGACACGCTGAGAATCGACGCAACATCCGCAGGCGTGAAGTTTTCTAGCGCATTAAGCAAAAACGCCACTCGAGGACGCAAAGAAATCGCCTCAAGCCGATTTCGGGCGCTATCATCCTGGCGCAGGGGCGCACTCATGCTTGGATCGGCGTTTAGCGTCGCGGTCCAGACATCGAGAAAAAGACGATAGAGGGCAACCTTGAGGTTAGTGGCCTGGCTGAGGCGCTCTGGCTCGGCGACAAGGGTCTCAAGCATGGCGAGAACATAGCCGTCGCCCCCTTCTCTGCTGCCAACCAGCGCCCGGCCAAAACGGCGGAGATAGGGGATTTGGGCTGAAACATCGTTGGAAATCGACATATTTTGGCTATCCCCAATCCCATAATTCGCTTTTTTGT
>DHWC01000078.1:5477-10424 GCA_002412985.1 Methylocystaceae bacterium UBA5192 | reverse complement strand
GGCCAGGCGTTTAACCTCACATCCTGCGGCGCAGTATAACGCGCTAGGAAATCGGCGCGCTAGAAAAAACGTGTCGGGAAGTCTTTGAGGGCTGTATGGGAAAAAAAAATTTCGAAGGTCATTTCTCGCAGTCTCAAAGTCAAAATGACGTAGCAGAATTAACCCGTTCCTTTTTTTTCGATTCTGAGACATCAGGCGGAAAATCCATGACAGCGGCTTTTGAGACAGTGACGACATCGCGTCGGACGCTGGGCGCTTGTGGAAAGGCCATAGCTGGAGCAGCACCAAATATGACGAAAGCCAAAAAAGAGCATGCTGTTGATTTTGGCGATGTGATCGGCAAAGAACTGCAAAATCTTTATGATGATGTTGTGGCCCAGCCAGTGCCGGATCGTTTTCTCTCTCTCTTGAACCAGCTTGAAAAGAATGCTCTATCCTCAAGCGCGCCTTCCCGCGCGCCCAGGGAGAGAGAGTGAACGACAAGGGACCAGTTTCTCCAAATCCTTCTGGCCCAAAAGTCGATCTCATTGCGTCGATACCAAGTCTGCGCGCTTTCGCAGTTTCCATATGCGGCAATTCAGATCGCGCTGATGACCTTGTTCAAGAAACATTGGTGAAAGCCTGGAGCAGTCTCGACTCCTTCACAGAAGGAACAAATCTGACTGCCTGGCTTTTCACAATTTTGCGCAACATTTATTACAG
Organism: Methylocystaceae bacterium UBA5192; assembly: GCA_002412985.1. Taxonomy (GTDB): domain Bacteria; phylum Pseudomonadota; class Alphaproteobacteria; order Rhizobiales; family Beijerinckiaceae; genus Methylocystis. The sequence goes on along the minus strand of DHWC01000078.1, from coordinate 9,722 downwards.
CGAATTTCGAAAGCGTCGGCGTGAGGCTTCAGATCCTGATGGAGAATATGCCGCAGGCTTGATCGCGCCCGATTCCCAAGAAGCGCATATGGAGTTTCTGGATTTTCGCGAAGCAATGCAAAAATTACCGCTTGATCAACGCGAAGCGCTGATTCTCGTTGGTGCGTCAGGCATGTCTTATGAAGATGCTGCAGAGATTTGCGGCTGCGCTCCGGGCACGATGAAAAGCAGGGTTAATCGCGCTCGTACCCGACTAGCTGAGCTGATGTCGTTACCCGCGACAAAATTGTCTGAAAAACGTCCTTCAGGCCGCACGCCGCCTAATTCCTAACATTGATCATCTTGAGGAAATGACGCATAGGCTGGCGCATGTCTGTTTGCATGCGAGCGAGCCTAATCATGACTGAAGAACACCGTATTGAGCGCGATTCATTTGGCGATATCGCCGTGCCCGCTTGGGCTTATTGGGGCGCGCAGACACAACGTTCTCATGAAAATTTCCCCATAGGCGGTCAGCGCATGCCCATTCAAGTGGTGCACGCTCTGGCGCGAGTTAAACTTGCCGCAGCGCAGGTGAATGCAGAAAAAGGGCTCATCGCTCCAAATGTCGCCAAGGCTATTGAAGCCGCGGCGCAAGAGGTCATTGACGGCAAGTTTGACGATCATTTCCCGCTTGTCGTGTGGCAGACAGGGTCTGGTACCCAGTCTAATATGAATGTGAATGAAGTCATCGCCAATCGCGCAAATGAACAATTAGGCGCTGGCAAAGGCGTAAAATCGCCCGTGCATCCAAATGATCATGTTAATTGCGGTCAATCATCAAATGATAGTTTTCCGACAGCTATTCATATTGCAGTCGCATTGGAGATCACACATAAATTATTGCCCGCATTATTGCGCTTAGAGGCGGCGTTTAATCGTAAGTCTGCTGAATTTAATCACATTGTTAAAATTGGGCGCACGCATTTACAAGACGCCACGCCTGTCACGCTGGGGCAAGAATTCTCCGCCTATGCCGCTCAAGCAAAAAATGGCGTGCGGCGCATTCGCGAAACCCTGCCGGATCTTCTTGCTTTAGCGCAAGGCGGTACAGCGGTCGGCACAGGCGTTAATACCGCTAAAGGGTTTGACGTCGCTTTTGCTGAGAAAATTGCACAGCAAACGGCGCTTCCTTTTGTTACGGCGCCAAATAAATTTGAAGCCTTAGCGACGCATGATGCGATTACGTTTTCCCATGGCGCAATCAACGCATTCGCGACGGGACTTTATAAAATTGCCAGCGATATTCGCTTAATGGGCTGCGGTCCACGCGCCGGCTTGGCAGAATTGAGGCTACCAGAAAATGAACCTGGATCATCAATTATGCCAGGTAAAGTCAATCCTACGCAGGTTGAAGCCGTTACCATGCTTTGCGCCAGAATCTTTGGCAATCAACAAACAATCAGTTTTTCTTCCTCTCAAGGGCATCTCGAACTCAATGTCATGAAGCCGGTAATTGCTTTCTCAATGCTTGAGTCCATAGATTTATTAGCCTCTGGCGTTGATAGTTTCATCACGCGGTGCGTGAATGGCATTGAGGCGGATGAGGCGAATATCAAACGTTTTCTTGAGCGTTCTTTGATGTTGGTGACGGCGCTCGCGCCAAAAATTGGCTATGACGCTGCGTCAAAAATTGCGCGCGCAGCGCATAAAAATGGAACCAGTTTGAAAGAGGAAGCGCTTGCATCCGGTAAAGTTACGGAAGCGGAGTTTGATGCGATTGTGCGGCCTGAAAAAATGCTGGCGCCAAATGAATAATGCTTAGGATCCTTTTAGAGGCTGGCGCGTGAGCAGATCCGGTCTTCTTTCTTTAGTGATTTTATGAGCCTGCTCTTGGCGCCATTTTGCTATTTTTGCATGATTTCCTGAGGTGAGGATTTCTGGAATGTCATGACCTTCAAAGAGGCGCGGCCGCGTGTAATGGGGATATTCAAGCAAGCCGGTTTCAAAACTTTCCTCTACGCCAGACGCCGTCGCGCCCATAACGCCAGGCAATAAACGCACGCATGCATCCATCAACGTAAGCGCCGGAATTTCTCCGCCTGAAAGAATATAATCGCCAATAGAAATTTCTTCGAGCTGACGGGCGGCGATAATGCGCTCGTCTACGCCTTCAAAGCGCGGGCAAATTATGATGACGCCTGAGGCTTGCGCTAAGTCACGCACGCGCGCTTGCGTTAAAGGTCTGCCCCTTGGCGACATCAAAAGTCGGGGTCTTGCGTCATCTGGCGTTGAGAGTGAGTCAAGCGCTGCAGCAAGCACATCGACGCGCATCACCATGCCGGGTCCCCCGCCCATCGGCGCATCGTCCACAGTATGATGGCGTCCTAAACCATGATCGCGGATTTGTTTTGTTTCTAATGACCAGACGCCGCGCGTTAGAGCCTCGCCTGCCAAAGAACAGCCTAGCGGACCTGGAAAGATTTCAGGAAAGAGCGTTAAAACTGTTGCGCGCCACATGAAGGGACTATGGCATGGCGTTAGGAAAGGCGGCTAGTCCTCAGGCGAGGCTTGCGTTTCAATTGGCGGATTAATCACAAGATAGCCCGCGGTAAAGTCAATGCAGGGAACGATAAGTTTGGTAAAGGGAAGAAAATATGTTTCCGCGTCACTCAAAGGTTTAATTTCAAGAATATCTCCAGCCCCAAAATTGCGCACGTCGCAGACATGCCCCAGCGTCTCGCCATTAGCTGCAATGGCGCGCAATCCAATCAAATCCGCACAGTAAAATTCATCTTCTTGGGCTGGTGGAAGATTAGCGCGAGAAAGATAAAGCTCCAGGCCAGTAAGGGCTTGCGCTCTCTCCCGCGATGTAACGCCTGCAACGCGTGCGAGCAGCATGTCTTTGCCATGAGGATGCACGCTCAAGAGCTCAATGCTTTTTGCGCCGGTCTTGTCTGTGAGGACGCCATAGTCGGCGATTGATGTCGCGTTTGATGTGAAGCTTTGAAGCCGGATTTCGCCGCGCACGCCATGTGGCGCGCCGAAGCGTCCTAACAACACAAGTTTATTGTCGTGATGGCTGGACATAAAAAATGCTGTCTGACGGTTCCGTCAGACAGCTTCTTTTAAAAAATTATTCTGCGCTGGCTTCGGCAGCTGGCTCAGCTGCGGCTTCAGCGGCTTTTGCCGCTGCTTCTGCAGCAGCAGCAGCGCGTTCTTGCGCCTTCTTTTTCGGCTGGGCTTTTTCTGGATTGTTGCGCGCCTCGCGCTTCAACAAGCCTGCTGCGTCCAAAATACGAGCTACGCGATCGGTCGGTTGCGCGCCTTTACCAAGCCATGCTTTTGCTTTTTCGGCTTCGAGCACAACGCGATCAGTTGCGTCTTTGGCTTTTAAGGGATCAAAAACGCCAATTTTTTCAATATAACGGCCATCGCGAGGACTGCGGGAATCTGCAACAACAATACGATAAAAGGGCCGCTTCTTTGCGCCGCCGCGCGCCAGTCGAATTTTCAAAGACATGGTTTTTCCTTAGGTTGAGTGTGATCTGGTTACTTTTTCTTTCCAAACGGGTTGATCCCGCTTAGCAATCCGCCGCCAAGCCCGGGGAGGCTTGGTTTTTTTGCAAGAAGGTCGGCAGGGGGCGCCGCAGGGATGCCACCGCTAAGACCGGCGGGCGGCGCGCCGCCCAACTTTTCCTGCATTTTTTTTAATTCTTCCTCTGAGGGCATTTGCATGCCGCCGCCAAGACCCATCATTTGCGCGGCCTTGCCCATAAGGCCGCCACGCTTACCGCCGCCGAAGGATTTCATTAAATCCGCCATTTGACGGTGTTGTTTGAGAAGACGATTGACATCTTCAACTTTTGCGCCCGATCCAGACGCGATACGTTTTTTACGCGACGCCTTTAAAAGATCAGGGTTACGTCGCTCGCGCGGCGTCATCGAAAGAATGATCGCGCGCTGACGTTTGATCATCCCATCGTCAAGATTAGCTTTTGAGATCTGATCTTTCATTTTAGCCACGCCCGGCAGCAATCCCATAATGCCGCCCAAGCCGCCGATTTTTTCAACCTGCGCAAGCTGATCGCATAGATCTTGCAGGTCGAATTTACCTTTCGCCATGCGCTCAGCAGCTTTGCGCGCCTGTTCAGCGTCAATTGCTGCAGCGGCTTTTTCAACCAGCGCGACGATGTCGCCCATGCCAAGAATACGATTGGCGATCCGCGTTGGCGCAAATTCATCCAACGCGTCCATCTTTTCGCC
>DHWC01000078.1:0-5105 GCA_002412985.1 Methylocystaceae bacterium UBA5192 | reverse complement strand
CGCCGCCGCGCCCATCGCCATCCATACGAGTCAGCACAATGCCGGTGATGCCGACGCGATCATCAAAATTCTTAGCGAGATTGACTGCGTCTTGGCCGGTTAAGGCGTCGGCGACGAGAAGGATTTCATGCGGACTGGCGTAGGATTTAATATCCGCCATTTCCTGCATTAAGGGTTCGTCGATATGCGTGCGGCCGGCAGTATCCAACAAGACAACGTCATATCCTTCAAGACGGGCCGCCTCCATGGCGCGTCTTGAAATCTGCACCGGCGTCTGACCCGCGATGATTGGCAAGGTGTCGATTTCAACCTGACGTCCTAAAATCGCCAATTGCTCCTGAGCGGCCGGACGTTTCACATCCAATGAGGCCATCAAGACGCGTTTGCCGTGACGCTCTTTGAGTCTTTTTGCGATTTTAGCAGTGGTTGTCGTTTTGCCCGCGCCTTGCAGACCCACCATCATAATTGCAACGGGCGGGTTGGCCGCAAGATTTATTGGCTCAGCGTCGCCCCCTAGCGTCTCGATGAGGACGTCATTGACGATTTTGACGACCATTTGGCCGGGAGAGACAGATTTAATTACGCCTGCGCCAACAGCGCGATCGCGCACCTTATCCGTAAAGGAGCGGACAACATCGAGCGCGACGTCGGCTTCAAGAAGCGCGCGGCGGATTTCTTTCAGAGCTTCTGCAACGTCGCTTTCGCTGAGAGCGCTGCGACGCGTCAGCCGATCGAAAACGCCAGAGAGCTTTTCGGAAAGGCTCTCAAACATAAATTTCTCTCCCACGGATCAGGACTTGAATGAGGCCGATCCCAACGCAAAACTCGCCCGGGGGCGCATCGCGCTGCCGAGCGTTGGCCCGCCGTTTCACGAACGGCTAGGCTGCTAGATAAATTTCTCTCTCGAGATTTCTATGTGCTTTAGGCGTGAGCGGCTTTTGAGTCAATCGTTGGCGCTTGGGACGCGAGTGCGGCAAGGCGGCGCTCAGCTAATTTTTTGACCCTAACCCTGCCCTCATCGGACATCGTCATCCAATTACCGATTTCTTCCCGTGTGCGGCCGCAACCGGAGCATATGTCCGCAGAATTGAGCGCGCACAGCTTTTTGCAAGGACTTTCGACCATTTTTACTCTTTGATCTTCTCGGATTATGGGATTTCAGGGCGTTATTCTCTAAACCTGATCACATAAACCCAAAGACTAGAGAGCGTCGAGCCCCATGACGGAGAACGCGGAGCCTCCGAGTTTAGAGGATTTTCTTCTCTCCTTGACCCGAGAAAGGCCGAGCCGTTTCTCGCCGCCTCTCAGCGCGCTTTGGTTTGACGCCAAAAATGATTGGCAGGCAGCGCACCATTGCGTTGATGTGCGCTCTGACGTCGCCTCAATGCGCACCCACGCTTATCTACACCGAAAGGAAGGCGATCTGATCAACGCTGCCTATTGGTATCGCCGCGCCGGGGTTCACCCTTATCAAGGAGCTTTGGCAGATGAATGGCTCGAGATTGTGAAAATGTTGTGTAACTAAGCGATATCCTATCGCTCAGCATTCAGAAAGAGGGTGTTCTGGCGGTAGCGTGGCATGGTTTTTTCACATTGGGTTCATGTGCGGAGCTACTAGCAGTCGAAATTGCTGCGCAGCATAAAATGCCCTAAGCAGCGAAAGAGTGGGTTCAGGGTTTAACGCGCTGACCTAGGCTTAAGTGCGCATGAATAGTGCAGACTCTAGAGCCTGTTGAACTTTGCTGCGCTTCTTAAGCGCCCAAAAAGGTAGTTTTTATGGATGAGGCGGCGTCACCCAAGCCTGCAGAATTTCGGCAGGTCATGGTTGGCTTGGGTCTCGCGATGCTTCTATCTGCGCTGGATCAGACAATTGTTGTCACAGCGATGCCAACCATTGGCCAGGAGCTTGGAGATCCCCAGAATCTCCCTTTAATCGTCACGTCCTATTTGGTCGCCGCTACGGCTGTGACGCCGCTTTATGGAAAATTTGCCGATGTTTATGGTCGTCGTCACGTTTTAGCGGCAGGATTGATTATTTTTATCTTTGGCTCTGTTGCTTGCGCCTTGGCCTCGACAATGGGTTTATTAGCCGCCGCTCGATTTCTGCAAGGATTAGGCGGTGGGGGTCTTATTTCCTTAGCTCAAACAGTGATTGCTGATTTGGTGACCCCCCGAGAGCGCGGTCGCTATCAAACCTATTTTGCCGCCGTTTTCGCCACCTCAAGTATTGCTGGCCCAGTATTAGGGGGCTTTTTTGCTCAATATCTTCACTGGTCGCTGATTTTTTGGATTAACGCGCCGCTTGGCCTTGCAGCGCTTTACGTCATCAATCTGCGATTGAAACTCTTGCCCCAACGTCGCCATCCTCACCATATCGACTACTTCGGTGCGAGCTTATTGGTGATCGCCTCGGGCGCTCTAGTCCTGGCTTTAGGCCGACTTGGCGGGCGTTTTCCATGGATTTCAGCCCCCATTTTGGGTCTTTTTGGGCTCTCGGCCGTATTTTGGGGAGTTTTTATCTGGCGGACATGGACTTTTGACGAGCCATTGATCCCAACACGGTTGTTTAAGCTCAACATCATGCGAGACGCTGTGATTTCGAGCGCATTGGGGTTAGGGGCATTTGTAGGTCTTTCCGTCGTGATGCCTATCTATTTTGAGGGCGTCATTGGTCTTAATCCGCGTGATTGCGGTCTTGCTCTAATTCCACTGATGATCGCCACTGTCATAGGCGCGGCGTGCTCTGGTCGGATCATGGCGTATCGCGCACATTATAAAATTATGCCGGTGCTCGGGCTCTTATCTGCTGCGCTTGCGGCGTTTTTTTTGGCGTGGCGGTTAGAGACCCTGTCTTTTTTGGGCTTAAATATTTTACTGGCCATCAGCACTTTTGGCGTTGGCGCCATGCTGCCGATTGCGACGGTTTCAGTTCAAAACGCCGTTGATATGCGGGATCTGGGGACAGCCACGGCGGCGATGCAGTTTTTTCGGCAATTGGGCACGGCGGCCTTAGTGGCGCTTTTTGGCGTATTGGCCCTGGGCGGCGGGCGCGCGGATCTTCTGGACTCTCCCCAGGATAAGGCCGCATTAATCCCCGCGATGATTGGGGCTTATCGCGGGGTATTTTTTGCGATCGGGCTTTGCTTGGCGTTTTCGTGCGTTTTTTTAGCGAAAATGGAGGAACGCCCATTGCGCGGCGCGCCTCATTGAGAGGGCCTTTGCGTTAAATTGTCTCCAGGGTCGTTTTTTATTTGCCGCTGGCACGGAATTTTCTAGAAAGATCCCACCTCAAATGGTTTTCAGTTCGTTGTTTAAGGAATTCTCATGACCTCAGTCGACAGTTTCAAATCCCGTCAAAAGCTTGTCGTCGGAGATCGGGTCTATCATTATTTTTCACTCAAGGCGGCAGAGGCCAATGGGTTGGCCGGAATCTCACGCTTGCCCTATTCACTCAAAGTGGTGTTAGAAAATCTTCTGCGTCATGAAGATGGGCGTTGGGTCACACAAGAAACAATTTCCGCCTTTGCAAAATGGCTGGTTGAAAAAGGCAAGGTGGAGCGTGAAATCGCCTTTCGGCCTGCGCGCGTTTTGATGCAGGACTTTACAGGCGTTCCGGCTGTCGTTGATTTGGCGGCGATGCGCGACGCGATGAAAGCGCTTGGCGGAGATCCGCAACAGATCAATCCTTTGGTGCCAGTTGATCTTGTGATCGACCACTCGGTGATTGTGGATAAATTTGGTTCAGACCAAGCATTTTCTGAAAATGTTGATCTTGAATATCAGCGCAATGGCGAACGATATCGTTTTTTAAAATGGGGCCAGTCGGCTTTTGATAATTTTCGAGTTGTGCCGCCTGGCACCGGTATCTGCCATCAAGTGAATTTAGAATTTCTCGCTCAAACGGTCTGGACGCGGGAAGAACATTTTAATGGCGCAACGGTTGATGTCGCTTATCCGGACTCGCTTGTTGGCACAGATTCTCACACCACCATGGTCAATGGATTAGCGGTATTGGGATGGGGCGTTGGCGGGATTGAAGCGGAAGCAGCGATGCTTGGGCAGCCGCTGTCCCTTTTGGCGCCAGAGGTCATCGGGTTTCAACTCAATGGCGCGCCTAAGGAAGGCGTCACGGCGACAGATATTGTGCTGACAGTTACGCAGATGTTGCGAAAGAAAGGCGTTGTTGGAAAATTTGTTGAATTTTATGGACCAGGATTAGCGCATCTCACCTTAGCGGACCGCGCAACCATTGCGAATATGGCGCCCGAATATGGCGCAACCTGCGGCTTCTTTCCGATTGATCAGGAAACATTGGCGTTTTTGCATACTTCAGGCCGGACTGCAGATCGCATCGCTTTAATTGAAGCCTATGCGCAGGCTCAAGGCATGTATCGCGATGAGGCTGCCGCTGCGCCGATTTTCACAGATGTGATTGAGCTTGATCTAGCGGAAGTCTCGCCGTCACTAGCTGGGCCCAAACGTCCAGAAGGGCGCGTTAAGCTTGAGGCGGTCGCAAAAGAATTCGAAAGCGTTTTAGCTTCAGAATATAAAAAATCTGACGGTCTAACGAAGCGACATCAGGTTGAGGGTGAAGCGTTTAATCTTGGTCACGGCGATGTTGTGATTGCTGCAATTACCTCTTGCACGAATACGTCAAACCCAGGCGTCTTAATCGGCGCTGGCCTTTTGGCGCGAAATGCTTTGGCGCGCGGTCTTAACGTAAAACCCTGGGTAAAAACATCGCTTGCCCCAGGAAGCCAGGTTGTTGGACAGTATTTACAAAAATCAGGCCTACAGAAATATCTCGATGCTTTAGGGTTTAATCTCGTCGGTTATGGATGCACAACCTGCATTGGCAATTCGGGTCCGTTACCCGCGCCCGTATCAAAGACAATTAATGCGCAGGATATTGTCGCTGTCTCTGTTTTATCCGGCAATCGCAATTTTGAAGGTCGAGTAAATCCTGATGTGCAAGCGAATTATCTGGCCTCGCCGCCGCTTGTTGTCGCTTTTGCTTTGGCGGGGACGATTGCGATTGACTTAACTACGCAGCCTCTGGGCAAGGACGCATCGGGTCAGGATGTTTACTTGCGCGATATTTGGCC
>DHWC01000057.1 GCA_002412985.1 Methylocystaceae bacterium UBA5192 | reverse complement strand
ATGGTGGGCGCGACAGGGATTGAACCTGTGACCCCTACGATGTCAACGTAGTGCTCTCCCGCTGAGCTACGCGCCCCAAGCCGACGCTAAGTCGACGGCACCGGGTATACTGATGAATACCCGCCGGTGCAAGCTCAGCTCTGAAAGAGGTTTTTGATCCTGTTTTCATATAATTAAGCGCACTCTCAGCTCTAGTATTTTGCCGCAATTTTCTTCTTTCAACAAGTAGACCAGCCAGTAAGCAAATACGCCTACTCTTGACTTGCGCGGTCATATTTTTGTGGCATGCTCTCAATGTCTATGATGGTGCAACTAACTTAAGGAGGTTGCGGATGTCCTTACATGGTCACATAGTCGAACTTCAAAAGCGCCACGACTTGTTGAAAAAAGAAGTAGAACAGGAACAACTTTACCCAAAAACAGACGAACGAAAATTACTTGAATTAAAACGAAAAAAATTAAAAATAAAAGATGAGCTCATAAAATTACAAAAAACCGATACGCACTAAAAATTTACTTTTTATAGCACCCTTTCAAATACGAGACTTGGTGATAAATGGCGGAGAGAAATCTCCGCCTTTGTTTGTTTAAAGGCCACTCCAAACAACTTAATTTTAGATCCCGAGCTCGTTTTCTAAAATTTTTTTAATGCAAAACCTATATCCCCTACTTGAAGTATAAGCTGCATTTAAAAAACACAGGCTCATGATTAATTCTCGAATTTACAGCTGAGCTGCATAAATATTTTTGACTTGATCTATGTGATTGCAAACCTTATGCAATATGTCTGCAAAAAAATTAACTCGATTCCAATTAGGATAAAAATACAATAAGTTATTTCTTAAAAACTATCGAGAAACAATAATGCCGATTAATGATAATATTAATAACATTGAGGAAATAGCTATCCGCGCTGAGATAGAGCGACTACGATTAGAGCATCACGATCTTGAAGCGGCAATAGACGCGCTGACAACAATTGGATCGATCGATCAACTGCAGATTGGCAGGCTAAAAAAACGTAAACTTGTCCTACGCGACCGCATCTCAATCCTTGAAGACCAATTGACCCCAGACATAATCGCCTAAACTCCTAAACATCTTTAAAACGACGATTTAATCCAAATTCAATAAATAAGCTTAAATCGACATGAGACAAAGATATTCCCATACAATTGTTGCACCAGCTAAGGATGTAATTTCGGCGATATCATAGGCGGGAGCCACTTCAACAAGATCCATGCCAACAAAATCAACTTTCTTGAGCTGACGTAATATTGCCTGAACTTGCCAACTCGCAAGTCCCCCAATCTCTGGCGTGCCTGTTCCCGGCGCGAAGGCTGGATCTAGCGCATCAATATCAAATGACAAATATGTTGGCCCCCGCCCGATTTTAGAAAATATGCTTTGAACAATTGCATCTATTGGAGAGGAATGAACTTCTTGCGCAGTTATAATTTTTACGCCCTGATTGATTGTCCAGTCATATACTTCAGGCTCAACAGGCGATCGAATGCCAATTTGGATCATGCGCTTTGGATCAACCAAACCTTCCTGAATCGCATGATAAAAAACTGAACCATGGCCTAAGGCCTGACCAGATGTTTCTGGCCACGTATCAACATGGGCATCAAAATGCACCAGTCCGATCGATCCATATTTTGATTTTAACGCGCGTAATAGCGGTAAGGTAACGCCATGGTCGCCGCCCAACACAATAAGATGCTTAATTTCCTTGGCCTGTTTTTCAATCAAGCTATAGCTTTTTCTTAGATCGCCCAGGACGATCTGGAAATTGCCTAGGTCTGAAATCTCTAGACGGCTTGTCTCAACTCGATGAGAGGGATGACTACCATCTATAAGCATCCGACTTGCATAACGGATAGCTTGAGGCCCATCGCGCGACCCGCTCCGGTTAGTTGTTCCAATATCAAGAGGAATGCCTGCAATACAATAAGCAGCTGTAATTTCGGAACATTTTGTTCCAAGAAAAGTAGACGTAACAGCAAAAGATGGAACTCTTGTCATTAAAGACGTATACTCTGCGTTCTTAGATCAAGGCTTTGCTGATATCGGCTCTTCATTTGCGCGGCCAAATTTCCAGTTTGCGCCAACTCTCATCAAACTATTAGAAATTGTACCCGTTGTATAATTACCCATCAACACGCTTTGGTCCGTTAATACTGCGCCAGTCGAGGCGCCATTAATACCCGACATACTCAAATAGAGATATTCAGCCTTAAATGACAAATCTGAAGTAATGGAATATTCGCTTCCTGCGCCAACCACCCAGCCTGCTTTAGTTTGAGTTAGTCGATTACTCAGCAAACCATTGGTTAATTGATAGCCATCCGAGCTAACTTGTCCGTAGGATACGCCCGCTGTCAAATAACCGAAGAGCTCGCCTCTTGTCACGCCAGCGCGTAATCGTGTGGTGCCATACCAGTCAAGCGATGAATGGCGATTAACATAAATCGCGCTAGTGGGTCGTTCCAATGTGAGAGACTCATGCTGGCCAGTAATGCCAGTCCATTGCGCATCCGTTTCTGCGCCCAAAATGAAATTTTTGGCAATTTGATAATTATACCCGACTTGACCGCCTCCTAAAAATCCTCCCGTACGGTTTGCATAAACGGCAGTCGCAGCAGTCGCAGTCGAACCAGATGTCGATTGCTGGTATAAGGTTGCATATTCATTTATGACATCACCGCCATAGCCGCCATTAACGCCTGCATAGAAGCCAGCCCAATCCGTTGTGGGCGCTGAGGATAAAAATCCTGCGACATCGCCCCTAAGCAAAGGGTCAATATCCTCAAAATCTACCGAGCGATCCAACCCTGTTAGACGATAATTTAATCCTGCGCGTACTAAATGTGCGCCAAATCCATAAGCGCCAAATGTTCCATTTACTGGCGTTAAGGGCGCTAATACTGCGCCAGAGGCAGCGCCGCTCACACCAGACATCGATAAATACAAATACTCTGAGCGCGCAGATAGATTTTTGGTGATCGCAATATCAACGCCGCCGCCCATAACCCATCCGAGCTTTGTCTGATTAAGCGCTCCCATAACAATGGAATTGGATCCCAGAAACGGCGTTCCAGCGCCTTGAAGCTGACCATAGAGCAATCCACCGGTAACGTAAGGCGATAATCTTCCCAACGAGTAACCGACACGGCCGCGAGCGGTGCCAAACCAATTCAGCCCAATTCGTGAATCAACATTTGAATTCAAGCCAGAACTATTTGATAGGCTGGTTGATTGATAGGAAGCTTTTATGCCGCTCCATTGAAAATCCGCTTCACCGCCAACGATAAACCGATTAGCAAATTGATGATTATATCCAATTTGACCACCAGCAACAAAGCCGCTGGCGCGATTTTCAGTCTGTGCAAAAACACCGACGCCTTGCGATAAGGATGGAAGAAACTCGCTTCCATCAACAACGCCACCGCCAAATCCGCGGTTAAAACCAAAATACAATCCAGCCCAGCGCGGCAAAGGGGTCGCGACCTCAGGAGCTGCTTTTTGAGAGGCAAGATCAGCAGCTATCGATGGCTGCGCAACTGCGGCCATAAAAACTGCTAAAATCAACTTCTTCAATATCCCGACCCCTGTTGAAAGCTTGAGCGAAAATTACTAGCAAAATTAAGGGATCAATAGAACCAAGGCGGCGCAAAACAGTCGAGGAGTTGTATTTTCGTCACACTTAAGTTTCAGGCTCTCAGAAAAACAAAAAAAGCCATGTAAAACAAAAAGTTTTAACATGTTTCAGTTATTGCTCTGCGTGAGCCTTAGGCAAAAAATTCAACTTCCGCAGCAAAAAGGGCATCGTGAGTCCTTGTACGATGATTGAGAAGGCGACGACTGCGAATGTGGACGTTAGAATCATGTCACGCATTGGCAAATCGGGTGGGAGCGATAACGCAAGCGCGATAGCCAATGCTCCGCGCAATCCTCCCCACCATAAAACATGTTGCTCTCTTAAACTGATGCGACGCTTTGACCTTAAAAATAAGACGCTGAGTGGGTAAACAGCCAACGCTCGCGCAAAAAGAGAGATGAGTGTAATTCCACCCAATAATGGCAGGCTATAATGCGTAAAGGGCGTCGATGCGACATCAACGCCGATTAATAGAAAAACAATTGAGTTTGCGATAAAGGCTGCAAATTCCCAAAAGCCATGAATGAACTCCTGTCCTTTTTTGGAAAGAAAGCTGCTACCCATTTCTTTCCCCAATCCAAAATTGCCTATCATTAACCCGGCTGCAACGGTCGCAAGAACGCCTGAAACCTGAAAATGCTCCGCAAGCAAAAAGGCTCCATAGGCGGCAATTGTTGTCAAGGCCGCCTCAATAATGTGTTCATCAGTACGAAACGAAATGAACATCGCAAATAGCCCAACAAAGACGCCGATGATAATGCCGCCAAACATTATTCGCGTCATCATAAAAATTAGTTCGCTATAATTTTGATGTGCTCCGTAACCCTGCGCCCAGGCCAAAGCTGCAACAAAAAGCACTGCAGCAACACCATCATTTAACAGGCTTTCACTTTCAACCAATAATCTCAATCTACCGTGGATCTTATTATCCTTAAACATCGCAATAATCGCCACAGGATCTGTTGCGGCAATTAAAGCCGCGAACACTAAGGCTGACGGCGCTGGCCATTCGAGAAAATTGATCGTCGCGAAAGCCACAACACCGGCGGAAACAAATGTCCCAACACCCGCAAGCGCAAAGAGTGGTCCCGCATCAAGTATCAGTTCCTGCCATGACAAACTCAACGCCGCTTCAAAGAGCAGCGGCGGTAAAATCATGTCAAATAATAGATCATGCGTAAGATGCGTCCCAAAATCTGGCTTCGTAAACGCTAGTCCAATACCAGAAAGGACGAGACCAATCGTAAAGGGCAGTCGCAATTTACGGGCGTAAATTGCAACAATCATGGCCAGGCCCAATATCGCGATAAAGCGGCCTAAGTTGTCATCCATGGATAAATTTAACCCCTTCAACTCCAAAGCCGCATAAACTCGATCACTCTCTTTAAGAGAGCTGCACAGCAAAGTTCCCCCCAAATCATAGACCCTGGCGGGGCAGATGCGCCAGGCGAACGCCCTCTCCTCATGCATCTTATGCCTTGCTTAGTGGCAAGGCTTCGTCTATGCCGCATGGCTTCCTGAGTTCCTGTAGGCGGGAAGTATGGTGAATAAAAGCAAAAAACCCGTTGCGGTTATCATGGGCTCCCAGTCAGATTGGGCGACCATGCGTCACGCAACAGAAATGCTTGAAGCGCTCGATATCGGCTTTGAAGCCCTGATCGTTTCAGCGCACCGCACGCCAGAGCGTCTTGTTGATTTCGCAAAGAACGCTGAGTCGACTGGCTTCGAAGTCGTCATAGCAGGCGCTGGCGGCGCCGCGCATCTTCCTGGGATGACCGCCTCAATGACCGCCCTCCCAGTCTTGGGCGTGCCAATTGAGTCAGCCGCGCTCAAAGGCATGGACTCGCTTCTTTCCATCGTACAAATGCCTGCGGGCATACCTGTAGGCACGCTGGCGATCGGCAAAGCCGGCGCCATTAACGCCGCCCTCCTGACTGCAGCCATCCTGGCGCGCTCTGACGTTAATCTGGCCCGCAGACTATCTGACTATCGTCGGAAGCAAACAGAAGGCGTCGCCTTCGCTCCCCAT
>DHWC01000002.1 GCA_002412985.1 Methylocystaceae bacterium UBA5192 | reverse complement strand
ATCATAAACTGGTAAAAAATTCTCAACATGTGGTCCGTGGATGATCGCGCATCCAAATTTTGCCGGCTCTATCGGATTCTGTCCCCCGCCGACAGTCAATGATTTTCCCATAAACACTAGGCCAATACTGCGAAAAATCATTGCTGTTTCGCCCACTGTGTCAGAAATATAGATATCAACTCCCTGTGATGGGAATGCGCCTATCGATCGCAAAGCGACTGTTAATCCTCTTAGTCGCGCAACGCGCGCGATGTCCTGCCCCCGCTCAGGATGCCGGGGAACAATGAAGGTTATAAGCCCAGGTCTTTGTTGCATGAGCGCGACATGCGCATCAAAAATAAGCTCCTCTTCGCCCGGATGCGTCGATACCCCCGCCCATACTGGTCTAGCCGCGATCAGTTTAGTGAGCGCAGAGAGCTCTGCCACATCGATCAAGGGAGCAGGCGTATCAAATTTGAGATTTCCAGTTATTCTTACGTCTTTAGCGCCTAAGCGTAGAAACCGAGCTGCGTTTGAATAATCCTGCGCCAGGCAAAGATTAATGCTACCGAAAACTTTTTGTGCGATCCCCGAGGCAACCCGCCATCGATCAAAAGATTTTTTTGAAATACGCGCATTGACCACGATCAAGGGAGTCTGACGCGTATGCAGCTCGAGGATCATATTTGGCCACAATTCAGATTCTGAAAACAGCGCAAGATCTGGGCGCCAATAATTTAAAAAAGAACGGATAAGTTGCGGCGCATCTAGAGGAACATATTGATGAAAAGCCCCGAGGGGCAGTCTGGAAGAAATAACTTGACCAGAACTCGACGTACCTGTCGTTACCAATACGTTTAAATTCAATTGAACTAAACGTTCAACTAAAGCGAGCATCGAAAGACTTTCGCCAAGACTAGCGCCATGGAGCCAGACTAACCTACCCGAAGGCCGCTTCAATCCCGCTTGACCCAGACGTTCTACAAATCTAACCGGATCCTCTTTGCCAATCCTAACGCGCCAATTGAGAAAACTAGGCGCGCATTGCGCCATCATTTTCGTCGCCAATTGATATAATATTAAAATTAATGCAACTCCCTAACGAGGTCTGGCGACAAGAACGATCCGCCAGACGACTAATCTACGCAAAAGAGTTTAAGTTTGAAAAGATATTTATAAGACGTCGTGATCAGGGTCGAGCAACTTATGTAAATGTACAACAAAATAGCGCATATGCGCGTTATCGACTGTTGAATGAGCCTTGGCTTTCCATGCCGCAAGGGCGCTTTCATTATCTGGGAATATACCAACTATATCCAACTTTGTTGGATCCCTAAACGCCACGCCATCTAAGGAGACAAGCTCCCCGCCAAAAACCAGATTAAGGGACTGGGTATGCTGATTTTTATTTACCAACGTCTGCGTCATAAGTGGGATCTCCTTCTGAAGCGGCTATAACCAAGGCGCGGGTTTCGTTAAATAACGGCGCAGGCGCCGCAATGAGCATGCCACGCGTAACTCGGGCGCGGTTATACACCAAGGGAGCCTCGTCTAATTCACTCAAAAAGGAACCCGCTTCCCTAAGAATAATATCTGCCGCAGCAATATCCCAGTCGCGCGAATTTGGCGCAGCAATTACCAGATCATGTCGCCCTGCCGCAACGTCGGCAAGGCGTAAAGCGAGCGATGGCGCTCTTGGCGCTAGGATAAAATTATGCACCGTTCTTTGAAGCGCAGGATGCATCGACTTTGGCGCAACAATTGCTGCGCTAGCTAGCGTATTTCGACCAGGCGCGACGAGTTGTCGGCCATTTAAAAACGCCCCCTGTCCCACCGCTGCCGTAAAGGTCTCATCCAAGGCTGGCGCATGGACGACCCCTGCTATGGGTTGACCGGCGACAATGTAAGCAATTGAAATTGCCCAGCGGGAATCGCCGCGCGCGAAAGCTGTGGTCCCATCGATTGGATCAACGATGATCAGCTGATGATTGGTTAACCGTGCATCGCTATCTGTGCTTTCTTCGGATAACCAAGCCGCCTTTGGGGTCAGTCGACGCATTTCTTGAACAAGAAAGCGATCAACTAATAAATCCGCCTCCGTAACTGGCGAACCACCACTCTTGTAGGAAACAACAGCGCTCGTGCGCTCACCTGGATTAAAAAATCTAAGCGCTATATCGCCCGCGCTACGCGCCACCTTTTCGAGGTGAGGTAAAAAATTAACAACATCAAAAGGATCGACGGGCATTGCAAGATCACTAGGCCAGAGGGCTTGTCCGAGCAAGTCGCCGCCAGCCGAGGCAGGAGCAAGCGCGCCCTATACGAAAATTCGACCAATTTCTTATCTAGAGCAACCATAGACTTATATGAAGATCACGCTTCTGCAATATGCATTTTTTTAAAAAATTCTCCTAAGATGATTGCTCAGCGGAACTCTCATGGGTTGCGGCAAAACCTTGCCGAATCTCTGCTTCTTTTAAATTGCGTCCAATGAATACTAGTCGGGTTTCTCGCTTTTCATTCTCTCTCCACTCTCGCTGCAAATCGCCATCTAAGATCATATGAACGCCTTGAAACACAAATCGTCTCGGCTCATCCTTCAAAGCTACAATACCTTTACAGCGTAATATGTCTGCGCCCTCTCGCTGAACATAATCATTCAGCCAGGGGATAAAGAGCTCAGGATTGACTGCCCCTTGGTAGCGCACGGAGACCGATTGGATCTCCGTATCATGAATTGCCTCCAGATGATGATGCTCATGAGCGTGATGCTGATGCCTGTGCGCAGAATGATCATGATCATGATCATGACCATGGTCATGATCGCACTCTTCGCCACACTGATGACCCTCTTCTTGATGCGCATGATCATGCTGACCAGAAACCGAATCATACTGCGCGAGAAAGCGGGGCTCTATTTTCAAAATACGCTCAAGATCAAACGCATTTTGATCTAATAGAAGGTTGAGAGGAATGTCCGCTTTTACTGATCGATGCAAAACCGCATAAGGATTGATGCCTCTTATACGCGCCTCTACTTCGCTCAATTCAGCACGCGTCACAAGGTCAACTTTATTTAAAACAATGACGTCAGCAAATGCGATTTGTGACTTTGCTTCAGGCGCATCTTTCAATCTTTCGCTCAGAAATTTAGCGTCAGCGAGGGTTACGACAGCATCTAACCGCGCAGCGTCCTTTACGTCTGCATCAACGAAAAAGGTTTGAGCGACTGGCGCTGGATCCGCAAGGCCAGTGGTCTCAACAATAATTGCGTCGAACTTACCGCGCCGTCGCATCAGGCCTTCAATAATTCTGATCAAATCTCCCCGCACTGTACAGCAGATACAGCCATTGTTCATTTCGAAGATTTCTTCATCTGCGCCAACGACTAGATCATTATCAATGCCAATTTCCCCAAACTCATTTACAATGACGGCGTAACGACGCCCATGGGGCTCGCTTAGAATACGATTGAGTAAGGTCGTTTTTCCTGCGCCTAAATAGCCCGTGATTACCGTGACAGGAATTTTGTTGCTCAAGACTTACTCCTATTCGTTTTCTCAAGTCTAAGCGTATTGAGGATCATGGCTTCAGGGCCCTAACGATCTCTTTAACATTGTGGCGCATCATTTCGAGATAGGTTGCGCCATCCCCTTTTGCACCCGTCAGACTATCAGAGTAAAGCGTGCCGCCAAGACGAGCGTTGGTCTCGGCAGAAATTCGCCTTGCCAGTCTGGGATCCGCGACATTTTCTAAAAACACGGCCTTAACTTTTTGAGCCTTCGCAGCATCAATGATCCGCGCGATGTCTCTTGCGCTCGCTTCAGCTTCAGTTGAAACGCCCTGAGGAGCTAAAAAAGCAACGCCATAGCGGGCTGAAAAATATCCAAATGCATCGTGCGTAGAAACAACCCGACGATCATCTAAAGGGATATTCGTCAAAGATTCAACGATTTCATTATCTAATTTCGAGAGTTTCTCAATATATAATTGGCTATTTTTTTGATAGTCAGCCCCGTTATTTGGGTCGATGGCTATCAGCGCCTGACAAATTTCTTGTATGTAGATTTTTACATTATTTACGTCCTGCCAGACGTGGGGATCAATTTCTCCCTGAGTCTGTCGCGCTTTAATCTTACTGCTTAAGTCTACGACAGTCCCTTTGCTTTTTGTTGCGTTAATCAATC
Organism: Methylocystaceae bacterium UBA5192; assembly: GCA_002412985.1. Lineage (GTDB taxonomy): Bacteria > Pseudomonadota > Alphaproteobacteria > Rhizobiales > Beijerinckiaceae > Methylocystis. Next base: position 24,049 of record DHWC01000002.1, on the reverse strand, counting down.
GCGATAACCATCCCTCAAAACCTAATCCATTTATAAAAATTATTTCCGCTTGGGTAATCTTTCGGGCGTCTGCAGGGCTAGGTTGATAGACGTGAGCATCTTCTTCGGGGCCAACAATCATCGTTATGCCAACATGATCCCCGCCCACCTGCTGGACTAAATCGCCGATTATAGAAAAACTCGCAACTACAGAGATTTTTTTGGTCTCTGCGTGCGTTGGAGAAGTTAGGAACATTACGATAATGAAACATAAAAAATAGACATAACTAAAGCTGAGCCGGAAGCGCATAATTTATCCCTCTAGATGGCTGCGAGGCCGACGTAATCGTAAAATACCGCCAGCGCGACCAAAGAAAAGCGAGGCAAAATAGCAAATTCCAGCAACGAGAATAATTGCTGGTCCTGTTGGCGCGCCAGTTTCATTTGAAAATACGAGACCCGCATAGGCGCTAAAAACACCAATGGCCGCCGCGAGCGGCAAAGCAACCATAAGTTGAAAGCTCCACAACCGGGCTGCCGCTGCTGGCAACATGATTAAGCCAACCGCCATCAACGTGCCTAACGCATGAAATCCTGCAACAAGATTTAGCACGACAAGCCCAAGAAATAAAAATGGGATCATTTCGCTAATCCTAGTAGTCTGTCGAAGAAAAATAGGATCCAACGTATCAATCACAAAAGCTCGATAAAAAAGCGCTAAGCAGAGGAGCGTAAAAGTGCTGACGCCCACAAGCATAAAAAGCGCTGGATTATCGAGACCAATAACTGAACCAAATAAAATATGTAGTAAATCAATATTCGAACCGCGCATCGACACGAGCGTGACGCCCAGGGAAAGGGAAACAAGATAAAAAGCAGCAAGCGAGGCGTCTTCACGCAAGGTTGTAAAACGAGCTGCTAAACCGGTTGCGAATGCGATGATTAGACCTGCGATAAGTCCGCCAAGCGTCATTGCTGGCAAGGATAATCCGGCGATCAAATAACCAACAGCCGCTCCAGGTAAAATAGCATGGGAGAGCGCATCCCCCGCCAATGACATGCGACGTAAAATCAAAAAAACGCCTAAAGGCGCTCCCGACATTGCAAGCGCAACAGAGCCTACGAGCGCTCGACGCATAAATTCATATTCTATAAAGGGCGCAATAAAGACATCAGTGATCATGAACGCCCGCTGCATCTAATAAACATTCTCGCGCATCTGCATCATAGGCTTCTGACATTGCGCGCGCTTTTTGAAGATTTTCCTTTGTCAAAACTTCTTGCGTTGGTCCCCAAGCAATACAATGTCTGGCAAGTAACAACGTCTGCGCAAAGACGCGCCGCGCAAGCTCTAAGTCATGCAATACTGTAATGACAATACGACCCTCGGCGCACCAATGAGCGATTAGATTCAACAGATGCTCTGTTGTCGCCTCATCAATCGCTCCAAAGGGCTCATCAAGCAAAATGACGGGCTCATTCTGCATTATTAACCGAGCGAACAAAACACGCTGCATCTGGCCGCCCGAGAGGGTCGCGATCGGCCGATGCTCCAGACCTGACAGCCCTACGCGCTGAATCGCTTGCTCAACGCTGTCACATTCTCGAGCGGTTAGTCCGCCAAAAAGACCGATGCGACGCAAAGCGCCCAAAGCGATGAAATCTTTCACATCAATTGGAAAGCTACGATCAATCTCGATGAGCTGGGGTAAATATGCAATGGCGCGAGGATCTGGAGAGCCATAATCAATGCGCCCGCCGATCGGCCTCAACAGTCCAGCTAGCGCTTTCAATAAAGTGGATTTTCCAGCGCCATTTGGGCCACACACCGCTAGCGCCGCCCCAGGTGCGATTGTTCCGCTGAGGTGATGAACCGCCGGTCGTCGCTCATATCCAAGCGTCAGATTGATCAGTTCGATCCCCCGACGATTTTTGTTTGGGTGAGTCAAGTAAGGGCCCAATAGAAACTGGCCCATAAGCCGCCAAGGATAAATGCCAACATTAGGATCCGATCGCTACTCGACCGACACAATACAGTAATGGCGCGCCTGGTTGGAGCCGTCTTTGAGGCCCCATCCTTACTGAAATGATCCACTTGATGAACTGCAGAGAAGTTTTGTTTCCTCATGATAATGTTATATTGTAACGGGCGTTAATAACAAGACGCTTTGCAAAAGCTGGCCAGCCCCAAGACAAAACGCCCTGCGAAAGCTTCAAAAAGCGCCAAATCAGCCGTGGACAGAGCGACAGCTCTCTGTTATGGCAGCGCACGGCTCAGGCGCTCCGCATGCGTTTGTATTCTCGTTCCCAGTTATTGGGACGACCTTTTCCAGGGCTACTTTGACCGCCCCCTCTAACTACAGGATTGTTTTTCGTGCAAGTTCTCGTTCGTGACAATAATGTCGATCAGGCTCTGAAGGCTCTCAAAAAGAAGATGCAGCGTGAAGGCATTTTTCGTGAAATGAAGCTGCGCGGACATTACGAGAAACCTTCCGAGAAGCGCGCGCGTGAGAAAGCCGAAGCAGTCCGTCGCGCCCGCAAACTCGCCCGCAAAAAATTGCAACGCGAAGGCTTGCTGCCGATAAAGACGAAGATTATTGCGCGCTAAAATTGCCAATCCTCTAGAATTTCCTCTTACAGCGCATATTTTGTTAACGTTGACGCGGCAAACATTCTGACCGCTCTCGGGACGATTCCCGAAATCTGCTCAAGAGGATTTGACGGCATGGGTCTAGACCATGCGGCGACGCCATCTCGCCCGCGTTTTTGTAAAAACTCTACTATCTGCTTGGCAGCCTCACTAATGGCTGCCCTTGCGCTGGCTGGTTGCGAAACAGCCATGGGCATACGGCCGCCTGGTCGAGGTATCGCTGAGATTTCTGACACAGATCCTAAAGCTGCGGCGACGAATATTGACTCCCTCACCGAAGTCATAAAGCGTAATCCCTCCAGCGCTGAAGCCTATAATACACGCGGTGCGGCCTACGCTCGTGTCGGTCGATTTTCTGAAGCGATTGCTGATTTTACAGAAGCCGCAAAACTCGATCCAAACAGCGCTGCGGCCTATACCAATCGCGCCCTAGCAGAGCGCCAAATGGGCCATAATGACACGGCGCGGGCTGATTTCGATCGGGCGATCGCCGCTAATCCTAATCATGCGCCCGCTTATGTCGGTCGCGCGAATCTTTTGCGAGCCCAAGGCAACCTTGATCAGGCGCTTGCCGATCTCGATACGGCTATCCGGATCAATCCAGAAAGCGCGCAAGCTTTTCACTCCCGCGGGCTCATTTATCAAAAACGTAACGACTACACCCGAGCTGTCACAGATTTCGATAACGCCATTGACCGAGACCCCTTTGTCTTTGCTCCCTACCAGGCGCGTGGAGAGAGTCTTGTAGCGATCGGAAAGTATGACAAAGCCATCGAAGATTTTAATGCAGCCTTAAACGTCAATAACAAAAGCGCGCAAGCTTGGGCTTGGCTCGGGTTAGCCTATGAAAAAACAGGAAATAAGCAAAAATCTCAAGAATGCTACCAACGCGCGACACAACTCGACTCGAGTCAGCCCATCCCGCCTCGCATTGGCGCGCACGGCTAAGTAAGAGCTGCCGCTTCCCCTTGCGCCTTGCCCAGTTTTGCGGCAATCCATGCGTCCGATACACATGGACATTGGCGGTTCGCCATCGGTCGTCGATTGGCCGGGGCTCTTAGCTTTCGTCTTGAAATAATAAGCTTGCTTTTACACTTTCCACGCCATGCGGTAGCCGCTCTTTCGCAAGGCAAATTGAGTTAATGGATATACCTCTAGGGGAACTCGTTTCTTCATGGCTCGCGACGTCTCCGACACAACGCCCATAACTTCCCGCGCAGCGCTCATTTCATGGTTTGAAGCAGGCTGTAAAAGTGAAGCAGCTCAACTCCATATCGGTACAGAGCACGAAAAAATTCCGTTTTATGACGCCACGCATACGCCTGTCCCCTATCAAAAAAACAATGAGCGCGGCGGCATTCAGCAATTACTCGAAGGCATGCAAGCGGCGCTTGGCTGGGAGCCAATCCTCGATCGAGATTTCCTGATCGGCCTCACGGACCCAAAGGGCGGCGGCGCGCTTTCACTTGAACCGGGCGGGCAATTTGAACTTTCTGGCGCGCCTTTGCTCGATGTTCACGCCACCGCAGAGGAACTCAGTGTCCACTTCAACGCACTTGCAGCTGTGGCGAACCCACTGGGCATAAAGTTTCTTGACCTCGGCGCAAGCCCCAAATGGAGCCGCGCGGAAACACCGATCATGCCCAAGCAACGTTATGGCATCATGTCGCGTTATATGCCGAAAGTTGGCGCACTCGGCCTTGATATGATGTTTCGCACGGCCACTATCCAGGTCAATCTCGATTTTACATCGGAAGCGGATATGGTTGAAAAACTGCGCGTTGGCCTTGCCCTTCAGCCGGTTATTACAGCCTTATTTGCTAATTCTCCATTTCTTGACGGCATTCCAACTGGTCGCTTGTCTCAACGTTCTTGGATCTGGCGCGATACAGATGCAGATCGAACAGGAATGCTGCCCTTTGCTTTTGAGCAAGGTTTCGGATTCGAGCAATATGTCGATTACGCGCTCGATGTGCCGATGTATTTTGTTAAACGCGGCGATATTTATCATGATGTTGCCGGTTCTAATTTCAGAGACTTGCTCGCTGGTCATTTACCGCAATTGCCAGGCGTTCAAGCGACCCTCTCTGACTGGGCAAATCATCTATCAACGATTTTCCCTGAAGTTCGACTAAAAACATACCTTGAAATGCGCGGCGCTGATGGTGGACCGCGAGGCCATATGACGGCCTTGCCAGCAATTTTTGCAGGCCTTTATTATGATCGTCTAGCGCTTGATGAGGCGCGTCAACTGACCAAAAACTGGTCGACTGAAATGCGTGAGAAGCTTCGGCAAGATGCGCCAATCCAAGCGCTAGAAGCCGAGATTGATCAACGTAAGATCAGAGATATCGCTAGGGATCTTCTCGTCATTGCGAGCAATGGCCTAAAGCGCCGAGCGAAGTTCGACAAAAACGGACGTGACGAACGCATTTATCTCGCGCCCATTGAAGAAATTATCGACGATGGAAAAACTTTAGCTCAAAAGAGACTCGAGGACTTTAACGGTCCTTGGCGCGGCTCTGTTGACCCTGCTTTTGTTGATTGCGTCTTGCCAATCTAAGCTGAAAAAAGCTGTTTAGCGGGGTAGAATTTCGTTCAGCAACGCAAAGGGAGCAAGCAATTGGAGCTGAGAGCCCGCAGCCGCCGTTTGATACAGTCCCTTTTGATCTGGCGCGTAGGCTAAAGGCGCGCCAGAACTGCGCGGCAAATTATTAACTCGGACATGTCCGCCAACGCGCACACAATTGCTGGATCCTGATACAGCGACGTAATCCGCCCCATAACGCGCGCAGTTGGACGCATTTTCAGCCTGGGCAGGTGATGAGACAGCCGCAGTGGCAATAAGTCCCAACACACATACTGCTTCCCGAGCGGTAGTAAAGAAGCCACAGGGTTTTGGTGTCTGCATTTACGTCGTCTCCGCGCCTTTTGAGATGCTGGCCTGAACCATGGGTTGGCCTGCGTCCCTCTCATAGGGCTATCTATCCTTCGAAGCGACTACTGACGAGATATTGCGTCAGGGCGAATAGGCCGCCGCTTCCCTTGTCTACCCACACTAAAAACAAACATCATGGCAGGATCGTGTCGCTTTTAGCCCGCGCTCAAGAAAGACAGCGATAAACCTTGTCAAAATCTTAATTTTATTCCCCCGGAACAGCTTTAGCTAGCGTCGCCCCAGTCTCCCAAAGCCGCCTGAACAATTGTCAACGCAGCGACCGCGGCTGTATCTGCGCGCAAAATGCGCGGCCCCAAAGAGAGGCGGACGACATTGGGATAGCTAAGGATCAACTGCCTTTCCTGGTCATCAAAACCGCCCTCTGGTCCAATGATAAGACTCACTCTAGCGGCAAAATGACCTGATAAACTGTTGAAAGGATTGCCTGTCTTAGCCTTCTCATCACAAAAAACGAACAATGTCTGCGGTGGTAAGGCCTCCAGAAAATCTGGCAAGGAGACAGGTGAGAAAAGTTCTGGCACCGCCAACACCCCACACTGCTCTGCCGCCTCGATAACATTGGCCCGCAAACGATCCATGTTCACTTTTCGGATCTGCGTGTAGCTGGTAATTATCGGACGCAAACATCCTACGCCCATTTCTGTAGCTTTTTGGACCATATAGTCCAGACGGGCCTGTTTAAGCGGCGCAAAACAGTAATCAAGGCTGGCTCGTTGCGACTGCTCTCGCAACTGCGTCAGGACTTCAAAATGCGCCGTACGTTTCCCCTCAAGCCGCAGGACGGCGCGAAATTCACCATCTCGTCCGTTGAAGATATGAACGCCTGCGCCAGTTCGTAGACGAAGCACATTAAGGAGATAATTAACCGATTCGGTGGGAACCGCGACCACTTGGCCCACGGCCAAGCTAGCAGGGACAAAAAGGCGCTGCGCTCGATGATCATATTCTGACAAAATTTTCTCTCATCTTAGCTAATATACCCGTCAAGAAGCCCTCTCGCCATGAAGCAGCCGTTTTGTTGCGAACAAACTGCGAGAGGATCCCTTCAACCAGCAAGCATCATCAATGGCGCAGTTTTTAATCAGATGGAATTTGGCATGAACCTTGGCGCCCTTCTCCTTTCGCGCCTGCTTTTTAGCTTAGCTGTCGCAGCTCTAATACTAGCCGCAGACGGCGCTCAAGCGCAGCAGCCGCAACAACAACAAGCCTGCGCCGAGGACTTTCAAAAGCTAACTCAAAAGCGCATGGCTGCAATTGAAAAGCTCAATGCTCTGGGCAAAGCTGGGAAAGGCAAGATGGACCCAATGGCTGCCTGCCCCGTAGCAAAAGCGCTTGGCGGCGTTGAGACAGAAATGCTGAATTATATGACGAAGAACAAAGAATGGTGCAACATTCCAGAAAATGTGATTGACGGCTTTAAAGATGCGCGAACAAAATCACAAGGTTTTGCAAAACAAGCATGTGATGTCGCCGCGAAAATGAAGAAAATGCAGGAAGAGGGAGCCGCAGGCGGAGGTATGGGCGCGCCCCCACGCTTGCCATCAGGCCCGTTGTAAGCATGGATCCTGGTCGGCAAGATGAGGCAATGCTTCCAGACGCGCAAGCTGCGCATCCGATCTGGCGCTACGCGCCACAGACCGCTCGGCCCTATGTTCAACTCGCGCGGTTAGATCGCCCCATTGGATGGTGGCTCTTATTATTGCCGTGCTGGGAAGGCAGTCTGCTCGCCTCCTCAGCAGAACACATGGCGCCAAACTATTTTCATTTATTCCTTTTTTTCATTGGCGCTATCGTGATGCGTGGTGCAGGGTCGACGTATAATGATTATGTTGATCGTGAAATCGACGCAAAGGTCGAGCGCACAAAAAAACGTCCCCTAGCCTGCGGCGCAATCAAGCCGCAAGCGGCATTAATCTTCATGATGCTGCAATGCTTTATTGGACTGAGCGTCCTTTTATTTTTTAATCCTCTTACCATCGCGCTAGCGATGATTTCGCCTTTCATTGTCCTAATCTATCCTTACGCGAAAAGAGTTACGTCTTGGCCACAAGCGATTTTAGGTTTAGCATTTGCATCAGGCGCTCTGCTGGGCTGGACAGCGGAAACAAACACACTCACTCCAGCAGCCCTATCTCTTTATTTATCTGGCATCCTTTGGACAATTGGATACGACACGATCTACGCGCTACAAGATTTGCGGGATGATATTTCTATTGGGGTTCAATCAACGGCCCGATTATTTGGAAAAAATGTACGAATGGCCGTCGGCCTTCTTTACGCCAGCGCATCAGTTTTTGCAGCAATCGCTGGACTCTTGTCAGGCGCAGGTCTCTTTACTTTAGTCGGGATCGGAGGATTTTCACTTCACCTCATATGGCAAACCTATCAAACAGGTGAAGAAATTTCTGCTCAAAAGGCCTTATCTCTCTTTCGTTCTAACCGCGACGCCGGTCTATTGCTTTGCTCAGGACTTTTCATTCAGAGCATCATAAACAGCTTATGATCATAAGCTCAGTCGCCGCAGTTAAAAGCGTCGTCCAGGCGGCGCGGGAGAGCAGTTCAAGATCAGAATTGAGTCTCCGGTGTTATAACGCATCTCTCCCAGCGCGATATCAAGATGATTATCGAGGTGACGGGACTCGCACTTTGCATCCATACTCTCAAGGCAAATGCGCTCTACGCCAAATGTGATCTTGCCGCCGTCGACACGCATCCGGTAGACGACTTTTTCTTTGCGTCCATGTTGATCTGGCCCTGAGAGGTAGCTTTCTCCCTCATGAAACTCTTCCGCAACGCCATCCCGCCACATCAACTGCATAAAGTTTCTGCTTGTATCAATATCAACCATGGCGCCTTGATTGGCCCGAGCGCAGTCAAGATGAATCTCTTCCGCAGATAGAGCGGAGGTCTGCCCAAAGAAAATACCTAGTATAACGGCAACCAAAAAACTGCCTGGCATTTGTGACGCCCAGTATTTAAACATAAGTCATTTATCTAACTCTTTCTTCTGGTCCAGACAGGATTCTAACTCGGGACGATTGAGTTCCCAGAAGGACGCCCCGCACAGGGCTTGATAACGACTGCTATTAAAAAATGACCAAAGATTATAAGATCCAAGAATAAGCGCGACGATGAACGCGATCTTGATAATGTTATTTATATCTTTGTAGGGATCTGATGACGCCATATTCGCCTCGAGGTTTATTAAGGTATAGTTGAGGCGCTCGACGCGGACGTCAACGGCGATCCGCTCATAAAACGCCGGCGTAGACATACGCTGTGACAAATCTGGCGCCCGCCCTTCCGTTGACGCCATGACTGCGATAAAGCCTCTGCGAGATTTAAAGGCTGGATAGCCGCTGCTTCGACCAAAACAACTGGCGCTTGACACTTTGACCTTAGAAAACTTTGTAGCGCCAGAAAAGCAACCGGCTAAGATGGCGGTGGGCCGCTCAGGAAGGGAATAAAAATGTCCGAGGTTGTTGAAGACCTACCTGCACGCGAGGGCATGGATTATGATGTCGTTATTGTTGGCGCTGGCCCCGCGGGCCTCTCTGCAGCGATCCGTCTAAAACAAAATTCGCCCGATCTTTCAGTCGTTGTTATTGAGAAAGGATCCGAGCCAGGAGCGCATATTCTCTCTGGCGCTGTCATCGACCCCATCGGTCTCGATCAACTCCTCCCCGATTGGCGGACAAATCCTCACGCGCCTCTGAAGACTCAAGTCGCCGACGACCAATTTCTCGTTCTTACTGAAAAGGACGCGTGGCGGATCCCAAATTTTCTAATGCCCAAGCTAATGAACAATCATGGAAATTTCATCGGCTCACTTGGCAATGTCGTACGCTTCCTGGCAAGCGAGGCAGAAAATCTCGGCGTTGAAATCTATCCCGGATTTGCTGGATCCGAAATTCTTTACGGAGCCCAAGGAGAGGTTGTTGGCGTTGCCACGGGCGATATGGGTCTCGATCGCACTGGCGCGCCAAAGGATAATTTCACGCGCGGCATGGAATTGCGCGGCAAATATACCCTCTTTGCAGAAGGCGCACGCGGCTCTCTCTCAAAAGAGATTATTGCAAAATATGATCTCGCAAAAAATTCCGAGCCACAAAAATTTGGCATCGGCTTTAAAGAACTTTGGCGCATTCCAAAAGAAAAACATAAGGCCGGGCTCGTTCAGCATTCCTTTGGCTGGCCGCTGAACGCAGATACGGGCGGCGGTTCTTTCCTCTACCATTTTGACGAAGATCTGGTCTCAATCGGCTTTGTTGTGCACTTAAATTATCCAAACCCGACACTATCGCCATTTGACGAGTTTCAGCGTTTTAAGACGCACCCAAAAATAGCGCCTTCTTTAGAGGGCGGGGAGCGGCTCTCTTACGGCGCGCGCGCCCTGACAGAGGGCGGCTGGCAGAGCGTGCCAAAATTATGTTTCCCTGGCGGAGCCTTGATTGGATGCGCAGCTGGCTTTGTGAATGTGCCGCGCATCAAAGGCTCGCACAACGCAATACTTTCCGGCATACTTGCCGCTGATCAACTGATCGAGGCGATCAGCGCAGGACGCGCGCATGATGAGCTGCTCTCCTACGACGCCGGCTGGCGCGACTCAGAAATTGGTCGAGATCTCAAACCAGTAAGAAACGTTAAACCCTTATGGTCAAAATACGGTACCTATATTGGCGCGCCGCTTTTTGGCTTAGACATGTGGACCAATGCTCTTTTTGGCTTTTCTTTCTTTGGCACGCTGGGGCACGGCAAACCTGATCACGCGGCAACGAAACCCCTAGCGGCAGTCAAGCCGTTAACCTATGCAAAACTTTCGACAAAACCTGCCTTCGACAAATTATCCTCAGTTTTTGTTTCAAATACTAATCATGAGGAAGACCAGCCTGTTCACTTAAAATTGTCTGACGCAAACATTCCTATCAAAAACAATCTGCCAGTTTATGGCGAACCTGCGCGTCTTTACTGTCCTGCAGGCGTTTATGAAGTCGTCTATCAAGATGAAGCGACGCAAATGGATCCTCGCTTTGTCATCAATGCTCAAAATTGTGTTCACTGCAAAACATGTGACATTAAAGATCCAGCGCAAAACATCATGTGGACGCCGCCAGAGGGCGGCGGCGGACCAAATTATCCCAACATGTAAGTCAAGATTAATGGAGAGCAGACCGCTGTCTTAGATCCGCTCTCCGTTAGACAATTCTTTAATGAAGCGCCTCATTCTTAAGTTGAAACTCATACAAAATGTTCTTCACTGGTTCAAAGATATTTGAGTTTCTTTTTGCACCGCTAAATCTTTCCATATTTCTTGTTCTAACTGGCGCGCTTCTTCTTTACACATCTTTCTCTAATCTTGGACGACGCCTTAGTCTGATAGGCGGGGCGATGCTGACGCTGATGGCTTTTGGTCCACTAGGCGGCCTCATCGCTATGCCGCTAGAGACACGCTTTCTTCCGCCTGCAGAAAACATTCCAGCGCCTGATGGCATTATTATTCTTGGAGGATCTATTGATGAAAAGCTCAGTGAAAAAATTGGGCGTCCCGTCTTTATTGACTCTGCAGCAGAGAGATTGACTGCGCTCATCACACTTAAACGTCTGTATCCATCAGCTCGCATCATATTTACCGGCGGCAGCTCTGCATTGAAGGGCGCAAATTATACCGAAGCAGATGGCGTAAAGCTGCTTTGGAATAATTTAGGCGTAGATACAAAAGATATTGTGTTTGAAAATCGATCAAGGAATACTTTTGAAAACGCCCTTTTCACATATGAAATAATAAACCCAAAACCCACTGATCGCTGGCTTCTGGTCACTTCTGCAATGCATATGCCGCGGGCGATTGGGGTTTTTCGTAAAATAGGCTTTCCTGTGATCGCCTATCCTGTTGATTATCGAACCGAAGGAAAGCTCTTATTTTTTTCGCCGCCAAGATTTGCAACGCGCGCAATCGGCGTCGTGCAATTTGCGACGCATGAATGGATCGGACTGATAATTTACTGGTTAACAGGAAAAACGAACGCATTATTTCCTGCGCCTTAATCAACGCGCCTAGCGCTATTCTAACCGACCCTGCCCACGTCTTCCGCGAATAGTTGATGACCCATCAATATTGCGGCCGCTCGATGCGGCGCCGCCTGGCCAAGCGCCATGCTTCATTTCTAAAAAAAGCGCGATTGCTTGTGCGCGATTGCGGACATCTAATTTTTCAAAAAGATTACGCAAATGAAATTTGATTGTGTTGATCGACACGCCAAAGTCTTTCGCTAGCTGGCTATTGGTATGCCCCGACCCAAGCGCTGAAAGGAGACTCCGCTCGCGCAAAGTGAGATTTTCGAGCGGATCGCTCCGCATTTTACGAATATCCACGAAGGGAAAAACCATATCGCCCGCCGCTACTGCGGATAAGACATCCAGCAAACGCTCTGGCGGGGCGCGCTTGGAGACGAACCCTGCGCCGCCGAGCTGCAAGGTTTCTGCTGGAGCGGCTGGGTCATTGGTGCCGCTGTAGACAACAATTTTTGGCGCCGATACCTGCCGGGAAAGCGCGCGCAAAACATCGCGCGCATGAACCGTGGGAAGCTGCCAGCCAATCACAGCAAGGGCGAATTTTTGTTGACGCGCAGCTTCAAGAAACTCCTCGCCATCCGTGACCTTCAGCACAAGCTGAAAACGCCGATCTTCCGAGAGTAATTTATCCAATCCTGCAAGAATAAGGGGACTTTTATCGGCGATCGCTACGTCAATCGCCTCTGGAGCTGTTAGACGCTGTCGGGTTGCCCCGCCCTCAAGCCTCCCGTCTCCTACCCTGGCTGCAGAATTCGTCGCCATTGATTGTCGCCACCATATTGCTTGAAAAGACTGGGAGTATCGTTGCATACAAACGAACTCTGCCGGATTATTTTTCGTCGCGCGGTTAAACAGGCAAGTTACATCAAAAAATTTCCTGCCCGTTAGAACTGGCGTCGGGGCAGGATAGACCAGCGCCCATCAGACGCAAGGCCAGTTCGACAGAAATGATGTGTCAGGGAAATAAAAAACCCGACGGATCGACTAGCGTCGACCGCCGGGCCCTAAACGAGCAAAGAATGCGCGTAAAATTAGTCGTTAAATACCCAACGGGCAGCAAAATAAGCAGCTGCTCCAATGGCGATGATCGCAATCATGCCGGTTGGCGTTGAAGCATAGCTGGTCAATTCGAGAATAGCACCCATGATTTCCTCCTGTTTCACATTTACTTGGAGCGACACTGGCGCAGGCTAACGCTTCTATTCAACACACCTGCAAGCAGTCCCGCCGCATTTATTGTCCTAAAGATCAGTAAGAGCGGCCCGATAGGATGCGCCACAAAGGCGTTTCCCTAAAGTCCATTGCGCCAGTTTCTTCTTTTGAAGACTGACGACGTCGGAAAAAAACCTCCGGCGCGACCCCGCTTCTGATCAATTTTCGACATCGCGGCAAGACGCCTTGATGGCGGGAAGCGGTGGCCATTGCATTATTGAAACGGCTGATCCTTGTCAAGATCGTGAAAAAAACCACAGGGCTTAAGAGAGATCGATCCTCCCATCGCCTTTTGCCGCCACTGTGCTATGTGAATAACTCTAAACCCTTTATTTAACATCGTTCCATGAGTTCTTATGTCTGCCTCGCCCTTTAAATTAATACTCATTCTCGTTGTCCTGGCCGCTGGCGGCTTTTCAATTTTTTACGCGACAAAAGGGCGCGCTCCCGCCTGTGAAGGCGGCGGCAAATACATGTCGACCCTAACAGAATGCCGCGCCTGGGGCTTAGATGAGACCATTTGCGCCACAGCTATTGAAAACGCCCGGACGATCGCCGGGCGCGTCGCTCCGAAAACTGAAACAATGTTTCAATGCGAGACGCGATTTTCAGACTGCTTTGAAAATCCAGCTGGCGGCTTTACCCCAAGGCCTTCCTTTTGTCTTAAATCGTCTGCGGAACCCAGCGAACTTAGATACCTCGAATTCGAGGCTGACCGACGCAACCGTCGCGTCACCAAAGAAGTGCGGATTAATTAGCGCCGTTCCGTTTCCCCAGGCTAACGCCCGCCATCAGCGTGTTTTTTGTCCGAGCGTGAATTCAGACGCATCAATAGCTAATTCGCCTGCTGCTGTGCCAATGTCGATATGGATTGGCACAACAACATGGGTCTCTGGCAGGGGCGCAAGCCAGACATGGATATCCTGATTTTCAGACATGTAACGGGTCGATGCGCTATCGGGCCGATGGCCTGCAATTGGCGTATAGCGTGCGGCGCAGACGACAACTGGACCAGCATAGCCTCTTGCTTCGACATTTTGCGCGCCTGAGTATGATAGGGAGATATCAAAACGCGTAATGCCGTCAAAAACGGAAATGGTGCGCTCACATGCAGCCGGACCTAAGAGTTCCTGATTGGCCGGCACTGGCATAATTAAGGCGCTGACGGGGTCAACGACCCGTCTGCGGGCGCTCTCGCCCAATGGCACGCGCGCCGGCAAATCCCATGGTTCTGGACGGATTTCAACGGAACGTACTGCATTGCTGGATAGAGACATGCGGATCGTGCGCGTCTCCTCACTGTTAGAAGTTGTATTGGCGTAATTAGCTGGAGAGGGTCCGTTTAAGGACATGCCGCCAGAGGCAGAGGCGACGCCCTTGGCGCTGTTGACCAGATTAGCCAGGCCCGTTGTGCGCATCCCAATGTCAATTCGGTAGCTTCGCGGTTCCACAAACCCATTTGCATAAGCGCTGCCGATCGATAGGCCCATTAAGGTCATCCCATAATGCGCCTTCAGTGTTTCTGCGTACAGCCCAGATTGAAATCCTAAAAGACCCATGCATGAGAAGAGACCCCTCCCAAGAACAAAAGCAATAAATCTTCGGGTAAGATTAGGGACCTGACGCATTATTCCCGCATTTCATATTTTCATAGGCCTCATGCAGGGCTCAGAATTAGGGTGAGTGATCGCTCTAGGCTGTTTCTTGCCAATGGCCGTCCGGAAAAATGCGCCATGCGCGCAATCCTGCTTTTGCAAGAACAGTGCGGCCAGATTTCGCCTCAGCCACTAGATGCTTGAACACCAGGGGATTACGCCACATAAAAGGTTTCTCAGGATCGCAGACTGCGTGATACTCATCACTGTCAGGATCGTCCATCAGCAACGTGCCAACACGATCTGGTCGTAACTGTGCGGAGAGACTGCGTTCTTCTTTCCACCGACACTGGTAATCCCGACAAACCTCAGGACGCTTCGTGTAAATGCCACAGCCTCCCTCATGGACACAGTGGTCACATAATTTACCGGCTTTCTTTTTGAATTCTTCGATTTCGAGAACTTTACAGCAAAGATAACAGCTGCCGCAGGCTTTTCCGGGAATTTCAAGCATAGCGTCCAAACGCAGACAGAGAGAATCGAATCGGCGTATTGTCACCTTGCGAGCGTTGGATGCAAGACGCATTCGGATTTAACCCGAGATAAAGCATGACCCTTTTCATCAATCCCGAAAGCTTATTCGTTTCACCGCAAGAGCTCGAGACGCTGAGAAGCTCAGCCGAAATCTTAATTCTAGACGCCTCTTGGCATATGCCCGCAACGGGAAAAGACGCCTATGAAGACTATTTGAACGAGCACATACCAGGGGCCGTTTTCTTTGACATCGACGCTATTTCCGACAAAAAAACAGATCTGCCGCATATGTTGCCAAGCGCGGAATTCTTTTCTCACGCTATGAGCAAGCTCGGCCTAACCAATGAAAGCCATGCGGTTGTCTATGATAGCCTAGGCCTGTTTTCCGCACCCAGGCTGTGGTGGACCCTGCAGGTCTTTGGCTTGCGCAAGATCTCTATCCTCGCGGGTGGCTTGCCCGCCTGGAAAAGCAAGGGCCTTCCGCTTGAAGCCGGGCCAGCAGATTCTCGCCCTGGACAATTTGAGGCGAGTTTCGACGCTTCGCTTGTTGCTAATGCGCAAGAAGTTGCGTCAGCTCTGAATAGCGGCGCGACTCAAGTGCTTGACGCGCGCTCCGCCGAGAGATTTCGAGGAGACGTCCCCGAACCCCGTCCAGGGTTGAGATCCGGACATATGCCAGGAGCCTTAAACCTCCCCTTTCAGGAGCTGATCGAAAACGGCCGCCTATCGCATAAAGAAAATCTCGAAAAAGCCTTTCAAAACTCCGGTTTGGATTTACAAAAACCCCTCATCGCAACCTGCGGCTCAGGCTTAACCGCTTGCATCTTATCTTTGGCGGTTGCAGCCACTGGAAGGGCTATCCCCAAAGTTTATGACGGCTCGTGGTCCGAGTGGGGCGGGGCAGGACATCTTCCAGTCGAAAAAACCTAGAATAGATTAATATTTAGGCATAATGATTAATATATAGCCAATCTTGCTAATCATAGGGCGCGCAATAAGATTTTAGCCCGTTTAACCTTAGCCATGGCGCCAAAATCGCTGTGATGATAAAAGCGCGATGTTGTCCGGGAGGACGCTGCGCAAACGCCCTAGGCGTTTTGCGTTGCGTAGGGAAAAAACATGAAAAAAATTGAGGCGATCATCAAGCCTTTCAAGCTCGATGAGGTCAAAGAAGCTCTGCAGGCGGCTGGACTGCAAGGAATCACCGTTACAGAGGCCAAGGGCTTCGGACGCCAAAAAGGCCATACCGAGCTCTATCGTGGCGCTGAATATGTCGTGGATTTCCTCCCAAAGGTAAAAATCGAAATCGTCCTTGCGGATGAAGCAGTCGAGCGAGCGGTTGACGCTATTCGCAACGCTGCACAAACCGGCCGCATCGGCGATGGCAAGATTTTTGTCTCGAATATTGAAGGCGCAATCCGCATTCGTACCGGCGAGTCAGGCGCGGACGCGATTTGATTCATCGGGCTCGCCCGGTGTTTCCGTCAAACTAATTCGCTAACTGTTAGCGATCCCATCATTAAGCTAGACCAGATAAGAGAGGCAAAGAGCAACATGACGACTGCGAAGGCAATTCTTAAGCAAATCAAAGAAGAAGACATCAAATATGTCGATTTCCGTTTTACCGATCCGCGTGGAAAGTGGCAGCATGTCACCTTCGACGTTTCGATCGTTGACGAGGATGCTTTGAACGAAGGCATTATGTTCGACGGCTCTTCGATCGCAGGCTGGAAGGCGATTAATGAGTCAGACATGACCCTTCTGCCTGATCTTTCGACAGCCACAATGGATCCTTTCTTCGCTGCGCCAACAATGGTTATCGTTTGCGATGTCGTCGAACCCATGACGGGCCAGCCTTACAACCGCGACCCAAGAAGCATCGCAAAAAAAGCCATGGCGCATGTCCAAACGGTTGGCATCGGCGATACAGCCTTTTTTGGACCGGAAGCAGAATTCTTCGTCTTTGACGACGTTCGCTTCTCTGCAGATCCATACAATACGGGCTTCACGCTAGACTCCGTAGAATTACCCTCAAACGCCGATACAGCCTATGAAGGCGGCAATCTCGGACACCGCGTAAGAACGAAAGGCGGCTATTTCCCAGTCCCGCCAGTCGACTCTGCACAAGATATGCGCGGCGAAATGCTTGCCGCTATGGCGGCGATGGGCGTCAAGGTTGAGAAACATCACCATGAAGTCGCCTCTGCGCAGCATGAATTAGGT
The DNA here is from genome assembly GCA_002412985.1 of Methylocystaceae bacterium UBA5192. Classification (GTDB taxonomy): domain Bacteria; phylum Pseudomonadota; class Alphaproteobacteria; order Rhizobiales; family Beijerinckiaceae; genus Methylocystis. The sequence continues at coordinate 6,825 of DHWC01000002.1, read as the reverse complement.
TTGAAGTTTGAAACACTCGTAACTGTGGCGGATCATCTCCAAATCTATAAATACGCCATACATCAAGTTGCCCACTCCTACGGCAAGACCGCTACATTCATGCCCAAACCTGTCTTCGGCGATAACGGCTCAGGCATGCATGTGCATCAGTCTATTTGGAAAGACGGCAAGCCTGTTTTCGCTGGCGATAAATATGCTGGGCTCTCACAAGAGTGCCTTTGGTATATTGGCGGCATTATCAAGCATGCTAAGTCGCTTAATGCTTTCACCAATCCCTCAACCAACTCATACAAGCGTTTGGTTCCAGGATATGAGGCTCCAGTCCTTCTAGCCTATTCCTCTCGCAATCGATCGGCTTCTTGCCGCATTCCATTTGGATCAGGACCGAAGGCTAAGCGTATCGAGGTTCGCTTCCCTGATCCAACGGCAAATCCTTATCTTGCTTTCGCCGCCATGCTGATGGCCGGCCTCGACGGCATTGCCAATAAGATTGATCCAGGCGCGCCATCAGATAAGGATCTCTACGATCTGCCGCCAGAGGAGTTGAAAGCAATCCCAACTGTCTGCGGCTCACTGCGCGAGGCGCTGGACTCATTGAAAGCCGATCACGCCTATCTGACAGCTGGCGGCGTCTTCAACAAAGACTTCATTGAGTCTTATATCGAGCTCAAGATGCAAGACGTCATGAGATTCGAAATGACGCCACATCCGGTAGAGTTTGATATGTATTATTCCTACTAAGATGCGGTGAATTTCGTCATAAATTATGATGAATGAATACTATGACCCCGGGAGACAAATAGTCGTCTCCCGGGGTTTTCTGTTTAAAAAAATGCGCGTCAATAAATCGGAAATGCAGCGCAAAGCGTCGATACTGCATGAGCTATTGTTTTAATCTCCAGCATATTTCCGGGATTATGCAAAATGCGCGTAATCCATTCTCCGATCGTCGCGAACTCACTGACGCCAAAACCACGCGCAACGCCAGCATTTGTTGAAAGACGCAACCCAGACGGCGATTCGGGACTACGCTGATCAAATGGAATAAGATTTTTATTAACCGCCAAGCCTGCAAGCTCAAGCGCCTTTGCCGCGGTATCTCCTGTTATATTGAACTCGGTAAGATCAACTAGAACTAATGTTGTATCGGTTCCGCCCGTTACAATTCTGGCTCCGCCTGCGGATAATTTCTGCGCTAATAAAGCTGCGGCATGCTGCGCTTGGTTATTATAAAGACTAAACTCCTCACGCAGCGCTTCACCGAAACAGGCAGCCTTTCCTGCTACAGCATGCAACATCACCGACCCTTGTACGCCAGGGAAAATTCCTTGATTAATCTTTTGCGTGAGATCAGCGTCATTCCACAAAACCATGCCGCCCCGCGCGCCGCGCAGAGACTTATAAGTGGTCGTCGTAACAACATGCGCGTGCAGCAGAGGGTCAGGATAAAGACGAGAGGCCACAAGTCCTGCAAAATGAGCCATATCCACCATGAGATAGGCGCCAATCTCATCTGCAATTTGTCGTAAGTGATAAAAATCTATTTCTCTTGGATAGGCCGACCCCCCAGCTATGATAAGATGCGGTCGAGTTTTTATAGCCAAATCCCGCACCTCATCTAAGTCAATACGCTCTGTCTGGCGACTAACCCCATAATGCGTGACCGCGTAATCGCGCCCCGTCAATGTTGCTGGATGTCCATGACTAATATGGCCGCCAGCTGAGATGTTCATTGATAAGATTGGCGCCCCGAGTTCGAGTAATCCCAGCAAAACGCCTGCATTGGCATTTGTGCCTGAATGAGGCTGCACATTAGCGAAGCGGCAGTTGAATAATTTGCAAGCGCGCGTAATTGCTAAGGCTTCAATTTCATCTGCATAAACTGCGCCGCCATAGTAGCGCTTAAAAACCGCTCCTTCGACGGTCTTATTGGTTAATACGGAACCCTGAGCGGCAAGGACGCATCGAGAAACAAGATTCTCAGAGGCAATTAATTCAATGCCATTGCGCTGACGCTTGAGCTCCCCCTCAATAAGATCAAACAATTCTGGATCACTCTCTAATCCAGCTGAAAAATAGCCGCCTTGCCGCCAAGTCACGCCTTACCCCCAAATTGATTTTTTCTCGCGTAAGCAAACCCCATTCATGATTTAGGGCAAGGCCCAAATCATATTGGTAAACGATCATCGCCAGCGGGAGGATCGACCAGCGATTAAAACACATCAAAAGGCTTTCAACTTTAGGGGAACATGCTCTAAGACAGTCTCCATGCCAGACCAGCCGACCTCACCCCCTGCTGTAGATGCCCTAACCCAATTACGCGCCGAGATTGATCGCATCGATCTCGAAATGCACCGGTTACTTATCGCACGCGGAGAGATTATTGATCGGCTCATTGCTGTCAAACGCGCCCAAGGCGGGGGATGCGCTTTTCGGCCAGAGAGAGAGGCGCAAATGATGCGCGCGCTCGTTGAACGGCATCGTGGGCTACTGCCCGTTGACGCCGTCGAAGGCGTATGGCGCGTTATTGTCTCGACCTTCACATATGTTCAAAATAACTATTGCGTCCACGCAGATGACTCAGGCGGCGACGCTCAGATACGCGATAGCGCGCGATTTCACTTTGGCTTTACTGTTCCTTATGTCGCGCATCATGGCGCCGACGCTGTCATTGACGCGGTCGCTAAATCTAAGGGCGATCTAGGAGTATTGAGGGCGACGGGCGCTACCGGCGACGGAGCTTGGTGGACACGTCTCATTGGCGAAGATGCGCCAAAAATTATTGCGCGCCTGCCTTTCGTCGAGCGACCAGACCATCCTGCAGGTTTACCGGTATTTATCCTTGCTTGCGCCGCAAGCGAAGCAGCCTCGCACGATATTCTACTTCATGCCATTCATTTACCAGAGTGGTCGCATTCCATTCCTGCCATCATATCTGAGCTTGAAGGAGAAATTGTCGCCAGCGCGCCACATGCTGGAGGATTATCATTAATGGTCGCCGCTCCCGGTCGCATCGAAGCCAAACGCTTTGCGCAAGCCATGGCGAACGCCTCCGTATCTTCAATCGGGAGTCATGCTCAGCGCTATGAATTATCGCGCGCGCGAAGCGGCGTCTTTGCGCCAGGGAGATGAGGCCATGACTAATCAACCGACTCCGCGTCCGGGCGTTTTAGCGATTGACGCCTATGTTCCAGGAAAAAGCGCAGCGCCCGGCGCAACGCGCGCCTTTAAGCTCTCCGCAAATGAAACGCCGTTAGGACCCTCGCCCCAGGCTATTGCGGCAGCACGCGATATGATTGAGGAATCCGCTCTTTATCCTGAAGGCTCCTCACGTAATCTGCGTGAGGCGATTGGCGCACACTATAATTTAGATCCAGCTCGCATCATTGCTGGCGCAGGCTCGGATGAAGTTCTTGAACTCCTCGCGCTTGCCTATATCGGCCCACAGGACGAGGGACTTTATAGTCAATATGGTTTTCTTGAATACAAGATTGTTACGCTCAGCGCAGGCGGTCGGCCTGTGGTAGCGCCAGAAAAAAATTATACAGCCGATGTCGATGCGCTACTCAGCTGTGTGACGAGCAAAACAAAACTCGTCTTTCTCGCTAACCCAAATAACCCAACGGGCTCTTATTTGCCTGAAAAAGAAATTCGGCGGCTTGCCGCCTCGCTGCCAAAACAAACTATTCTCGTGTTAGATGCCGCATATGCGGAATATGTCACTGCAGCCGACTATATCTCTGGCGTGACGATTGTCGATGAGTATGAAAATGTTGTGATGACCCGTACTTTCTCTAAAATCTACGGGCTTGCCGGCCTGCGTCTGGGATGGGGCTATGGTCCAAGATCGATAATTGACGCACTCAATCGCATACGTCCGCCTTTCAACATTTCGAGCGTCGCCTCTGCGGCAGGCATCGCCGCGCTAGCCGATAGAGAGCATCTTCAAAAAGCCATCGACCATAATACGCAATGGCTGCCATGGCTCACGAATGAAATTTCAGCGCTTGGACTTGAGGTCTTACCTAGCGTCGCCAATTTCATCGCCATTCGTTTCCCATCTACGCCGGGTTTGACGGCAGTTGAGGCTGATCAGTTTCTGACAAAAAAAGGACTGATCCTTCGGGCGATCACCGCCTATGGACTGCCTGACTTTCTACGTCTGACGGTCGGCGGACAGGAAGCAAATTATGCAGTTGTCACCGCCTTAAAAGAATTTATGCAAGAAGGAAAAAAATAGTTTTCGACATGAGTAGCTTGAGCGCACAGCCTCCCTTATTTGAAAAGCTCGCAATTATCGGATGCGGCTTGATTGGCTCTTCAATTGCGCGCGCAGCGCGTCAGTTTAATGTTACGCGAAGCATTTCAATTTATGACGCTCAACCCTCCGTGATGGAACGCGTTCAAGCGCTAAACCTGGCAGACTCAAAAATTGGCGGGATAGGACACGCTATAGAAGGCGCCGACCTCATCATTATTTGCACGCCAGTCGGCGCCTGTGGTCGCGTTGCAAAAGAAATCGCACCCTTTCTCCAAAAAGACGCCATCGTCTCTGATGTTGGCTCGGTCAAGGCAGCGGTCGTCCGTCAAGTCACGCCACATTTACCAACACACGTCCACTTTATTCCAGCGCATCCAATTGCAGGAACTGAATTTTCAGGACCAGATTCGGGTTTTTCAACGCTCTTTCAAAATCGCTGGTGTATTTTGACTCCTGAGCAAAACGCCAATGCCTCTAAAGTACAGCAGCTCGCCTTATTTTGGGAAGGTATTGGCGCAAAAGTTGAAACAATGAGCCCCGAGCATCATGACAAAGTTCTTGCTCTGACAAGCCATCTACCTCACCTTATCGCCTACAATATTGTTGGGACAGCGGATGATTTTGGCGAACAAACACGCTCAGAAGTCATTAAATTTTCCGCCTCAGGCTTTCGTGACTTTACCCGCATCGCGGCCTCTGACCCAATTATGTGGCGGGATATTTTTCTAAATAATCGCGACGCAGTTCTGGAAATGTTAGGCAGGTTTAATGAGGATCTCAGCGCATTACAGCGAATGATTCGACACGGAGATGGCGATAGCTTAAGCGCATTCTTTTCGCGTACACGAATTATTCGGCAATCGATTATAGAGCAAGGACAAGATACGCCATCGCCAGATTTTGGTCGACAAAATCAGAAGAAAACTAACTAGACTTTTGAAGTACTGTTAATTTTTAGTAAGCGTATCCTTGGCGTTTTTCATAATTAAGTTTTCAATTTTTCCAGACAAACTAGCCAGCATCCAAGGCAAAGACGCCTCTATGCGCACCTGTTTCTCAGTTAAAAAAATTTGCGTTAACACGCTATGGCCCAACGCGCTCGCTTGAATAGTTGCAACATTCCCTGACCAAGAAATATCGCAGCGAGCAATTTTTTCGACATAATCCCGACGCAACTGGTCTAATCGCGCCTCAACCCGTCTTCTAACGAACTCTGCATCAAGCTTGTGATTGATGGTAACGACAATTTTATGGGGCATCATTTTCTAGTGCGCTCAATTAGGCAAACATCGGCATAATAAGCGCTCATTTGGAATTTTTTATAAGCTGAGCCGCAGCGGCGCGAGCTTCATCTGTTATTGCAGCGCCTGATAGCATCCGAGCGATCTCTTCACGTCTTTGCATCTCGTCCAGAACGGCGACGCGAGTGACAACGCTTGGCTCTTTAGTCAAGGATTTAGCTAAAGCGCCTTTGCGGATATGCAAATGACGCCCTGCCCGCGCTGCGACTTGTGGCGCATGTGTAACCGCAAGAACCTGCGCGCGCGTTGCAAGACGCGACAGACGCTGACCAATAGCGTCTGCTACCGCCCCTCCAACGCCGGTATCAATTTCATCAAACACCAAAGTTGGCGCCGATCCGCGATCAGACAGAACCGCTTTCAGGGCGAGCATGAAGCGCGCAAGTTCTCCCCCTGAGGCTACTTTCATTAAAGGTCCTGCCCTTGCGCCCGGGTTAGTTTGAACCCAAAATTCGATATGATCTATGCCCTCGGCGCCGCCGTTTTGCGGATCGCTAGAAACCTGAGCCATAAACCGCGCGCCATCAAGTCGCAACGGACGAAGTTCCGCATCCACCAATTGATTTAATCGTTCAGATGCTTTTTGACGCAAATCCGATAGGCTGCGCGCTGCTGTAAAATATGCACGCTGCGCTTGTTCGCTTTCTGCGCGAAGCGTCGCCAACCTGGCTTCTGAAGCGTCCAATGCTGTAATTTCGTCCGCAAACTTCAACGTCAGATGAGGTAATTGCTCAACTGAAACATTATATTTCCGTCCCGCTGCTCGCAGAGCAAAAAGTCTTTCCTCGACAAGCTCAAGTTCGGCGGGCTCAAAGGCGGTCTCACTTAAGGCTTGCTCTAAAGCTAACTCAGCGCTTGCTAAAGCATCCACCGCTTGCGTAAGAGCACGAGCAGGCGGTTCTAAAATTTCTGGTGCAGATTTAAGTTTCCGTTCTAATCTTCTCGCAGTTTGAGCGATCTCGCTTGCAGGCGATGAGTCATTAATAAAGGCCGAAAGAGCGTCGCGGATATCAGTGGCAACTTTCTCAGCTCTTTGCATAAACTGACGTCTTTGCGCCAATAATTCTTCTTCACCTGGTTGAGCATTTAATGAAGAAAGTTCAGCATGTGCGTGCCGCAAATAATCAGCATCTAACTTGGCTTTTTGAATGCGCGCTTCTTCATCGGCGCTAAGCCGCACCGCACTGCGCCAGCTGGTATAAAGACTCCTTACCTCAGCGAGCTGTTCAAACAATCCGCCGAACGCATCAACAAGCGCGCGAT
>DHWC01000052.1 GCA_002412985.1 Methylocystaceae bacterium UBA5192 | reverse complement strand
TTGGCTTACTCAAAAGAGAAACTTTGAGATCCACCGATGGTCAATCCTAAATCCTCAAAGGAAAAAAATCCGCCTTCGCGTGACGGGAACGCTACTCCTGAAAAGATTTTACCAGAAATTATGGTGAGCGATTTAGAGGGGCGAGGGGTCGCTTGGGCAGGCTTAAATCTTGAGCGTCAATTATTATTATGGATTCTAACGCTTTTTTTTCTTGGCGCTATTTTATATTTCCTTAGTCCGGTGTTGGCTCCCTTTGTTGCAGGAACGGCGCTGGGCTATTTATTAGATCCTGTTGCAGATCGGTTGCAAAAATTTGGACTTTCTCGTTTAAGCGCAGCCCTTTTGCTCTTGGTGGTGTTTATCGCGGTTGTTGTGACGGCGACACTTGTCTTATTTCCAATTCTGTCTCGCCAATTAGCCGGGTTGATTACTGCGCTGCCAGGATATCTGCAAACGCTTCAAGGTCTTATTAGTGATTGGCATGAGCGATTTACGAGTGATTATTTTAGTGAATTTTTAGAAAAAATGGGGCTTAGCGGCGCGGCATCGTCATTTGATGCGCAAAAATATATCAACGAATTAATAGATCAGGCGACTAATGTTGCTGGAGAGTTTTTAAAATCTCTGATCTGGCGCGGTTACGCGTTGATCAATGTTGTCTCCCTAATCGTGATTACGCCAGTCGTTGCCTTCTATATGCTCCTAGATTGGGATGACATGATATCGGTGATTGATAATCTTATTCCTCCACGCCACCGAGCGGATGTGCGACTGCTAGCTTGCGACATTGATCGCGCGCTTGCAGGATTTGTCCGCGGTCAGTCTCTAGTCTGTCTCTTTTTAGGCGTTTGGTATGCAATCGGACTATCGAGCATAGGGCTAAACTTTGGTTTTTTGATTGGCGTTATTGCGGGCTGTTTGAGTTTTATTCCCTATGTCGGATCAATTACCGCTTTCGTTTTTTCTATCATCATCGCAATCGTTCAGGGCTGGCCGCATATTCATCTCGCTGTAGAGGCGATCGCGCTGGTAACGATTGGCCTGATCATGGATGGCTATGTGCTTTCGCCCAGACTCGTTGGAGCCTCAGTTGGGTTGCATCCTGTCTGGATTATGTTCGCTTTGCTGGCTTTTGGCGCTTTATTTGGGTTTACTGGACTGATTGTCGCTGTGCCAACGGCTGCAGCGATCGGTGCCGTGATGCGTTTTTTAGCGCGACGCTATCGTGCAAGCGGTCTCTTTCGCGGACATGAAGAGGCGCAGTCAGGGACAAAGGGCGTATGAGCGGGCAATCGTCTGAAACGAGCGCGCAACTGCCGCTTGATTTGCCTATCACGCCGCGTCTTGGTCGAGATGATTTCTTGGCTGCCCCTGCAAATTTATCTGCGCTCACCATGCTGGAGGAATGGCCCAATTGGCCTAACCGCATGGTCAGTATTTACGGGCCGCCTGGGAGTGGAAAAAGTCATTTACTCGCGATTTGGGCGGCGCAGTCCCAAGCGCAAATTTATACTGGCGCTGCGCTTCCCTCCCTCGAAGAGCTTTTAAGCAGAAATTTGACCGCCATCGGAATTGATGATGTCGATCAACTGAAAGATGAGACAGCGCTCTTTCACCTTCTTAATTTTGCAAATGAGCACCAAGTCTTCGTTGTGATGACCGCCCGGCGCTTACTGCGCAGTGATGAGGTGACTTTGCCTGATCTTTTGTCGCGGTTGCGTCTTGCGCTTTCATTGGAGATCAACGCCCCAGATGAGGCCTTAGTTCGGGCAGTTCTTGAGAAGCTATTTAAGGACCGTCAATTGATCGTTGACGCGCCAGCGCTGGATTATGCGGCTTTGAGGCTCGATCGCTCGCTTGAGGCTGTTCGGGCCTTTGTCTCGGCGATTGATCGGGCCGCCCTAGCGCAGGGACGCCCCATAACCCGGGCTTTGGCGGCCGAAATCATGGCCAATTGGCTTCCTGACGCAGATTGGGGCGAGGATTAAGCCTGTTTAGCTTTGACTATGACACGCAAGCGGATCTTATGGCATCATGTAAGAAACAGCAGGATGCGGGATGAGCCAAATATTAAGCGCGCAGGATGGTCATGGCGGATCGGAGATGGAAGCCGCCGGCATTGAGGTTATGGATCCGGCAGGCGAGATTTTAAAGCGCCCGGAGGAGCTAATTACTTCGCCGCAGAGATTTATCAATCGCGAGCTTTCCTGGCTCGAGTTCAACCGACGCGTTCTTCAGGAAGCCTCTAATCGAAATCATCCGCTGCTTGAACAACTGCGTTTCTTATCGATTTCCGCTAATAATCTCGATGAGTTCTTTATGGTTCGCGTAGCAGGTCTTCGCGGACAAATGCGTTCAGGCATGACGACGCTGTCTGAAGACGGTCTGACGCCTGCAGAGCAGGTTGCTAAAATCACCGAAAGATCTGCGTTGCTCACAAATGAGCAGTTGCGCCGTTGGCGCGAATTACGCCGCGAATTAGCAGAGGTTGGGGTAATAATTGTAGAGCCTGCAGATCTGTCAAAAGAAGATCATGAATGGCTTGAGGAGCATTTTCTAAGCAGAATTTTTCCCGTTGTAACACCCCT
>DHWC01000026.1 GCA_002412985.1 Methylocystaceae bacterium UBA5192 | reverse complement strand
ATCGATAACCTTGTTTATTGGGCAAGTCATTGACGTTTCCCATGGCATAGGCATTGCCGCTTAGAAAATACGCTCAGACAACAGTGATGATATTACCTTTTTATCCTCCTTATTGCTTTGATTTTGCCGTCGATTAAACGATATTTTTATAAGTTTTAGTCCTCTACATTAAATAGTATTTCCTTTGCTTGCAAAGGAGTGTTTTTTTGCGCAATTCTCAAGGAGTATTTAAAGGCTTTGACCGCATGCCTTGAAAGATGTCAGCTGAAGACAATTTTTTAAAAATTTATATTTACCGCCCCAGAATTTCTCGATCCTGAGCGCGAAAGTAAATGTAGTCTATTTTTAGCAAAAAATTTCTAATAATTTTAATGAATGACAATGAAGATAAGGTTCATTGGAGCGGAAGCAATCGGTTAGTAAAGAAAAGTTTAGACCATAGAGGCAGGCGGCGCTTTTTGGAGCTCTCAGGCGTATTTTTTGATCTTTTTCACAATCGTTTGCCCTCACAAGCGAGTGTGTCTTTATGACGATCCTTCTATAGGCCTCTTTGTTGGATATTTTAGCAAAAGTTTGAGATGATAGTTGCAGATTATTTTTAGCTTTTTAATTTAACGCTAGAAAATATAGTAACAGTTATTTTTTTTAGGCCTGGTCTAAGTGAGTTACCATTCGATCGGCGTTAACCCATGGGCTATAAGATAAGCATTCGTTTGTGAAAAATGTCTAGAACCAAAAAAACCATTGTGCGCTGAGAGTGGAGAGGGGTGTGCGCTTTCCAATACTAAGTGTTTATTGCGGTCAATATTAACTCCCTTGCGGCGCGCATATGCGCCCCAAAGCAAGAAAACAAGATTTTCTCTTTTGTCCGATAGTATTTCTATAGCAGCATCCGTAAAAGCTTCCCAGCCTTGATTTTGATGAGAAGCTGCTTGAGAGGCGCGTACTGTCAATGTGGCGTTAAGCAATAAGACGCCTTGTTTGGCCCATCTAGATAAATCTGTCTCTCTAGAAATTGGGTGCTTGAGATCTGCCTCAATTTCTTTGAAAATATTTATCAAGGAAGGTGGTGGCTTAACATTTGTGTTGACGGAAAAGCATAGTCCATTTGCTTGTAGAGGACCATGATAGGGATCTTGACCCAACAGAACCACTTTGACTTCATCGAAGGGGCATGCATCAAAAGCTCTAAAAATAAGATGCGCTGGAGGATAAATCGTTTTTTCAGCATATTCCTGACGTATAAATTGTCTTAGATGTGCGAAATAAGGTTGCGAAAATTCATTGGCAAGATATTTGCGCCAGCTTTCGTGAATACGAACATCTTTATTTATTTTTTCAGTCATTAGCCTACGGAATTTTTAAAGAAATTAATTTGCCCCTTATCCTTGTAGTGGTCCCCAGGCAGGATCGGAAGCATAGCCAGGGGTAGGTACAATGATTTCCGATCGGCCAAAGACATCAACCATATAAATTTTTGGTCCGCCGCCGCCTCCAGCCTCGCGGAAAAACATGATGAACAGCCCGTTTGGAGACCAGGTGGGTCCTTCATTGTGGAAGCCCTCTGTTAAGATTCTTTCTCCGGTTCCATCAGTTTTCATGACCCCGATAGAAAAATTGCCACCGCTTTGTTTCGTAAATGCAATGTAGTCTCCCTTAGGCGACCAGACAGGCGTTGAATAACGTCCTCCACCAAAGGAAATGCGTTTGGCTCCACCGCCACTAGCTGACATGATGTAAATCTGTTGAGAGCCGCCGCGGTCGCTCTCAAATGCAATTTGCGATCCATCAGGAGAGTAAGAAGGCGATGTATCGATTGCGGTTGTCTCTGTGAGGCGCGTCGTTGCGCGTGAGCGTATATCCATTGCGTAGAGATTGGTCGATGAGCCTTGAGAGAGCGACATTATTATTTTCTGTCCATCAGGTGAAAATCTAGGAGAAAATGTCATTCCCGGAAAGTTCCCAACAATGTCACGCTGACTATTTTCAATATTCATTAATAATACTTTAGGATCATCTTCAGCGCTGAATGCCATATAAGTAATTTCTTGAGATGAAGGTGAAAAGCGCGGCGTGACAACAAGTTCTTCGCCATGTGTTAAGTAGTGCACATTAGCTCCATCTTGATCCATGATGGCCAGTCTTTTTTTACGGTTGTCTTTAGCGCCAGACTCATCAACAAATACAATTCTTGTATCAAAGAAGCCTTTTTCGCCGGTAATGCGCGTAAAGACGGCATCGCTGAGCATATGAGCTACCCGACGAATATTTGCCGAGTCTGTAGCGTATTGTTGGCCTGAAATTTGTTCGCCTGTTGTGACATCAAAGAGACGGAATTCTGTTTTAAGTCGACCTTCTCCTATGCGTTGAGCGCGGCCTGTGAGCACATATTGAGCGTCAATTGTTTTAAACGCAGCAAGATCAGGGCGTTGATCTGGAGGCGCTGCATTGGGTCCTAAAGCGCTTATATCAACGGGTTTGAGGAAAACTGAACGCTTAAAATTATTATTGATAATTGATGTGACGGTTTGAGCTGCATCGTCTCCGACAAAAGGGCTAATCGCAATACTCACAGGCTGGAATCCTCCGCCGTGTAATTCAATAATGCGTCCTGCGTGCGCTTGTGTGATCGGGGTGACTGCTAGACTAGCAATCAACTGGGCTACATTGCGTCGCGTTAAAAGAAAGGTCATGTCGATACTCTTTTTAAAGTAGTATTTTAAAACGGACTTCTTAGTTTTAAGCCTCAATGCGAATCTTGAAAACGAATTGTGATATCGCGAAGAGTCTGATCGTAAAAAGGCATGAAATCATCGGGAATTTTCATTGGACTGCAGCGGCGTACGGCTTGTAGAGCTTGCTCGCCTCTTGCTTGTTCAACAGGATTGTTTGAAGGATTCATAAGTTGCGGGCGGCCCTCTAATGCGCCTTCGCGTGAGAGATGAAATTCAACGACCGGGGCAAAGGTCGCCCCCCCCAAAGAGAGTGCGGAGGCCCAGCAGGGATGGTAGTGATCGTGTATGTATGCTGCGATGCGCGATTCCATTGTTGCAGACAATTTGTCTGCAGCGCCTTCTGGGGCGCCCAGCGAGGCGGTTTTTAGTTCTTGACCTGTAGCCGCGCGTCTTTGAGCAGCCTCTCGGGTGAGAAGATTCATAATGCTCGAGGCGCTAAATTTAGACGCAAGCGTATTTTCCTCGCCTGATTTGGGTTTTGGCTCTTTTTCCGCCTTATCGGCCTCTTCTAATTTCTTTTTGTTTTCTAGCAGCTTGGCTAGCTCATCGGCTTTAAGACGCGGCGGCGGTTTTGGCGTAGGCGGTGTGATATCTTTTGTTTCTGCCTCAAATTTTGGTCTTTTTGGAGGCTTGGGTTTGATCACTTCCGCCTCTTCAATTTCTGGCTTCTCATCCTCGGTTGCTGTTTTGTCTTTAGTTGCAGGCGCAGGCTTTGGTTCAGCGGTTTTGGCTTCTTGTTGCTTTTCTGGCGTTGGTGGAGATGAAAGTTTTTGCGCCTCTGACGAAGAGCTCGGTTCGGGTAATTTTTGCGCTTGTTGAGGGGGGGCTGGCTTATCTTTTTCCGCTTGATTTAGCGGAGGCTCAGGGGGGGTATCCTGCTTATCTGCTAATTTATCAACGCGCGGTCCAGGCTTTACTTCTTTGGCCGTTCTTTCGCCCTTAACAACAGAATTCAGCTCGCTATCTGAAACGACGTCAATCGGGATCATCTCCGCTGCGTCTTCAAATTTATCCGTCGTTGCAAATAAGGTCATTGCCGCAATGAATAACCCGATATGGGCGGCAAGAGAGACAATGACACCAGGTTTCGACCGCGAAAATCTCAATTTCGCAGACTCACTTTTTCTCCTGCTCAGTCACAAGGGCGACTTTTTTATAACCAGCGCTTGTGATGAGCGACATGACTTCCGCTACACGTCCATAATTGACTGCTTTTGATCCTCGAACATAAATACGTTCATCAAATCCGCCTTTGGCGATTTCTTTGAGTTTATCCAGAATTTGAGCCGTTTCGATTGGCTGATCCATCAAAAAGACTTGCCCTTTTTCATCTATGGCGATGGCTATTGGTTTTTGATCAATATTTAGCGCCCCAGCTTTAGTTTGTGGCAAATCAACAGCTACGCCTGTTGCAAGAAGTGGGGCTGCCACCATGAAGATGATCAGCAGTACAAGCATGACGTCAATAAATGGCGTCATATTGATTTCGGCCATTGCGCGGTAGCGTGGCACTCCGCGACGGCGTCGACCCCCGCCGCCGCCTGGCGATGAAACTGAGGCGCCCATTCTATGCTTTCCTTATAAATGACAAGTTAGGCCGCGCGGTCTCTATTAGAGGAGGTATGTTGATCAATTTGGCGAGATAAAATTGCAGAGAATTCGTCGGCAAAACTTTCCATTCGCGCTTGTGTCTTAGCAACATCGCCTTGCATTTTATTATAGGCGATAAGGGCTGGAATAGCTGCAAAAAGGCCGATTGCAGTCGCCAGCAGAGCTTCTGCAATACCCGGCGCGACAACGGCAAGAGAGGTGTTCTTTGATGCCGCAATCGAGCGGAATGAAGTCATGATGCCCCAGACAGTTCCAAACAATCCGACAAAGGGGCCAGCAGAGGCGACTGTTGCGAGTACAAGTAGATTTGATTCTATCTTTTCAACTTCTCTAACAATTGAGACATCCAAAACTTTTTCTATGCGCGCTTGTAGACCCATAAAACTCGCGGTTGAGTTTTGAAACGAACGTTTCCATTCGCGCATGGCGGATACAAATAGCGTGGCGTTCCCAGTTGTTGGTCGTTCAGATAATTTTGCAAAAAGATCTTCAAGAGAATTACCTGACCAGAAACTCTCCTCAAAACGTTCATTTGCCTTGCGCAGACGGCGTAACAGAAGCGTTTTATCGATGATAATAGCCCAGCACCACACAGAGGCGCCAAGTAGGCAGAGCATCACGATCTTCACGACGATGTGCGCCGTCCAAAACATACTTAAAATTGTAATTTCGGTAGCGGCTGGGGCGGCGGCGATATCGGCAGGGTTCATGCTGTGTCCTTGCAGGGCAATGCGGCGGCGCAATTGCAAATGATCGATACCCAGGACCATGGCCTGGAATTTCGCCCTTTCTAGGGCCAGCGTGCGCCGCACAAAAAATTGTTATAGGGCGAGTGTTAACAATCAGTTATGCGATGCCCCTTTTTGCTGGGAGAGGAAACGGGACCTGACATCGGCTGGAAGGCGTTTAGCCTTGCGATTCTCGACACAGACGACAGTAACGGCGGCTTGCACGAGCAAGTCTGTCTCGCGCAGGACGCGCTGCTCCAATAATACTGAGGCCCCGCCGACTTCTTTAACCCATGTTTCGATGGTTATCAGATCATCCATCAGCGCCGGCTTTCTAAAATCAATATCCATGGCTCGGACCACGAAGAAAAAAGGCGTCCCTGTTGAGCCTTCAAGAAGCTCTCTTTGATGCAAGCCAAGGCCCCGCAATAATTCACTTCGTCCCCGTTCCATGAAACGAAGATAAGAGGCGTGATATACAAGTCCGGAAAAATCAGTATCTTCGTAATAGATCCGGATGGTTATTTTATGAGGGTCATTTTCAGCGCAAGCGGTTTCTAGGAGCTTATTCATAAGTCCTCCGCAAATAAACCAAATTGTCCATTAGGACGCGCGGGTTCGGCTAGTCCTAAATGGCGAAAGGCATTCGCAGTGAGCACACGCCCGCGCGGCGTGCGCTGAAGAAACCCTTGCTGTAATAAATAAGGCTCGATGATATCTTCTATGGCGTCGCGCGGCTCAGATAGCGCTGCTGCGATTGTTTCGATCCCAACAGGGCCGCCGCCAAAATTAATTGCAACCATCTCTAGATACCGCCGGTCCATGATATCAAGGCCGATGGCGTCAACTTCCAGAAGTGATAAGGCTCGATCGGCAAGCTCTCGCGTGATTGCGTCAGCCTCCTCGACTATAGCGAAATCTCTTACACGGCGTAGAAGGCGACCAGCAATTCTGGGCGTTCCACGTGAGCGACGGGCGATTTCTTGCGCGCCGTCCTCGCTCATTCCAACGCCAATAACGCGCGCGCCGCGACGAATGATCAGCTCTAACTCACTGGATGTATAGAAATTTAATCTAATTGGAATGCCAAAACGATCGCGTAGCGGCGTTGTTAGTAGTCCAGCTCGCGTCGTTGCTCCAACTAATGTAAAGCGAGCGAGGTCAATTTTAACAGAACGTGCAGCAGGCCCTTCGCCAATAATCAAATCAAGTTGAAAATCTTCCATCGCTGGATAGAGTATTTCTTCAATTGCAGGATTAAGCCGATGAATTTCATCGATAAAAAGTACATCGCGTGGTTCTAGGTTTGTCAGCTGGGCGGCTAGATCTCCCGCCTTCGCGATAACGGGGCCAGATGTAGAGCGAAAGTTGACCCCTAATTCTCTTGCGATAATTTGCGCTAAGGTTGTTTTTCCTAATCCAGGCGGCCCAACCAAAAGAACATGGTCTAGCGCATCACCGCGTGTTTTAGCGGCTTCAATGAAAATCTTCAGATTAGCGCGGGCCGCTTCTTGACCGGTAAAATCGACGAGCGAGAGCGGTCGAAAACTTTGTTCTAGATCGTCGTGACGTTGCTCTGGACTGACAAAACGATTTTCAGGTGAAACGCTCACGAAGCTAACTCCTTAAGACCCTGCCGGATTAAGACGCTCGTTTCGGCGGTCTCGCCAAGTTTCTTGATGCTTGAAATAATTGCAGCTGTACATTGCGGGCGCGCATAGCCAAGGTTTACAAGAGCAGAAATTGCATCATTCATTGCTGAGGGTAAATTAGATGTTTCGGTTAGTGATGTATGCTTATCAAAACTTGTATCAAATGAGTCGGGTAGGGGAGCTTTATCTTTTAATTCAGCAACAATGCGTGCAGCAAGTTTAGGTCCAACGCCAGGCGCACGGGCGATTGCCGTTTTATCTCCAAATGCGATGGCGGATGAGAGTTCTGAGGTTGCGTGAATTGATAAAATTGCAAGTGCTACTTTAGCGCCAACCCCCTGAACGCTTTGAAGGAGCCTAAACCAATCGCGCTCTTTTTCACTATCAAAGCCAAATAGACGAATAGAATCTTCCCTCACCTGTGTTTCGATTATTAGCGAAATAATCTCGCCTCTTCCTTTTAAATTTTGTAGCGTTCGAGTTGAGCAATGCACGACATAGCCGACGCCGCTGACATCAAGAACGAGATAGTCTTCTCCATAGCCGTCAATGAACCCTTTGAGTTTACCAATCATGCTGAAACTCTTGTGCGTATATTTCGATGTTGAGCGTGGCAGATGGCGACAGCCAATGCATCCGCCGCGTCTGGAGAGTTTGGATTGCTCGCAGGCAAGAGCACGCGCACCATCATCTGAATTTGATTTTTGTCGGCATGGCCTGAGCCTACGACAGTTTTTTTAACAAGATTAGCCGCATATTCCGCAATAACGAGACGCGCAGTCGCGGGCGCCATAAGGGCGACGCCACGCGCTTGCCCGAGCTTGAGGGCGGATTGGGGATCTCGGTTTACGAAAGTTTCCTCAACCGCCGCCTCGCTTGGACTATATTGGGCGATCACATCAAGCAGTCCCATATTCAGCTGTCTTAAACGTTCGCCCATTTCTAATTCTGGAGCCGGATGGATGCACCCGCAGGCGACAAAAGAAAGACGGGAGCCTTGGCAATCGATGATGCCCCAACCTGTATTGCGCAGGCCTGGGTCGATGCCAATTATTCGAATCGCTGGAAGGGTCATTCCCTCAATTTAGTATTAAAGACAGGCTGGAGACCAGTCGGGAGACCTCTGATTAGCTTGATTGCACCATAATTCATCCCTCTCAAGCCGGGATCGTGCGAGTAGGTCGGGGGGTTAAAAAGACGCGTCACTCGCTGAGTGACTTTAGAGCATTTTTTTCAGCTTTTTCAGCTGCTTCCACCACGGCTTCAAAAGCAAGAAGTGTAGAGGCGTGTCGAACTTTATATTCCTTTACTGGCTCTAAGACGGCAATTTCCTCCCATCGATCTTTTGGCGGCGGAGCATTTTCTTTTAACATTTTTCTCAAAGCATCTCGGCCTGCGCGCAACTCATCAAGTGAGGCGCCAATTACATGGCGTGCAAGTATTGATGCAGAGGCTTGACCGAGCGCGCAGGCTTTTAATTCATGCGCATAGTCCGCAATGCGGCCATCTTTGAGAGTAACGTCAACAATGACGGTTGAGCCGCAGAGTTTAGAATGCGCCGTCGCCGTAGCGTCTGGTCTCGGCAGCCTGCCAACTCTTGGTATTTCAGCCGCTAGCGCTAAGATGCGATTGTTATAAATTGCTTCTATCATATCCTGGGCGCTCGAGGGCTTAACTTGAGGTTCTACTGACCTATATAGTCGTTGGGAAACAGGAGTTAAAGCGTAAAACAGACTTATCGGATGTTAGAATTTTCTCGTTGAAATTCTTGTTTTGAAAGTGAGCGCATTAACACTTGTCTTTTAGCCTAACACGCCCGTTTTTATGGTCGTGATTACGTGAGGGGACGCCGCATGGAAGAATTGGTTAATACTCAGCTTGACCATACCGAAGGAGAGCAGGAATCGCCTTACTCCCAGCCTATTGGCGCGCTTGAACCTTCAGGATTATCATTAGATAAACTTCATGCTCGTCCCTCTCGAGATGAAGCTGAAGCAGCGGTGAGGACGTTGTTGCGCTGGGCGGGCGACAATCCCGATAGAGAAGGGCTGTTAGACACGCCAAAACGTGTTGTAAAGGCTTATGAAGAATATTTTCAGGGCTATAAACAAAATGTTGATGAACTGCTCGGACGTGTGTTTTCAGAAGTCGAAAATTATAATGACATAGTCCTAGTGCGAGATATTAATTTTACCTCGCATTGCGAGCATCATGTCGCACCGTTTTTGGGTAAAGCACATATTGCCTATTATCCATCTAATGGCGTTATTGGACTTTCAAAGTTGGCGCGCCTTGTCGATGTTTTTGCGTATAGGCTACAAACGCAAGAAACGATGACGGCTCAAATTGCGCAAGCTTTGGTGGCTCATCTAAAACCGCGCGGTGTGGCTGTTATGTTGGAAGCAGAGCATATGTGTATGTCCATGCGGGGAATCAGAAAACAAGGCTCCATGACGGTAACAGTGCAATTTGCAGGCCTGTTTGAAAATAATGCTGAGCAGCAAGCGCGCTTTTACACCCTGCTTCGTGGCGCACGCTAATAAGTGAGGAAGATTTTTTATGGGGGATTACATTTTAGAAGAAGGTACAGTCTTTGCTCCTAAATTTGATGTGAATAATTTAATTGTTTGTGTAACGATAGATCACGTTACCCGTGAAGTTCTTATGGTCGCCTATATGAATGAAGAGGCGTTGAACAAGACACTTGAAACTGGCGTTGCACATTATTGGTCGCGCTCTCGCGCTGCTCTTTGGCGAAAGGGCGATACATCTGGTCAGGTTCAAAGAGTAGTCTCTTTAAGAGTAGATTGTGACCAAGACGCACTTTTACTTTCTGTAGAGCCTGGCGGAGACGGTAAGGCATGTCATACTGGACGCAAGTCGTGTTTTTACCGCGTCGTTAAATCATCTTCTGGCGCCTATGAATTGGCAATTTTGGATAAAAAATGAGGAATTTGGGATAGAGTGTCCAATATTACTAAAAAATTTGATAATTTTTACTAAAAATTATAGCCCAACATATTTTCTGAATTAGATAGTAGAGTCGATTAGTGGTGGATTAGATGGTCGTGATAGCTCGCCCATCTTTGTAAGGGCGACACATGACAGCGCCAAATCAATCAGTCTTCTCAGCCCAATCCTCAGCTGATAGAGATCTTGGTAAAGGTTCTTCCGCTAAACGCAATGTTAAAATTGGACTTGCTCTTGGAGCTGGCGCTGCGAGAGGCTGGGCGCACATAGGCGTTCTGCGCGAGCTATTAGCGAATGGCTTATATCCCGATGTTATAGCTGGAACGTCAATGGGAGCAGTTGTGGGGGGCTGCTATGCTGCCGGTAAATTAGATCAAATCGAAGTTTTTGCGCGATCGCTGACGCGTCGGCGCGTTTTTACGCTTATGGACCTATCCTTTACCGGAGGAAGTTTAATTGCTGGCGAGCGATTGAAGGCCGCCTTGGAACGGGAATTGAGCGGGTTTTTGATTGAGCAGTTAGAAACCCCTTTTGCAGCTATCGCAACGGAAGTCGGAACTGGGCATGAGGTCTGGTTGCAACGTGGCTCTTTATCTTTAGCCATACGCGCCTCTTATGCTTTGCCAGGCATATTTGAGCCGGTTCGTGTCGCTGATCGGTGGTTGTTTGATGGCGCCTTGGTTAATCCAGTGCCCGTGACGGTGTGTCGGGCGTTAGGGGCGGATTTTGTTATCGCTGTAAACGTCACGGCGGATATGATGTATCGCGCAGGCGTGATTAGAGACGCTGCAGCTGATATGAGCAAATCTGGAACAAGCGGCAAACCTTATGATCAACGAGCTGATGCTTCTTTAATTGAGAGAATATTACCAAAGTATTTTGATCGACGCAGCGATGAGGCCCCTAATGTTGGTAGCGCTATGATTGACGCCTTTAATATTATTCAAGATAGAATTTTACGCTCACGTTTGGCGGGAGACCCGCCGGATGCAATTATTACTGCCCACATGGAAGATGTCGGCATGTTTGATTTTCATCGTGCGGAAAAAATTATCGAAATTGGGCATCTTGCAGCAACGCGTGCGCTACCAAATATCTTCTCTTATCTTCCAATTTCACATCAGGCTCGTTAATTACTGCGTGCTTTAACAGGATCAAAAAAACCAAGAAGAAATAGGCCAGAAAGAAATCCGCCCAAATGCGCTTCCCAGGCGATGGAGCCTTCTACGCCAAAGGAACGAGGAAAGATTCCAATCATTAAATTTGAAGCAAGCCATACCATCATAAAAATAATTGCGGATCGATTGGAGAGAAGTTTATTAAGTGGCTTCAGAGCCCCTTCATTCTTGTTTTGAGCCTGTAAGCGACGGGATTGTTGTATCGGGTCATCAAAGGCAAATCGAATGGTTCCCGCAATTGCGCCAGAAATTGCGGCAGAGGCGCCGATGATGGGGGTAGTGTCAGTTCTATGACCCAAATAATGCGTTAGTGCGCCAGCGATTGCGCAAAGAGCCATAAAATTTAGGAAATTTATTGGGCCAAGCCGGCGCGCGACGGGGGCGCCAAAAGCAGCCAGCGTTAGGCTATTTACAAGGAGATGTGTCCAGTTTGCATGCAAAAAAGCGTAAGTTAGAAGAGTGAAAAAACTAGAATAGTCTTTTTTGATGGAGCCCACAGAGTTTACATACGCGCTATCAGATAGGTTTGATGCCTCGTCCATCATAGTTTGTGGAAAAAGTAGGGTATTTAATCGCTCTGGAACAAAAGCGAGTGTTTGATACATAAACTGAGATAATGCATGCGGTCCATACTCTCCTAAAAGGTGTAGCGCGACAAACAGCACTAGCAGCGCAGTAATAACATTTGGTAAGTTGATTGCTTTTTCATGATTTTTTGACAATAAATAAAACCTCTTCGCCAGAAAATTTCTGTATGAATGAATACGTTACCTTTACTAGCATAATATTGAATTTGCGTCATATCTAAGTGCGATCCCATCGTTTTGATCAAAAAAATTAATTGAATTATTTCAACTGAATGGATCGAGTCTTCTGAAATCCTAATTAGTTTCATTTTTGTCATAATCTATTTTTGTTTGGAAAAATATTTGACGGTATGCCTTAAATGCTCTCGTGACCTGGGCAGAACTTGAGAAAACTCAGAAAAACTCATTTATTGTTTGGAGATATATAGTTCTTGCCAAACAAGCCCAAAGGGTTGCAGAGTTCGGAATTATGAAACTTGTAGCTCCTATCGAGGCTATTGCGGGGTCGAGGCGATAATGATTAGGCCATCTGAGCGTGAAGCAAAGCTAACCCAGACACGTAATTTGAAAATGGCGCGGTCGCCGCATGCATATGTCAGAGGCAATACCGTTAGATTCTATGAGTGGCTCGAGCAGCAAAAAAGAGGCGCTTTACCGGAGGGGCCATCAATATGGATCTGCGGGGACTGTCACGTTGGCAATTTGGGACCAGTTGCAAATTCCAAGGGTCGTATTCAGGTCCAAATCCGTGATCTTGACCAAACTGTTATAGGCAACCCAGCGCATGATCTCATCAGACTAGGGCTTTCACTTGCCTCGGCGGCTCGGGGTTCAGAGTTACCTGGCGTGACCACAGCCCATATGATTGAAGCTCTGGTTGAAGGTTATGAACAAGCTTTTGAGCCGGATTGGAATGGCGAAGATGATGACGATATGCCGGACTCAGTACGCAAGGTCATCCGCAAATCTAATCGCAGGACGTGGAAACATCTCGCGCGCGAAAGAATAGCTGATACGAGCCCTGTTATACCGATTGGTAAAAGATTTTGGGTGCTTGACGATGAGGAAAGACAGGGAATTCATCAACTATTTGCCGATCCAAATTTAAAAAGTCTCGCAACGACCTTATGGTCGCGCGATGATGATGCTTCAGTGAATGTGGTTGACGCGGCCTATTGGATGAAGGGGTGTAGTTCTTTGGGCTTATTGCGTTATGCCGTCTTGCTGGCTGTTGGTAAAAAAGGGGTGGATTTAGAATATTGTTTGATGGATATAAAGGAGGCTGTAACAACGGCTGCTCCACGCTACGACGATGTAAAAATGCCGCCTACACATGGAGAGCGGATAGTTGAGGGGTCGCGTTACCTCTCCCCTTATCTTGGACAGCGGATGAGATCTGGCTCACTCAACAATCGTTCTGTATTCATTCGCGAGTTATTGCCTCAAGACTTGAAGATGGAAGTTGAGCGGCTAACTCAAACAGAAGCAATCAAGACAGCAAAATATTTGGCTATGGTAGTTGGTCGCGCGCATGCGCGACAAATGAGTAGTGAGTCCCGTAAAGAATGGCAGGCGGATTTACAGAAAACGAGATCAAAATCTCTCGATGCCCCATCCTGGTTGTGGTCATCGATTGTCTCTTTACTCATGAGTCATGAAGGCGGCTATTTAGAGCATTGCCGCCGCTTTGCTCTTACTGCTTCAGAGGCGAAAGAACAGTTAAAATAGAGCTGCATATCAAGCATAAAGAGCTAATCACTCGGTTAGCTCAGTTGCCCAGGGTGTGGCGCGCTGATTGAAGCGCGCCATTGATGTCAATAAGTTAGCGGCTTAAACAGACCTGACGTCAGGATGAGAACAATTAATCCTGCGCATAAAATAAGCGCTTCTTGAGCGGGTGTTGTGTCTGAGCATCCATACAAGAGACGCTTTATGTTTTTGACTTTACTACGCAAACTCTGCCCTTTCATACACATACGCCTAAGATCATAGGCGTTCAGAGGACGATTTAGCTTACGGTGATAGAGTAAATAATTTCTTTATTGAGCTCTCAGGGTAAAAAAATTCACACTGGAGCGCTTAATATGGACTCATTTAATTCCCCGAAAAAATGATTGCTTCGGATTGAAATATTATATCCATGCTACAGACATGAATGTGAATGCGGATAGATAAGCGCCGATCGAGCACAAAATCGCGATAGTTCTGGGTCGCATGGTTACAATCCAATTTTTGAAATACATCAGGCTTGTGAGAATAAATTTTAATAAAAAAAAAGATGTGCGCTAACGCACAGGAGCTTTCATTACTCAAGAGTAGGGTATTTTCAGTAAATTTAGGCGTGTTTTTTTGAAACCTTGATCGCTCAGGTCGCGTTTTGTCTTATTGAATCGTAGCGATGGTGAAATAAACTAATAGGCCTAACAAAAAGCCGCTGAGGATCAGTTTAATTAATATTCTCAAGCGTCCCGTTGGCCCGCCGTCACACAGGTAAATCATTTTAAAGCCTTTTTGTGTCCTCGCAGGCGGATTGAATGAGCTTAGGGATAGTCCATCAAAATTGTTTACATTTATTCTATCATATTCGTAAACAGGTTGAGTTTAATCGCGCGCAGTACTTTTGTGAAAATATTTTGTTGGTCCTTGTCTGGAATATTGTCTTGTCCATCTTCTGATTAGTGGCGCGTATTTTGCTTCATAAAATTGTTATAAACCATTTAGGGAAGGGCCATCCAAAATGAGTATAGAGCCTCGGATTGCTTTTGATATCATCTGTTTTGTCGTCTTGACGCTTGTTGCTTTTGTTATTGACTTTGCGGTTATGCCTTAGCACAAACGATATCCTCAATTTATTTATTTATAATCAATATGTTATTTAATGATGGCCATGCCTGAGTTTTTACGGGCCTTTTTTAGATTTGCGCACCCTTCCATAAGAAAATTTAACAGATATCTGCCATGAGGCAATTATCTGTTACATACATTCCGAAAAGATTTTACTATTTATAGCCACGGCGGCAATAATCTGTTAACTTATCTCCATGTGTTTAGCGGAACATTGTGACTCGCCATCTGTCGCCAAAGGATATTGTCGGAAACATTATATGCGGCTGCGCCGTCATGGAGACGCGCAGCGGATTGACAAAGCTGGCCGGCCAAAGCTTGCGACGCCTGCGTCGCATGAAGCGATAGAGGGTATCCTCTTTAGTCTGGCAGAAATTGCTAAGCCAAGCGGCAGGACATTTGCCCGATATCAACGGGCCCTTCGGCTCATGCACGAAACCGCAATGCTGACTGGCGAGGATCCGGGCGATCTGCACGATAGAGCTATAAATTTACTTGCTGAAACGGGTGGAAGACGCGCGATCACGCCTAAAGGACTTGAGGACTACGCTTTCTCTCGATGGCAAATTGCAAAGATTGTGCAGGAGCTTCGACCAATCCCAAAATTGAACGCAAAGAAGCCTGAGAATCAAGTAAATTTACTGAAGTCTAAGCAACCAGCTGCCCGCAAGAAAAAAAAGGATCAGCCGGATTTTTTTCAAAATTAATTTTATATGTGGCATGTGTGGGGTTTATCGCGTGACGCCTTCGCTAAAAAATAATGTAGCTTAGAGGGTATATTCTTAGGCTTTTGAGCTGATTAGTTATAATACTCTTACCAAACGAAATGTGTGATATAAGGTATGGTAATGATGATAAATTATTGCAATAGACGTTTTATTTATAAGAATTGGGTTACTCAATGATTGAAAATAAACCAAGCGCTAGTCATGATTATCACAATTCAGTCCAGGCATTAACTTTAATCGTTGACGCGAAAAAACGAGGTCTAGCAAAGTTAGTAGCGACAGGAATGTCGAACTTAGATGATTTGGAAAAAAAGATACGCGGCTACAGCCCGAGCGCTCAGGAGGCCCAATCGCATGCCGAAGCGATTAAAATGATTGAGTTCTTGCGCAAAAATGCCCTTAGCTCATCAAAATAAAAATATTTCTTAAAAAAGCGAGCGTTTCCTGCTCAGCTCTTTTCTGATATTTAAGTCAATTAATTTCTCTTGCTTAATTTGAAGAAATTAAATTAAAGCTTTTTGTATAGATGATTTATTGGCAAATAATGGTTAGAATAAAAACCTAGAGTCAAGACAGTAGGACAGTGGAGTAAAAATTGAATAAATCTCGAAAATTAATGCTATCGGGAGCATATTTTATCGTTGCTCTAGCATATTTAACATATAGGGGAGCCAGCAAAGAACTTGCTTACTGGGACGCGTATTGTTCAGCCTCATCTCAGTTGGATAGCGCTAAATGTCTCAAGCAGCATATTTATGATAGAACAGGATCTATGTGGCTGACCTCGGCAGGTGAAAACTTCATTTTTGCTTTAGGTTCATTAATTGTTTTTTGGATACTATGGATTTTAGTAAAGAAAATGAAAGCAAGCAATCAATCATAATTTTTCAAAAAATTAAGTTTTATCGCGTGCTA
>DHWC01000111.1:4190-5501 GCA_002412985.1 Methylocystaceae bacterium UBA5192 | reverse complement strand
GTAATCGCTGGGCCCGGTCGTTGAGCGGGAACATAATTCAAGGATTTTAGGATCGAAGAAAAAGCCTCGCCGGAGCAGCCCGTCAGCGATGTCATCGCCACAGTCACCACAAAGCCTTCAGCGTCTGCTGCGCCAGGCGGCGGCTCGCCAGCGCTTACCCCAGGCCGAAAGGCGATTGCTGGCCGGATCAAATCGGCAAGGCGTTCCAAAATATCTACGCGCACAACGCGCTCGCCACATACACGAAACCCTGCAGCTCGATAAAAACCCTTTGGAATCTCTGCATCGGCGGTAAAAGACGTCCGCCCTGAAGCAGCCAGATGCGGCACCTCATCAAGGCCCTTAACGTGATCTAGACCGCCATGATGCAAGGCCCAGAGCAAGGCCGCCAGACTGCGCGGCGCTGGCTTAAGCAACAAAGGCAAATAGAGATGATAGGCGCCAAAGCGCACCCCCAATTTTCTTAAAGCGCCACGATCTTCCTGCGAAAAGGCTTTGATTTCTTTTGCAACCCGCGTTCGATCGAGAACGCCCAATTCTTCGGCGATTTGGAAGGCGACGCCCCGCGTCGTTCCCTCAAGGCCCTCGCCTTTCTCTAATACTTCAAGGGGGCCCAGCAGCTTTTTGACATGTTGCGCAAGCCATAGATCAAGGCGCTGTTTCACCTTGTCGAGCGCAGCGCCAGTAAGTTGCTCATCAGCTAAGATTCGACACGATGGGCTCAAAATGCCCGCGCCAGCGGTTATTTTCGCTAAGGGTTCGCCGAGCCAGCGGATCACGCCGTCGTTGGCTAAGGCGAAGGCGTCGTCAACAGCGTCAAAAACCCTTGTGGCGCGCGCCTCAAACTCTCCCGCTAGGGCCTTAAGCGCCGCTGCATTCAGCGTTTTCGCCGCTTCACCAGCCGCCCCAGGATCTGGCGTGAAACGAAAGCCTTGAAGGCTTCCGACATGCTGGCCTTCGACAAGCACATCGCCAGCAGCGTTAATTTCGGCTTCTAACATTGCATTCTCTCTAAGACGGCGCATCAATACGCTGGTGCGGCGATCAACGAAACGCTGAGTTAACCGTTCGTGCAGCGCGTCTGACAGGCTGTCCTCTACCCGACGCGCGCGGCTCTGCCAATGCTCAGCATCGTCAAGCCAACCGGAGCGATTACTCACAAAGCTCCAGGTGCGCACCTGCGCCAGACGATGCGACAGGGTATCGATATCGCCATCCACCCGGTCAACCGCAGCAATATGTTGAGCCATCCATTCTGCAGGAATTTTTCCGCGTCGAACGATAAATCCAAATATTGAACGAACAAGCTCT
>DHWC01000111.1:0-3824 GCA_002412985.1 Methylocystaceae bacterium UBA5192 | reverse complement strand
AGTCGCGCAACGTCGGCGGGAGACTTCGCATTCCGCCGCGTATCTTCATCGCGGCTTACAGTCTCTAATGTCATTTGATCGATTGCGATTGGTCCGCGCGTTAAACGTAAATGCGTTGGCTTTTGTTCAAGCGTGTGTAGAAGAGCGTCAAGAGATGAAAAATCAAGCGCGCTATTGCGCCATTGCAATAATGTTACAGGATCAAAGCGATGATCCTCCAAAGCTTCAATCAATTCTTCGTCAAAAGGCGGGCAACGGCCTGTTGATCCAAACACCCCATCGGCCATATGCCGACCTGCGCGACCTGCAATTTGACCAAATTCAGCTGGCGTTAAGCGCCGATTGCGCCAGCCGTCAAATTTTCGATCAGAAGCAAATGCAACATAATCAACATCGAGGTTAAGCCCCATCCCAATCGCGTCTGTCGCGACAACATAATCAACCTCGCCAGATTGAAATAAATCAACCTGCGCATTGCGCGTGCGCGGACTAAGCGCGCCTAACACAACAGCAGCTCCGCCACGTTGACGCTTGATCCACTCTGCAATCGCATAGACTTCTTCAGCAGAAAAAGCGACGACCGCTGTCCTTGGCGGCAAGCGTGAGATTTTTCGATCGCCCGCGAAAGAAAGTTTCGAAAGACGCGGACGCGAAAAAATCGGCGCATGAGCAAATAGTTCACGGATTATTGGGGCCATTGTCGCCGCCCCAATCAACAAAGTCTCCTGCTGCCCGCGCCAGTGCAACAAACGATCTGTAAAAATATGTCCACGATCAAGATCTGCAGCAAGTTGGATCTCATCAATGGCTAAAAAATCGACTTTAATATCTCGCGGCATCGCCTCAACGGTCGAAACCCAATAGGCCGGAGCAGGCGGTCTAATTTTCTCCTCGCCAGTAATTAAAGCCACATTATTTGCGCCAACGCGCGCAACGACGCGATTATAGACCTCGCGCGCCAATAACCGTAATGGCAGACCAATAAGCCCAGTTGGAAAAGACAGCATACGCTCTATGGCGTGATGGGTTTTGCCCGTATTGGTTGGTCCCAGCACTGCTGTAACGCCCGCACTTTTAATGTGTAAAAAGGCGCTTGATGTTGGGCTATGCATGACTGTTGCGTCTTCCCACGCTTTGATATCCCTAAAAGCGCGGGCGCAAGCCGCTTTCTTTGATAGTGACTTTCTCCAAAGATATCACCTTTTAAGAAAAACGCGAATAAATGCGGCGCGCCTGGTCATTTTAAAAAATCGTAAGGCTAAGTCGTTACATATAGGCGCGGCAAAGAGAAAATCTAAAAAGCCAAAAAATGTTTAGTGACCCGCCAAGATTATTGCGAAAAGATTCATGTTAAAAAAATTAATTATAGATTTTAGATTTTCTTTGGCTTTCGCTACAAGCACCTCACTCCATGACAATGATTCGAGGCAGGTTCTATGACGCCGATCGCCGAACGATTAAGCAATGAGCTTTCGGCCAAACCTTGGCAGATTGAAGCTGCGATCGCTTTACTTGATGAAGGCTCAACCGTTCCCTTTATCGCGCGATACCGTAAAGAAGCCACTGGCGCGCTTGATGATGTGCAATTGAGAAAACTTGAAGAAAGACTAACTTATTTACGTGAATTGGAAGAGCGGCGAAAAACAATTCTCGAGTCAATCCTTGCGCAGGGAAAGCTTAACCCCTCCTTGAAGCAGGCGATTCTTGACGCAGATAACAAAGCCCGCCTTGAGGATATTTATCTTCCCTTCAAGCCTAAAAGACGCACAAAAGCGCAAATTGCAATCGAGGCGGGGCTTCTAGAACTTGCTGAGAGTTTGTTAAAAAATCCTGCGTTAGATCCAAAATCACAAGCAGCCCATTTTATAAATCCAGAAAAAAATATTAATGACGTTGATGCGGCATTAGAAGGCGCGCGCGCAATTCTTGTTGAGCAATTTTCTGAAGATGCGGATCTTGTCGGCGTTTTACGCAATATTTATTGGACACAGAGCTTTATTTACGCAAAGGCTCGTAAAGGAAAAGAAAGCGCTGGGATTAAATACGCTGATTATTTTGACTTCTCGCAACCAATTGCAAAGCTTCCCTCTCATCGAATCCTTGCGCTCATGCGCGGCGAAAAAGAAGAAATACTCGATCTTGTCTTAAAGGCGGAACAAGAAGAAGGTTTGGGGGGTTACCAAACCCGCATCGCCCGCCATTTTAAAATTGAAGATCGCGGGCGCCTTGGCGATCATTGGTTATTAGATACCGTGCGCTGGGCCTGGCGAACCAAGATTGAATTGCATCTCTCTCTCGACGCCCGCGCGCGCTTATGGCGCTATGCTGAAGAGGAAGCAATTCGCGTCTTTGCTGAAAACTTACGAGATCTTCTCCTTGCCGCCCCTGCCGGATCGCGCGCAACCCTTGGCCTGGATCCAGGGTTTCGCACCGGGGTCAAAGTCGCAGTCATTGATAAAACAGGCAAAATTGTCGCGACCACCGCTATCTACCCGCATGAACCCCAAAGACGATGGGATGAGGCGTTAACAACGCTTGCCAAGCTTGCGCGCGAAAATAACGTCGAGCTGCTCGCAATTGGAAATGGCACAGCCTCGAGAGAAACCGATAAATTAGCGCAAGAACTCATAACAAAATTTCCAGAGCTTAACCTTACAAAGATTATGGTGTCTGAAGCGGGCGCTTCTGTCTATTCAGCTTCAGAATACGCCTCGCGCGAATTACCCGATCTTGATGTTTCCTTGCGCGGCGCAGCGTCAATCGCGCGCCGTCTGCAAGATCCGTTAGCAGAGCTTGTTAAAATTGAACCAAAAGCAATTGGCGTTGGTCAATATCAGCATGATGTCTCTGAGGTAAAATTAACGCGCGCGCTGAATGCTATTGTTGAAGATTGCGTGAATGCGGTTGGCGTCGACGTCAACACAGCATCAGCGCCCTTATTGGCCCGCGTATCGGGTCTTAGCGAAAGCTTAGCTGAAAACATCGTTGCCTATCGCGATGCGCATGGGACGTTCCGATCACGGGCTGAACTAAAAAAAGTGTCGCGTCTTGGCGCAAAATCCTTTGAACAATGCGCAGGCTTTTTGCGTATTCTAAACGGAGAGGATCCACTTGATCGCTCAGGCGTTCACCCGGAAGCCTATCCGCTCGTGCGGCGCATTCTTGATCAATTAAAGACAAATATTCATACGCTCATTGGCGATGCAAAACTGTTAAATCAATTAAAACCTGAACAATTTGTTGATCAAGATTTTGGTCTGCCAACAATTCGCGATGTGTTTTCCGAGCTTGAAAAGCCTGGCCGCGATCCCCGTCCAGCCTTTAAAACCGCAACATTTCTTGAAGGCGTCGAGACGCTAAAGGACCTCAAACCAGGCATGGTGCTTGAAGGCGTTGTCACCAATGTCGCCGCCTTTGGCGCTTTTGTTGATATCGGCGTACATCAAGATGGATTGGTGCATATCTCAGCGCTATCAAAAACATTTGTAAAAGATCCACGCACAATTGTGAAACCAGGCGATATTGTGCGCGTTAAAGTGATGGAGCTTGATATTGATCGTAAACGCATCGCTCTTTCGATGCGTTTAGACGACACGCCCGGCGCAATTAAAAAAATTCAAGCTAAATCGCCGCCGATCGCCGCCTCAAAAAATCTATCCGGCGGCCGCCCGCCTGCTTCAACCGAAAGCGCGCTGGGCGCAGCCCTGAGAGGCGCTTTGAAAGGCGCGCAAGCAGGAGCAGATCGAAAATGAAATCATTGAGAGAAAGCGATGGAGCGGGTGAAGGGAATCGAACCCTCGTATTCAGCTTGGAAGGCTGCTGCT
>DHWC01000104.1:17777-31165 GCA_002412985.1 Methylocystaceae bacterium UBA5192 | reverse complement strand
CTTATAATACGTTGCGCGCCGCCGCGAATAGCCCCAAAATTTCTATGCCTTAGCAGGCTTTTTCTATGATGTGTCTGAGGACGGGGCTTTTAGGACAAATCAACCGATGAGCGACCCAGCCAGCGGCTGTTGCCGGGGCTTGGCGGCCGGCGCCTTGTCAAAACAGGGTCATATGCTATCGCAGCCGCTGGAGGACGCGCCTGATGACCGATATGTCTGCCCCACGTCGCGATAAGCCCTGGATGTTTCGCACTTATGCTGGTCATTCGACCGCAGCGGATTCTAATCGTCTTTATCGTCGCAATCTTGCCAAAGGCCAGACAGGTCTTTCCATTGCTTTCGATTTGCCGACACAGACAGGTTATGACAGCGACCATATTCTCGCGCGTGGCGAAGTCGGCAAGGTTGGCGTCCCCGTTTCGCATTTAGGAGATATGCGCACGCTCTTTGAGGGAATCCCCTTAGGAGAAATGAATACCTCGATGACGATTAACGCGACAGCAGTTTGGCTGATGGCGTTGTATATTGCTACCGCTGAAGAACAAGGCGCGCCAAGGTCTAAACTACAAGGCACGACGCAAAACGACATTATCAAGGAATATCTTTCGCGCGGCTCTTACGTTTTTCCGCCGACGCAATCATTGCGTCTAACGCAAGATCTGATTTTGTTTACGACAAAAGAAGCGCCGAAATTTAATCCGATGAATGTGTGCTCTTATCATTTACAAGAAGCAGGCGCGACCCCCTCTCAGGAACTCGCTTATGCGCTCGCGACAGCGATCGCCATTCTCGATAATGTTAAAAAATCTGGCGAACTTTCTGAGGCTGACTTTGGTCAGGTTGTTGGGCGTATCTCATTTTTCGTTAATGCAGGCATGCGTTTTGTTACGGAACTTTGTAAGATGCGCGCCTTTACGGAACTATGGGAAGAGATCACCCGCGAGCGTTATGGAATAAAGGATGAGAAGCTACGGCGTTTTCGCTACGGCGTTCAGGTCAATTCTTTAGGACTTACCGAACAACAACCGGAAAATAACGTCACGCGCATTCTAATTGAAATGCTTGCTGTCGTTTTATCTAAAAATGCGCGCGCGCGCGCCGTTCAGTTACCCGCTTGGAACGAAGCGCTTGGCTTGCCGCGTCCATTTGACCAGCAATGGTCGCTTAGGATGCAGCAGATTATGGCTTATGAAACAGATCTTCTTGAGTATGGCGATATCTTTGACGGCTCCCCAGAGATCGCGCGCAAGGTTGCGGCGTTAAAAGAAGAGGCAAAGGCTGAACTTAAAAAAATCGATCAATTAGGCGGCGCGGCGGCGGCTGTCGAAATTGGCTATATGAAATCAAAACTCGTTGAGTCTAACACAGCGCGTCTTGAGGCCATTGAAGCTGGAGAGCAAACAGTTGTTGGCGTCAATAAATTTAAAGAAGGCGAGCCCTCTCCGCTAACATCCGGCGACAGCCAAATTATGGTTGTGCCTGAACATGTGGAAGCCGAACAAATTGCTCGCTTGAATGCCTGGCGCAATCAGCGTGACGCAAAAGCCGCACAAGTAGCGATTGAAGAATTGGCGCGCGCGGCGAAAGAGGGCCGCAACATGGTTGACCCGTCGATCGCCGCGGCAAAAGCCGGCGTTACGACTGGCGAGTGGGGTAATGTTTTGCGTGGCGTATTTGGCGAATACCGCGCGCCAACTGGAGTTTCCTCGACAGCGCGCCAAGTTGGCGGACAGTTAGACGCTGTTCGCAGCGAAGTCGAGCGCGTGTCGCAGAAACTTGGTGAGAGAGCAAAATTTCTCGTTGGAAAGCCTGGACTGGATGGCCATTCAAATGGCGCAGAGCAAATTGCCGTTCGGGCGCGAGACGCTGGCTTTGAGGTAATTTACGCCGGCATTCGTTCAACTCCAGCAGAGCTAGTGGATGCAGCCAAGAAAGAGAACGCGCATTGTGTCGGCCTATCTATTCTTTCTGGGTCGCATGTGACCTTAGCTCATGAAGTCATCCGCCTGATGAAAGAGCAAGGAGTGACAGCGCCGCTTGTTGTTGGCGGGATCATTCCGCCTGCGGATGAAAAGCTTTTACTTGAATCTGGGGTTGCGGCTGTCTACACGCCAAAAAATTATGACCTCAATAAAATTATGACTGATCTGGCGCAGATTATTGAAAAAAGCGTGGCGTAAATTAAAAGTTGCGGCGGGAGAAAATTATGCTGCAGCTGATTTATTTTAGCACGGCTCAACTCGGGTTGAGCGTTCAGGAACTCGAAAAGATTCTTGTTTCAGCCGTTGCCTATAACCAACGTAAGGGCGTCACCGGCTTGTTATTATTTAATGGTCTCAATTTTCTTCAAATACTTGAAGGCGCGCCTGAAGAAGTAGACGCGCTGTACCATAAAATCAGCGCCGATCCGCGCCATAGCGGTCTCAGATTGATTACGCGACGAGAGATTAAAGCGCTGAGTTATCCTCAATGGGGTATGAAACTCAAAGAAATTGGCGCTGACTTGGGGGAGGAAGATCCTCTACGTTTGGGCCAAGAGGCGGCAAATGCGCTCATGAATTGTTCAAGTGAAGAGCTCAAGCCAATGTTGAAAGCTTTTCTTACCTTGAATTGACGCCTGTCATTTGGGATTATTCGCGCTCTATTAACTAAATTATTTGAAAAGAAGTTCAGTAAATTTGGCGGCGAAAGCGGTGGATTGGAGATAAAATGGCGACAGCCTGCACAAATGGTCTCGACACGGGCTTTGTGGACCTTGGTTATATGAAAGTCGCAGTTCTTGGCGTTGTTCAAGGCATTACAGAATTGCTGCCGATTTCGTCTACGGCGCATATGCGCATTGTGCCCACATTGCTGGGATGGAAGGATCCGGGTTCAGCATTTTCCGCGGCCATGCAATTAGCGGCGCTAGCTGCAGTGATCAGTTATTTCTGGAGCGATATTCGTTCGCTTGCTTTTGGATCCATCCGGGCGTTTCAGCGGCGTGATTTTAGCGACTGGAGTTTTCGTTTTGTTGTCTGGATAGGTTTGGCGACAGTGCCGATAGGTCTTGCGGGATTATTACTTTCCCATACGCTGAATACCTGCGGTTCGCCTTTACGATCTTTGCCAGTCATTGGCTTATCCTGCATAGCCATGGCGGCGCTTTTGGCGATTGCAGAGCTTTATTGTAATCACAAACGCTCCTTAGATCATGTCACTTTAACTGACGCGCTGATTGTTGGCTTCGCCCAGGTTGGCGCGTTGATTCCAGGCGTCTCTCGATCGGGCTCGACGTTAACTGCAGCGCTTTTTCTCGATCTTAAGCGAGAAGAGGCGGCGCGTTTCTCATTTCTTTTGGGTTTGCCAGCGATCACGCTCGCTGGGCTGAAAGAATTATGGGAGTTGCATAAGGCGCATCTTGACGCGCATGGGTGGTCAATGCTGGCTGTAGGACTGATAGTCGCTTCATTGTCAGCTTTTGTAGCAATATGGGGACTTCTTCGAATCCTTGAAAGGTTTTCGGCCTGGCCTTTTGTGGCTTATCGCGCGTTTATTGGCTTTGTGCTTTTAATTGGTTTTTATACAGGCTTCCTCGCTTAACTTAGCGGGATAATCTTAGTCAGTTATTCCGCCGCTTCGCGGAGTTCTAAACGAATGCGTGAGCGTAATTCGTCGATTGGATAAAGTTTACCCTTTTTTTCATAGTGCCAAAAGGTCCATCCATTACACGCGGGCAAACCTTGAGCCAGCGCGCCTGTTTTATGGATTGATCCGATGAATCCAGATAAGGAAAGCGCGCCATCCGCGCGTACCTTAGCGCGATGACGTTTTTTTGCGTCCATCAACACAGCCCCTGGGGCGATTAAGCCGCTTTCAATTAGGCTTGCAAATGCAACGCGCGGTTCTGAGCGCTTAGACGGCGCTGCAATAAGCGTATCATGCTCTAATGGCTCAATGGCGTTGATGCGGGCTGCGGCGGCCTGCGCATAGGTTGGCTCTCTTTCAAGCCCAAGGTAATCGCGTCTCAGTCTCTTTGCGACAGCTCCTGTCGTGCCGGCGCCAAAAAAGGGATCTAAGATGAGATCGCCGGCCTTCGAAGCAGAGAGAATAACACGCGCAAGCAGCGCTTCTGGTTTTTGGGTAGGATGCGCCTTACGACCATTTTTATCTTTTAATCTTTCTGCGCCAGTACAAATCGGCAAAAGCCAATCAGATCGCATCTGACAATCTTCATTACCAGCTTTGAGCATTTCATAATTAAAAGTGTAACTCTTACTCGATGCGTCGCGCGAGGCCCAAATCATTGTCTCATGGGCATTCGTAAAACGTCGCCCGCGGAAATTAGGCATCGGATTATTTTTGCGCCAAACAATATCGTTAAGGATCCAAAAACCGAGATCCTGCATGATTGCGCCAACGCGAAAAATATTATGATACGAGCCAATAACAAATATGGTTGCGGATGGCCTCATCAATCGACGGGCCTCGATGAGCCAATCGCGCGTGAAGGCGTCATAGGCGGCAAAATCTGTAAATTTGTCCCAGTCGTCATCAACGGCGTCAACAACGGTTTGATCGGGGCGAGTTAGTGTGTTGGCCAATTGCAGATTGTAAGGAGGATCTGCAAAAATCAGATCGACGCTAGCGTCGGAAAGCGCGCGCATTAAGGTGATGCAATCGCCTTGAAGGATTGCATTACGTTTTGGCGCCGCGCGGGACGGCCTAACGATTGATGACCCGGTACGCGAAACCTTTACCCGGGGTTGAAGGCTGGCCGCCCCAACGCGTGCATTACGCATTTACTCGACACCACAAACACTACTCACAAGACTGAGGATGTCGTAATGAGGTAAAGGTCCCGTTTAGAGGCTAGAAAATTAAGTGTCCCTTTTTTGAACGTATTTATTAATAAAAAGAAAATATCATTTCTGACGCTGCGTCCCACTACGCTCGCGCAAGGGGGCAAAGCTAAAACGATGAAAGGGCGTCGGACCCAGGCGCTCCAGCGCTTCCAGGTGTCGCTTCGCGCCATAACCGACGTTTGTCTCAAAGCCGTAGTCTGGATAGAGAAGCGCAAGCCGACGCATCATGCCGTCGCGCGCAACTTTTGCGACAATTGAGGCGGCAGCGATCGAGAGCACTATCGCATCGCCTTTGATGATGGCGCGCGCTGGGCAGTCGAGCTCGGGGCGATCTCGGCCGTCAATAAGCGCAAAACCTGGCTTTAGCGATAGGCCATCAATCGCCCGTTTCATTGCAAGGAGAGAAGCTTGACGAATGTTAATACGATCAATCTCGGCGGCTGTAACAAATGAAATACTGATTGCTCGCGCGCGCTCTATGATGCTTTCAAACGCCGCATCGCGATGTTTGGCGTTTAATGCTTTTGAATCCGCAACGCCCAAGGGCAAATTCTTTGGATTTAGAATAACAGCCGCAGCTGTTACTGGACCAGCCAAAGGACCGCGCCCCACTTCATCAACGCCGACAACAGGCGAAAATCCCTCACGTAGAAGCGTTGTCTCTTGTTGAAAATCCGGCCATTGCATTGCTAAGCTCTAAGCTAAGTTAAAGGAGGAATAAAACAATACAATCAATTACTAAATTAGAGATATTATAAAACATAAATTATTAAAACAGACTAAGTTGCTCAGATTTTCGTCGCGGAGGCGCAAAGAGATCAGTGCGCAAAGAAATTTGCTGAAAGTTTAATTTTTTTGAAGCGATTTCAAAGCGTCGACCAATCATCCAGGCATAAGGTCCGGCGCCAATTATTCTTTTGCCAAAGGCTGAATCATAAAGTTTTCCGTCTCGAGTTGACTGGATCAATGAAAGAATGCGGGACGCTTTATCTGGAAAATACTGATTGATCCATTGAGTGAACAGCGCGCGAAGCTCATAGGGTAAGCGTAATAAAATATATCCAGCTTCTTGCGCCCCTGCAGCATGAGCGCGGCTAAGAAGTTTTTCAATTTCATGATCGTTAATTGCTGGAATAATTGGCGCTGTCATAACAGTCACTGGAACGCCAGCAGCTGTTAGTTTCTCAATGACATTGAGCCGCTGTATTGGCGCGGCGGCGCGCGGCTCCATAAGTCGCGCAAGTTGAGGATCCAGCGTTGTTAGTGAGATTGCAACTTTAACAAGTCCTTTTTCCGCCATCGGCGCTAGAAGATCAAGATCGCGGAGAACTAGCGCTGATTTTGTAACGATGCCAACAGGATGATTGGCTCGAGAGAGAACTTCTAAGATAGATCGCATAATGCGATGGCGTTTCTCAATAGGTTGATAGGGATCCGTGTTCGATCCAATTGCGATAATCTTTGGCGTATAATTTTGCGCAGATAATTCACGTTCAAGGAGTTGTGCGGCTCCCTCTTTGACAAAAATCTCTGTTTCAAAATCAAGCCCAGGCGACAGGCCGACATAGGCGTGAGTTGGCCGCGCAAAGCAATAAACACAGCCATGCTCACATCCTCGATAAGGATTAATTGAGCGATCAAAACGAATATCAGGAGAATCGTTCTTCGTGATCAGGCTGCGTGGTTTTTCAATATGCGCTTTGGTCTCAAGGGCTGAGAGTGTCTCTAACGTTCCCCATCCATCATCCAGTTCCTCTCGACGTAGGGGCTCAAATCGTCCGCTCTCACGACTCAGGGATCCGCGGCCGCGACGACGTTGGCTTTCAATCAGGCTTCCTGGCGTTAAATTTTCTTTGATTGTTGCGTCAAAGCTCAGTGTATGCGCCATGCCGACCTACTCCAAAATCACATGGGGGAGTTAGCGCTATTGCGCTGTCTCCCCCATGATTATCCATACGCTACGCTGACCAAAACGCGCGTAATGCGGGGGACCCGAAGCGCAGGCTAAACAACCTGAACATAAGGCGAACAAAGAACATTAGTAGAACATTTGACCGCGCGTCAAGAGGTCCAATTAAAATTGGCGATGGAGCTGATTTTCCAGTCTAACAAGCGCCCTGAGGCGCTGAAGTTAATTGACGAGGATATTCTTGAATTGCCAGGGGTCTGTGGCGTCAATATCTTCTGGAAAGAGGCCAGGTCTTCCGTCCAAAGGCGTCCATTGGGTGTAAACGCCTACCACTGGCCCAAGGTAGGGCCGTTGGACTTCCAGGCAACGCTTAAAATCAATTTCATCCGCCTCAACGATCCCAGCTTGCGGGTTTTCCAAAGCCCAGACCATTCCGGCCAAGGCTGCTGAGGAGACCTGGAGGCCGGTGGCGTTTTGATATGGCGCCAGATCTCGAGTTTCTTCGATTGAAAGCTGCGAACCATACCAATAGGCGTTCTTCTCATGGCCGAAAAGTAAAACGCCCAATTCGTCGACGCCATCTACGATCTCGTGTTCATCGAGGATTGTCCAACTGGATTGCATTTTTCCATTGGCGCCAAACATTTCATGAAGAGATAAAACAGCGTCATCAGCTGGATGATATGCATAATGACAGGTTGGTCGATAGATCGCTTGACCGTCTTGATCCCGCAGCGTGAGATAATCTGCGATAGAAATTGATTCATTGTGGGTGACAAGAAACCCATATTGTGGCCCAGGCGTTGGGGTCCATGAACGCACGCGCGTATTGGCGCCTGGCGTCAGAAGATAAATAGCGGCGCCACATCCTGTTTGATGGGTGCGTCCAATATCAGGTAAGGTTTTTTCATGGGTGCCCCAGCCAAGTTCTGCGGGTTGCAAGCCTTCAGAAACAAAACCTTCAACAGACCATGTATTGACAAAAACATTTCGAGGTTTTGGATTGCGTGCGCGTTGCGTATCGCGTTCAGCGATATGGATGCCTTTTACGCCAAGTTTCTGGGCAAGTTTGGCCCATGCCTCACGCGTCTGGGGTTCCTGTTCAAACTTTCCAGTATCGCGCGCAATATCAATTAGCGCTTGTTTGACAAACCAAGAGACCATTCCTGGATTGGCGCCAACGCAAGAAACAGCAGTAGAGCCCCCAGGCGCTTTACGCCGTTCTGCAAGAATCGTTTCTCGCAAAGCATAATTCGTACGCGCGTCATTACTTAAATTTTTATCAAAATAAAAACCTGGCCAAGGTTCAACGACCGTGTCAACATAAAGCGCGTTGAGTTCACGCGCGAGTTTCATAATTGCAAGCGAAGAAACATCAACCGATAAGTTAACGATAAAAGCTTGTCCGCCTCCTTCGTTAATCAAGGGAGTGAGCACCTCGCGGTAATTTTCAGGCGTAAGCTTTTCTTTCAGGAAGGCAATTCCACGCTCATCTAACAAGCGACGGTGCGTATCAACCGGGTCTATGACTGTGAAGCGGCTTTTATCAAAGTTAAAATGCCGTTCAATGAGCGGCAGGATGCCACGGCCAATTGAGCCAAAGCCAATTAAAATAATTGGGCCAGTGATTTTACCATAGACGGGCCATACGGACATTTATTGTTTATCTCCTGCAAGAAAAGACCTATTGCGCTGCGATAAAGCAAGAGTGACCATCATAATCAACCCCAGCAGTCGACTTTGCGACTTTCTGCGTCAATCATGACAATTTTTTAAACAGAATTCCTTATTTTGCGCGCTTTTGGCTTAAGGCGGCAATTCTTGAGAAAAAGGCGCGGCTCGTCG
Organism: Methylocystaceae bacterium UBA5192; assembly: GCA_002412985.1. Lineage (GTDB taxonomy): Bacteria > Pseudomonadota > Alphaproteobacteria > Rhizobiales > Beijerinckiaceae > Methylocystis. The sequence continues at coordinate 22,567 of DHWC01000104.1, read as the reverse complement.
GCAGTCTCAGCGATTGCAATAGGAAAGCAATTAAAGGCGCTTACGCATCAAATGGCTGGATTTAAGCGCCTTCAATCCGGCCCTGGGAGCCGTTGGATTTGAGTTGTTTTGCAGGAAGGCCGCGTTCTCGCGCCCGAGCTAATTGTGCGACAGCGGCAAAATCAATTTTACCCGATCCTAGCAGCGGCATTGTTTCAACGGTCATGACTTCCGCAGGAATCATGAGGTCGCTTGCGCCTTTTTCTTTAGCGAAAATCATGAAATCTGCGCGATTTGCGTTTTTTTCCTCCGAAAGGAGAATGACGCGCTCGCCTTTACGATTATCACTGTCAGTCGCCGCCGCCGATAAGGCTTTTGGCCATAACTCGGCAGCTAGTTGTTCGATTGCGGCAAGCGAGACCATTTCTCCGCCAATTTTTGCAAATCTTTTGGCGCGGCCTTTTATCGTTACAAAACCTTCTTCATCTATGACGACAATATCGCCTGTATCATGCCAGCCATCAGGCGGCGGCTGAATAATTCCAGGCAGATCCGCTTTTAAGTAGCCCAGCATGACGTTGGGCCCACGCACTAAAAGACGACCGCCGTGATCAATGCCAGCCATGGGTTCAAGTCTGTAATCTACACCGGGCATTAATTGGCCCACAGTGCCAAATTTGTTGAACATGGGGGTATTAAGCGCCAAGACGGGCGCTGTCTCCGTTACGCCATATCCTTCAAAGATACGCACGCCAAATTTTTCGCTCCAAATATCGCGCGTCGTTTTTTTTAAGGGTTCAGCGCCTGCGACAACATAACGTATGGATCTAAAATCATAGGCGCTCGCCATACGCGCGTAGCCAGCTAAAAATGTATCTGTTCCAAAAAGTATCGTCGCATTAACGCCGTAAATAAGTTCAGGGACCAATCGATAGTGTAAGGGCGAGGGATAGAGATAAACAGGAACGCCGGAAATCAACGGTAAGATTAGTCCAATGGACAAACCAAAACAATGAAAGACTGGTAGCACATTAAACACTTTGTCTGTTCGACCGAAGTCTATACGCGCAGCAGCCTGAGCGGCGTTTACGAGGATATTTTTGTGCGAAAGCGCCACGCCTTTTGGTGCGCCTTCTGAGCCAGAAGTAAAGAGAATTGCTGCGATGTCCTCTGGCGCTGATGGAACGACGGCCTGATGGGCCAATAAAAAGGCGGCAATCTTTTCCATAATCGTTAGTTGAGATTTTATATCTTCTAGATAGACGAGGGTAATTTCCTGACTAAGCGCTTCAACTAATTTTGTTAGTTTTGCCTTATTAATAAAATGACGCGATGTCAGAATTATTTTTATCTCGCTAGCTTTGCATCCGGAAAGAATATTTGTGGCGCCGGAGGTAAAATTGATCATGGCGGGCGTTCGGCCTGCAGAGAGCAGCGCGAAGAATGTAACCCCGGCTGCATTTGCATTAGGCAGCATGACGCCAATAGCTTCGCGTGGTCGGCCGTAGTTCGTTAATTTTAGAGCAAGCAATCGGACGCCAGTTAATAAGGCCCGATATGTTAACGCGCCGGCGCTTGGATCCTCTAGCGCTGTGCGCGAAGGGCCGTGTTTTTTAGATGCGCCAACGACTGCGTCAAACAGCGTTTCGTCTACCTTAGATGTGCGAAAAACTAAATCAGACATAATCTGATAGAGTAATGCGCCAGCCGCCTCACGACGTTTCCGGCCCTTTAATTCATTGTGAATGCTTAATTGCGTTGGCTCAAGAATAGTCAGCGTGACCTTTGGGAACCAGCGTCGCCGCGCCTGTTGAGGCGTCAATCGAGAGAAAATTGTCGACTCTGGTCCTTCAATGCGCACAGGTATAATTGTGGCTGCGGTTTTATCTGCGATTAAGCCAGCGCCATCATAAATTTTCATAAGACTGCCGGTAACAGTCAAGCGGCCTTCTGGAAAAATCACTAGCGCTTTTCCTGATTTTACGGCCGCAACCAGCGTACGAATTGCAAAGGGCTTGGTTGGATCTAACGGCATGACATGCGCGAAGCGCAGGAACGGCTTTACCCACCATTTTTGAGAAATAGCGTAATCAATTGCAAAAACTGGCTTCATTGGCAGAATAGAGAGGATCGCGGCAGCGTCTAAAAAGCTAATATGATTAAGAGCGATAATCGGATTGCGTCCCGCCTTTTGGAAATTTTCTAAGCCCCTTACTTCGAGCCGATAGAAGGCGCGAAAAAATATTGAAAGAAAATCAGAAAAAGGATTTTCAATTAATTTTTTTAAAATCCATACCGCGCTGCAGAAAGCAAGGAGCGCTGTAATCCATAGGAGATGTGCGAAGGATAGGCCTAAATTTTGCAGATAAGCCACGATCACGCCGCCGATCGCCATGAAGGCGGCATTATGCACATTGACTGCCGCAATCATTCTCGCGCGTTCAAATAGGGGGCTGAGCGCTTGAATCGCTGCAAATGCCGGCACAATCATTAAGCCGCCAGAAAACGCAAAGAGAGCAAAATCTATTGTTGCACGGCTTGCGCCTTGTTGAGCAAAATAAGACGATATGTCGAGTTGTTGCGAAATGATTAGCGATCTTTGTTGAAAATAAAGAACGCAGCCAAGATCTGTCGCGGCGGTTGCGATGAGTAATGCCCCAGCGACTGTTGGCAATAAGACAATTCGGCCTTTTAAAAGAAAGACCGCTGCGCAAGATCCTAATGCGATTGCAATGGCGAAAACAGTAAGGTGTAGCGTAACAATATTTTCGCTGCCATGTAATTGCTGCGTAACAACTGTGGGCATGAGCGCCATTGCGATTGCGCCAAATAGCCAAAACATACTGGTGATAACAGTTAATCTTCTCAGGGTCTCATTGGCGCGAAGGAGTTTTAGGAGGCGATATGTTGAGCGAAAAATATTTAAGTCAACTTTCAGCGTTGGTGCGGCGGGGGCTGTTTTTGGAATGAAGCGCGCAGCAATTACACTGCAAAGCCAAATTATAATTAGAGCGCCAGCATAAGCGAGCCGATTGCTTGATTGAATGGCGAAACCGCCTGCAATTGCGCCAGACAGGATAGCAAGAAACGTCGCGCTTTCGACATAGGCATTGCCACTAGGCAATTCTTCCTGTGTTAAGTGATCTGGTAAAACGCCATATTTTGCAGGACCAAAAAGCGCGGCGGTGACGCCGAAATAAAATAAAGCAATAAACAGTATCGAGGTATTTTCATAGAATAAACCTATAGCGGCGAGACTAGCGCCGCCAAATTCGATGATGCTGAGCCAACGAATAACAAGCGCTTTGTCATATTTATCGGCCAGTTCGCCGCCAAGAGCGGAAAACAAGAAAAAGGGAACAATAAAAATTGCTCCTGCGAGAGAGACAAGCGCAGCGCTATCAGCTTGTTGCGGGCGTAGTAAGATAAGAAGAATGAGAATATTTTTAATAAAGTTATCATTAAAAGCTGTTAAAAATTGTCGAAGAAATAAGGGTAAAAACCGACGTGACAGAAGTAGGGGGCGCGCCATCTTTTAATCCAATTAGACTGCTTAGGGTTTATAGCAGATTTCTTAACGGAACGATTAGGATTTAGAAAAATTTAAACCATCGTTTTAAACTTGTGATGCCTAGATTGCTAGAAAATAGCCCCCGTAAAGAAAGGCATTAGCGGATCTTGCCTTCGCCCGCCTGACCTGCGATAGCCGCGTATGAACTATATTCTGTTGTTTATTGTCGCCATGTGGGCCGGGGCGCAAAATGCTTTAGCCGGCGGCGGCTCATTTTTGATTTTGCCAGCTTTGATGTTTACAGGCATGGACGCTTTGGCGGCCAATATAACCTCTTGCGTCGCTTTGTTTCCAGCTCAGCTCGCCACTGGCTGGACAGGAAGAAAAACCGCGGCGGGCATCGGCGGATTAACGCTTCAAACACTCTTTGGATTAAGCATTATCGGCGGGGCGATCGGCGCCGTTATTTTACTGAACACGCCGCGAGGACTTTTCGCAGGATTAGTTCCTTGGTTAGTGTTATTTGCGACGCTCATTTTCTTTTGGGGCAATTTTCTGCGCAAATCAGAAATATCCCACATGCATTTAAGTCCAAGAGGCGCTGCCTTGATGCAATTTCTTATTGCAATTTATGGCGGCTATTTTGGCGGCGGCGCGGGTTTTTTAATGGTTTCGGCTTTGACCATGGCGGGACAAAGCGTTCATGTTGCAAGCACGACTAAAAATATCTTAGCCGGCGTTATGAACGCCTCTGCAGTCTTGATTTTCCTCTTTTCGCCAGATCTTCATTGGAGCCAGATGCTCGCAACAGCCTCAGGAGCGACGATCGGAGGGATTATTGGCGGGCGATTTCTTCAGTCTATTGATGAGAAAATATTGCGGATCGTCGTGATTATTATCGGCGTTGCTTTGACGATCGGCTTATTTATTAAGGCCCCTTGATGTTCGATTTTAGCGCTTTACGAATCTCAGGGATCAGAACCGTCGTCATTGCAGAGGATGTTAATGGGCCAATAAACTTAAAACTTATTTTTCCCTCTCCTGTGATGATAAATGTCTCTGGTACGCCATAGACGCCAAAATCAATGGCGATCCTCCCGGCAGGATCAACGCCTATTCTTTGGAAGGGATTGCCGTCATCTTGCAAAAAACTTTTGGCGTTTTCAGGTTCATCTTTGTAGGAGAGGCCGTAAATTTCTACCTCATTTGCCCTTAGTTCTGGATCGCGAGACAAAGCCATTAAAATAGGATGCTCTTGTCGACAGGGCGCGCACCAACTTGCAAAAATATTTATAATACT
>DHWC01000104.1:17085-17395 GCA_002412985.1 Methylocystaceae bacterium UBA5192 | reverse complement strand
AGCGCCGCCAGATTGAAATCGGGAACAGGTTTTCCAATCAGCGCTGATGGAATGCGAGAGGCGTCGCCATAAAAGAGTCTTGATAAAAATAAAACGGCTAATAAGACAAATAAAATAAGCGGGGCAAATCTCAGCTTAGACCGTTGTTCGACACTTTCGGCTTGAGAGTCATTCACCGTGTGCTTTCCTTGTCATCTCGCTCGGCATTAATTTGATGCAATGCGAGGCTCACCCGACGATAATCGAGAAGAATTCGCCCTGCGACGCCGCCAATTGTTAAAGTTGTTATGCAATAAGCAAGAAAAACAAA
>DHWC01000104.1:16510-16695 GCA_002412985.1 Methylocystaceae bacterium UBA5192 | reverse complement strand
TTGTTGTGACAAGCGAAAAAGTCGCCGACGCAAAATTTCGTTACGGATCGCCATGAGATGCAGGGTTGTGAATAAGAGCGTGGTGGCTAATGCCATGACCAATAAGGGCCACAGCATGGAAGGAGAGATTGTTGGTCCGTCTGCACGAAAAACGGAGGCGGGTTGATGCAGTGTGTTCCACCAAT
>DHWC01000104.1:0-16207 GCA_002412985.1 Methylocystaceae bacterium UBA5192 | reverse complement strand
TGATGCAGTGTGTTCCACCAATCTACGGAGTATTTAATGATAGGGATGTCTATCGCGCCTACGAGAGTCATTATAGAGGCAATACGCGCGCCGCGCGGCGTATCGTCTAAGGTCTGACGGATAGCGATCAAACCAAGATAGAGTAAAAACAACACCAGCATCGATGTGAGGCGCGCGTCCCACACCCAATAGGTCCCCCACATAGGTTTACCCCAAAGGGAACCTGTAATGAGGCAAACAAAGGTGAAAGCAGCGCCAAGAGAAGCGGCTGTTTTTTGCGCTGCGTCCGCGAGCGGGTGTTTCCAGACCAATACGCCAAGAGAAGCAGAGGTCATGACAATATAAGCAAAAACGGCAATCCAAGCAGCTGGCACGTGAATGTACATAATTCTGACAGTTTCGCCTTGCTGATAATCAGCCGGAGCTGTGAAGGCGCCGTATAGGCCAACAGCCAGCAAGATCAGCGTAAGGGTCGAAAGCCAGGGTAGGAGAGTGCGGGCGAGAGTTAGGAAGCGTGTTGGATTGGCGTAATCAAGAACATTAGCCATTAATAGAGACCTACTCAAACAAGTCGCCGCAGAGGCGGCGGATGTCCCGTCGAGATGGAACAATCCGCCATATGTTTCTCTTGAGCGTTAATTAGCTTTTGTCGCCGGCTTAGGCGTCTCTTTAGCCGTGTCTTTATTTTGTTGTTCCGCCATGATCTGGGCTCGGGATTTACCGTGCAGAAGCTCAATCGCTGCGATTAACTGCTTATCTTTTTTCTCATCAGGCGGGACATAAGCCTGAGACCCGCTTTTCTCTTCTTCGCCGTTTTTCAGATGTCCTTTGAGCGAGGCTTCGCCTTTTGTATCGTCCTTGCCTTTAAGTTCATCAGGGACGTCTTGGAGAATGACCATATCCGGGTCAATGCCTTTGGCTTGGATCGATCGGCCTGATGGGGTGTAATATCGCGCCGTAGTCAACCGGAGCGCCCCGCTATTGCCGCCGAGCGGAATAATTGTTTGAACCGATCCCTTTCCGAAAGAACGCGTGCCGATCAAGGTCGCGCGTTTATGATCTTGTAATGCGCCGGCGACGATTTCTGACGCGGAGGCAGATCCGCCATTAATAAGCACAACAACTGGTTTTCCTTTTGACAGATCGCCAGGTCGCGCATTGTAACGTTGTGTTTCCTCAGCATTGCGTCCACGTGTGGAGACAATCTCGCCCTTGTCGATAAAAGCATTCACAACTTGAATGGATTGATCTAACAGGCCGCCAGGGTTGTTGCGCAAGTCGATAATATAGCCTTTGAATTTGTCAGCAGGAATTTCCTCTTGCGCTTTTGCCATTGCTGCACGCAAGCCATCAGCTGTTTCCTCGTTAAACTGAGAAATTCTTACGTAATAAGCGTCGTCATCTTGCTTGTGTGAGCGCACTGATTTGATGTGGATCTCAGCACGGGTGAGTTTCACCTCGATCTTTTGTTTATCTTTGCCGCGATAAATTGTGAGTTTAACAGGCGTGTTGATTTGACCGCGCATTTTATCGACTGCTTGATTCAAGGTCATGCCTTGAACGCTTTCATCGTCAATCGCCCCAATTAGATCTCCTGACATAACGCCAGCGCGAGAGGCGGGCGTATCATCGATCGGCGTGACAACTTTTACTAAGCCGTCTTCTTGGGTGACTTCTATGCCTAGGCCGCCAAACTTACCCTCTGTTTGCGTGCGCATATCCTTGAAGCCTTTAGCATCAAGGTAGCTTGAGTGCGGATCAAGCGAGGTCAGCATGCCATTAATGGCGTTTTCAACTAGTTTTTGTTCATCAGGCTTTTCGACATAATCCGCGCGGACTTTATCAAAAACATCGCCAAAAAGACTGAGATGCTTATAGGTCTCAGCTGTAGCCGCAAGCGCCTGGGAGGAACCAACTAATGCGCGCGCTTGCTGACCGAGCGTTGCGCAGCCGGCGCCAATGGCGATACCCGTGGCTATCAAAGCTGTTTTGCGAATCATCCGCCAACCTTCCGACTGTCTGACTTGGCCCACCATGGACCGGGATCGATCGAGGCTCCATCTTTTCGGAACTCGACATATAAAATGGGTGTTGACGCGCCGATTGCTATGGTGGCCGCCGTTTGAGCGGCGCCGTCACCCATGCTGGCTACGGGCTCACCCGCCAGGACAAACTGTCCAACGTTTACATTTGAGCGACTCATGCCCGCGAGGACAACATAATAGCCGTCGCCGGCATTGATGATCAAGAGTTGTCCATAGCTTCGATAAGGCCCCGAAAAAGCAATCCAACCATCACAGGGAGCGGTTACGATTCCATTAGCGCGCGTAGCAATAGAGACACCCTTTTCTTTGCCGCCATTGCCATCGGGAGAGCCAAAGCGTTTGGCGATCATCCCCGCAGCGGGCAGAGGCAGTTTTGCTTTGAGTTCACTGAAGGGGATTGCGGGCGCAAGTCTGGTTAAATCCTGAAATGGGGCCTCGCGCGCCATCCGGCGCTGGTCTTCGGTTAATCGAGCCTGCGCTGCATCGGATTGACGCGCGGCAAGTGCGGCGCGTCGTCCCGCGTCGCTTTCATTTTCCATGCGCAGGATCAGATCTTTCAAGCTGGTGGCGCGCTGCGCGAGCGCTTGCGCGCGTTCGGCTTCCGCTTTGAGCTGGGTTTGCGCCGACAAGAGATTTTCTTGTCGTGACGCAATCATTTTAGCAAGTTGAATACTTTGCGATTTAAGTAAAGTTTTTTCATCAGTAAGTTTTTCATTTTCATTTTGCATGCTTTCACGCAGCCGCAAAAGTTCAGTGAGATCATTTTGTAAGGCGCGCGCTTCTGCGCGCATCGGCGGGAGAATTGTCTCTAGGGCTAGAGCCGCGCGCAAAGACTCTAGGATATCCTGAGGGCGCGTTAGAAGTGCTGGCGGCGGACGACGCCCCATACGTTGTAAGATAACAAGAATTTCTGCAATGACAGAACGCCGTGCGTCGAGAGACTGCATGATGATCTTCTCGCGATCGACCAGCGTTTCCAGTCGGGCCTCGATTTCACTGGCGCGATGTTCCATCTGGCGTAATTTATTCGTCGCCTCCAGCAGTTCCTGATTGAGGCTTTCTCTGGAGTGAGAGAGTTCAGCAACTTCACTTTCTAAAGCGTGCTTTCGACCGCGAGATTGCATTGCGGCGTCTTCAACTCTTTCAAGTTCCTGTTGCTTATTTTCAAGATCTTGCGGTGGTTTTGGTTCCGCCCGGGCTGAAGCGAAAATCATCACAAGGCTTGATAAGAGGATCAGACTTTTCACCTTGTCTCGATCGCTCATAAAACAACCTGTGCTCATAGACGAAAACATAGTGAACATCGTATCTTTAATCGATGCCGGCCTAATTATTTAGCAATAATTTGAACCGTTCGTGATTTTGCAGATCCATCATGTGTATCTGGGAAATTGATATTCTTATAATCATATGTCTCTAGACTCGTTGCTGAAACGCCTGCGCGGATGAGATAGTCCTTAACAGCTTGTGTGCGGCGCTCTGCGAGAAGCCGATTCATCTTTGTTAAGCTCAGAGAATCGGCATAGGCGTAAACTTTTATCTGAGTGTTTGAGCAGCGACGGATAACTCCGGCGATCCTATCAAGGATTGGTCGCATATGACGATTAATTCTGACGCTTTGTCTATGAAAGACAATATTGTTTGTATCAACTTCAGCTTGGATCCTTTGTTGGCACTCACTCTCTCGCGCTTCTTTGCGATCGACTGAATCTGCTAATGTCGATGGAGTATTTTCTGAAGCGCTGGATCGGTTTGTCATTGTGTCAGTATGCGCCCCAAGGGAAGCGCGGTTTTCATTATTTTGCAAAACTGAATAGGTCGGCGGGGTCCAATTAGCGGCAACTAGCCAGAGGAGCGCAAGGGGCGCGAGCCCGGCGGCCCAGCTCTCATGCGCGCTGAGGTCGCCGAATTTGATCAAAGCGCCCAATGTCGCGCCGCAAAGAAAAAGTCCGTAAAAAAGCAGTGCGCTGATCAAGTTGAAAGCGGCTGGGCCTTGCAGCGCGTCAAGCGCAAGGGCAATCGCTCCAGCGATTGCGGCTAGTCCGGTCCAGCCAAGCCACCGGGCAATCCGCTTTTGTCGAGGACCAAAATAGGCAAATGCCCCAGTAAGCGCGCCAATCATAAAGCAGACAGCTAGCCAGAAACGCAGATAATAAAGGAGATCCCACATCTCTGCTTATCTCTGATCCTAACGAGAAAATTTATTCTCTTACGTCTCAAACGCGCATTGGCATCAACACATAAAGCGCCGCTGCGCCATCGCGATCTTGAATGAGGGTTGGCGAACCGGGATCGGCAAGCCTAAACAGCGCTGTGTCGCTATCCAACTGTTGGGTGATATCGAGGAGATAGCGCGCGTTAAAGCCGATATCCAAAGGCGCTCCATTATAATCCGCTTCGAGTTCTTCGACCGCTGAGCCCTGATCCGGATTCGTAACTGAAAGCACAAGTTTTCCTTCTGTGAGCGCGAGTTTTACCGCACGTCCGCGTTCGGAGGATATGGTTGAAACGCGATCAACGGCTTTTTCAAATATTTGGCGATCAACGGTTAGAATTTTATCGTTGCCTGTAGGAATGACGCGCGCGTAGTCAGGGAAAGTGCCATCAATCAATTTTGTTGTCAGGAGTGCGTCTCCCAACGAAAAGCGCATTTTATTTGTCGAGAGTTCGATGATGACCTCGCCTTGAGCATCCTCGATGAGTCGTTGAATTTCCGTGACGGCCTTGCGTGGTAAAATTACGCCGGGCATGCCTAAACATCCCTCGGGCGCGGGCAGCTCAAGACGCGCAAGGCGATGGCCATCCGTCGCAACAGCGCGCAACATCCATCTGCCGTCGAGTTCTACTGCGTGGATGTAGATTCCATTAAGGTAATAACGCGTTTCTTCGCTTGAGATCGCAAATTGAGTTTTACCGATTAAACGTTTGAGATCAGCGGGCGTTAAAATAAACTTATGGCTGAATTCACCCGAGGTGACGTCCGGGAAATCGCTTTCGGGTAAGCTTTGGAGATTGAAGCGCGAGCGTCCGGAGCGCAATGTCATTTGGCCGGTTTCTCCCGTCATATCGAGTGAAACCTGAGCGCCTTCGGGGAGTTTCCGGACAATATCGTAAAGCGTATGAGCTGGCAGCGTTGTTGCCCCTGCTTGGTCCACTTCCGCAGGCGCTTTCTCTGAGATCTCAAGATCAAGATCCGTCGCCTTGAGCGTCAGCGCGCCATTGCGGGCCTCAATCAAAACATTAGCCAATATTGGGATCGTCGTACGCCGCTCCACTACGCGGTGAACATGGCCGAGCGCACGCAACAGAGCCGCTCTCTCGATCGTTACCTTCATCACTCGAAAACTTCCGCATTTTGGCCGGCGAACGCCGCGTTGGGGAGGAACTTTGGAGGACGGGGCCTTAAATCGCAAGAGGCGCGAACGGCGGGCTTGTGAACAACTCGTTAGCCCGCTGTGACGAGGGTTAATTGATTTAACCAGCCCTTAAATGGCCTTGCTTAGAACATACAGAATAAATTGCAGCATTCGCGCTAATCTGATTGCGCGATTGGAAAGAGCTTAATGGCGCGCCGAGATAAACGCCGAGAACCCCGATTTGAAGACGATGATGACGTCTTTGTCGACGATTTGCGGGCGCCGCCGCGCCGCCGGCCCGCCAATCGGGGACGCGCCGCGCCGCGGCGAAAGCCAAGCTCGCTGTTTGGCGCGGTGATTTATTGGACTTTGACGCTTGGTCTTTGGTGCGGGATCGCGGCGGCTGGGCTTGCGGTATATTATGGGTCACAGCTGCCGCCGATTGATCAGCTCGCTATCCCAAAACGCCCCCCCAACATCGCTATTTTGGCCACCGATGGCGCGTTAATCGCCAATCGAGGCGATACTGGGGGCGCGGCCATTCGCTTGGCCGACTTGCCCCCTTATTTACCTAAAGCGTTTATTTCAATAGAGGATCGACGATTTTACGCCCATTGGGGTCTCGATCCAGTTGGCGTTGGTCGCGCTGTCGTGACCAATTTGCTTGGCCGTGGCGGCATGCAGGGCGGGTCAACGCTGACTCAACAGCTTGCAAAGAATCTTTTTCTTACCCAAGAGCGAACGGTTTCGCGCAAAATCCAGGAGGCGATCCTTGCGCTCTGGCTTGAGCATAAATTTTCCAAAGATCAAATCCTCGAACTCTATCTCAATCGCGTTTATTTCGGATCTGGCGCCTATGGCGTTGAAGCGGCCAGCGAGCATTATTTTGGCCATAGCGCACGCGAAGCCAGCCTAGCCGAATCCGCTGTTCTCGCTGGATTGATGAAAGCGCCAAGTAAGCTTGCGCCCGATCGCAATCCTGAAGGAGCGAATGAGCGCGCGGCGCAAGTCCTGACCGCCATGGCGCAGGAAGGGCACATCAGCGAATCCCAGGCTAAGCAGGCTCTTGGACAACCCGCTCAGGCGCGTCGCGACGCGCGGAGCGGATCGGTCAATTATGTTGCAGACTATGTGATGGATTCATTGGCCAATACTATTGGCGCTATTGATGAAGATATCGTCGTTTCAACCACCGTCGATGAGCGCTTGCAGCAGGCTGCGGAGAATGCGCTCGCTGAGGAGCTCAACAAAAAAGGGGATAAATTTGGCGTCACACAGGGCGCGCTTGTGTCAATTGATCCCGATGGGGCTGTGCGGGCGCTTGTGGGCGGACGCAATTATGCCGAAAGCCAATTTAATCGCGCTGTGTCAGCAAAACGTCAGCCAGGATCCGCTTTTAAGCCTTTTGTATATCTTGCAGGTCTTGAGCACGGCTTAACGCCTGAGTCAGTAAAAGAAGACGCGCCAATCAATCTAAAAGGATGGCAGCCTGAAAATTATAGTCATGAATATATGGGCCCTGTTACATTAACGCGCGCCTTATCTCTTTCATTAAACACAGTGGCGATCCGCGTAGGGTTGGAAGCTGGCCCAAAAACGGTAGCAAAAACAGCGCACCGTTTGGGTATAAAATCAGAATTGCAGATTAATCCATCTATCGCACTGGGAACATCCGAAGTTACGCCGCTTGAGCTTGTTACCGCCTATGCGCCTTTCGCCAATGGCGGCATTGGCGTAACCCCGCATGTAATTACAAAGGTTACGACGGCCTCAGGTAAGTTTTTGTATCAAGCTAAAGCAGAAGCGCTTGGACGCGTTGTCGATCCGCAATATGTCGCGATGATGAATAGAATGATGCAAGAAACGCTGTTAACCGGCACGGCCCGCAAGGCTGAGTTGCCTGGATGGCAAGCAGCGGGCAAGACCGGCACGAGTCAAGATTTTCGAGACGCATGGTTTATTGGCTATACAAGCCATCTTGTTACGGGCGTTTGGCTCGGCAATGATGATAATTCCCCAACAAAAAAAGCTTCGGGAGGCAATCTTCCTGTTGAAATATGGAGCCATTACATGACCTTTGCGCATCAAGGCGTTGAGGTTGTGGACTTGCCATCGGGTGGGTGGGGTGGAGAAAGTATCGTTCTAGAGGAGGTTGCCAAACCTCTAGACGATTTAATTGGCATTTTCACTGGAACAACACGTCACTCTTCCGTCCCGCAAGCTGCGCCAGAGACCGCGCAGATCAAGCGTCAGCGTGAATCCGCGCAGGATAACGCAGAGGTTCAATCATCCTCTGCGCCCAAGATGACAGATAAGGGAAATGCAGATCAGGCCTCCTCTGTTCAGTCTGGAGCGTCTCGGCAAAAACAAACGCGTGAGGTTGAGGATTTGACGCCTCCCGAGGATATTCCCAATATTAGCCCGCCACCAGCAACTGTCGGTTCAGGTGGGCGCCCGGCGCGCAGCGCTCCGCAACGAGAAAAAAACTTTATCGAAAATCTTTTTGGCGGATAGAGACGATGCGTTTTGTCAGCGTCAATGCAGGCTGACCATTTGCAGATCATTTTCGCGCGCATTGCCAATGGCGCCTTCAGGAGAGTCGGCGAGCAGAAGGGGCGCGCCATCGGCGCCAATCAACGCAAATACGGTTAATCCTGGAGGAATTTGAGGCGCCTCAGGATAATATCGCGTGACATCTTCAGAGCGCATCGGGCGAACATAAGCAATAACGCCATCACCTAAATGCGCAAATTGTTCCGGAGTTAAAATAAGGTGTTCGGGCTCTGGCGGGGTTTTGGCTTCCATCTTTAACTCCTTGGGCGGTTGATTAAAAACCCGCCCAGTCATACGCCTTTAGTGAGCGCGCTTAAGGGAGAGATATGTATGAGTGATGGAGATTAAAAGGGGCTAGGCTTACGCCTCCAAAGCCAGTCTTGCTGGGTCTTCAAGCATCTCTTTCACCCGTACGACAAAAGTCACGGCTTCCTTGCCGTCGACGAGACGATGATCGTAGGAGAGCGCGAGATACATCATCGGTCTAATTACAATTTCTCCATTGAGCGCGATCGGTCGTTCCTGGATCTTATGCATTCCAAGAATTCCAGATTGTGGCGCGTTCAAAATTGGCGTTGACATCAAAGAACCATAGACACCGCCATTGGAAATCGTGAATGAGCCGCCTTGTAAGTCGGCAATATCAAGCGCGCCATCTCGCGCTTTTTGGCCAAGCATGGCGATTTGGCGTTCAATGCCTGCAAGAGAGAGATCCTGGGCGTTGCGTATGACTGGCACAACAAGACCCTTATCTGTCCCAACAGCAACGCCGATGTGACAGAAGTTTTTATAGATTATGTCCTGTCCATCTATTTCTGCATTAATAGCAGGGATTTCTTCAAGCGCTTGGCAGCACGCCTTGACAAAAAATCCCATGAAGCCAAGCTTAACTCCGTGTTTTTTCTCGAAGGTATCTTTGTAGCGCGCGCGTAACGCAAGCAAGGCCGACATATCTATTTCGTTGAATGTTGTCAGCATCGCTGCAGTATTTTGCGCATCTTTCAATCTACGTGCGATAGTTTGACGTAGTCGCGTCATTTTTACGCGTTGTTCATTGGATGCATCTTCCTGTCGCGGAGCGGGTCGCGGCGATGCGATGTTTGAGAGGGGCGAAGGCGCATTAACGCCTGTTGTATAGTCAAGGACATCGGATTTCAGCACTTGTCCGCGCTTTCCGCTGCCTTTGATGTCGGCAGGATCAATCTTGCGTTCCGTTACAAGTTTCGCCGCTGCAGGCGATGGCGGCATGGGCTTGGGTGTTTTTTCACTCGGCGCGCGATTTTCCGTCTGAGCTTTTAGGGGCGAGGCCGAAGATGTCTGCGCCGCGTTGGCGCCTTCAGAAATCTGGCCAAGAAGCGCGCCTGGCGCGACTATGTCGCCTTCTTTAACGAGGATCTCACTCAAAACGCCAGCGCAAGGCGCATTCACTTCTAAGGTGACTTTATCGGTTTCGAGCTCTGTGAGAATTTCATCAGCTTTGACAGCGTCGCCTGGTTTTTTAAACCATTTACCCACCGTGGCTTCACTCACTGACTCGCCAAGCGTTGGGACGCGTATCTCTGTCATAGGGATCTCGTTTGTTGGATGAATGAACTGTGATGAGGCGATAATATTGGCATGCTTAATGTTACGCTGGCGCAAAGGCTTCGTCGAGGAGCGCTTTTAACTGTGCTAGATGTTTGGACATCGTGCCTGCGGCCGTTGATGCGGAGGCTGGACGCCCCGCATAACGCGCGCGCTTGGCTTTGCCGCCAACTTGCGTGAGAACCCATTCAAGATAAGGCTCGACAAAGAACCATGCGCCCATGTTGCGGGGCTCTTCTTGGCACCAGACAATTTCGGCGTTTTTAAAGCGCGCAAGGATGCTGATGAGCCCCTTTGCAGGAAACGGGTAGAGTTGTTCAATACGCAATAAATAGGCGTTATTTATTGCGCGTTTTTCACGTTCATCGATTAGATCGTAGTAAACTTTGCCCGAACATAAGATGACGCGTTGAATTTTCTCATCAAAGGTTAATTTTATCGAAGAGGATGGCGCTGTTTCAGCTTCGTCTAAAATTAAACGTTGAAAAGTCGATGTGCTGTCCATTTCAGAAAGAGAGGAGACGCAGCGTTTATGGCGCAATAAAGATTTCGGCGTCATCAACACTAATGGTTTTCTGATGCTGCGATGGATTTGACGCCTGAGGATATGAAAGTAATTCGCAGGCGTTGAGCAATTTGCAACTTGGATGTTGTCTTCCGCGCAGAGTTGCAAGTAGCGCTCTAATCTAGCGGAAGAATGTTCGGGTCCTTGCCCCTCATAGCCATGAGGCAATAGGCAAACAAGACCAGACATGCGCAGCCATTTACGCTCGCCCGCAGAGAGAAACTGATCAAAGATGACCTGAGCCCCATTGGCGAAATCGCCAAACTGAGCCTCCCAAATTGTTAGCGTATCCGGCTCAGCTAAAGAATAACCATATTCAAAGCCCAACACAGCTTCCTCTGAAAGCATGGAGTTGATGACTTCAAATCGACCTTGATCTTGTTTGAGATGTTCGAAGGGAAGGTAACGGGTTTCGCTTTCTTGATCGATTAGGACGCTGTGACGTTGTGAAAAAGTGCCGCGTTCGCAATCTTGGCCAGAGAGCCGAACATTATGGCCTTCATATAAGAGGGTGCAAAAGGCAAGGGCCTCGGCTGTCGCCCAATCAATAGGCCCGCCGTGAGCGATTGCTTGACGGCGGGTATCCAGAAAACGCTGAATGGTGCGATGGATATGAAAATTTTCAGGAGCCGCTGTTATTTGCGCGCCAATTTTTTGCAAGATGTCCAACGGCGCGCCTGTCTGGCCGCGTCGTTCATCTTCAGATGTTTGATAGCCAGGTTTTAAGCCGGCCCAACGCCCATCCAGCCAGTCGGCTTTATTGGGCTTATAGCTTTGGCTTGCTTCATGCTCGTTTTCTAACTTTGTGCGCCATTGCGCTTTCATAGCGTCGAGCTCGACGGGATTGAGTTGTTGTTCCCCAATCAATTTTTCGCCATAAATATCTAACGTTGTTTTATGCGTGCGGATTTTTTTATACATCAGGGGTTGGGTAAACCCAGGTTCATCTCCTTCATTGTGCCCAAAGCGTCGATAGCACCACATATCGATAACAACGGGCTTTTGAAATTTTTGTCGAAACTCTGTTGCGACGCGCGCCGCAAACACTACAGCTTCCGGATCATCGCCATTGACGTGAAAAATTGGCGCCTCCACCATTTTTGCGACATCAGAAGGATAAGGCGAGGACCGGGAGAAACGCGGATAAGTTGTGAAGCCAATTTGATTGTTAATGATAAAATGAATTGAGCCGCCTGTACGATGTCCTTTTAAGCCAGAGAGTCCAAGACATTCCGCCACGACGCCTTGTCCTGCAAAAGCCGCGTCGCCATGAATCAGCAACGGCAAGACGCTGCGTCGATCGCCTTCATGTTGATCTTGCTTGGCGCGTACTTTTCCTAAGACGACAGGGTCGACGATTTCAAGGTGAGAAGGATTGGCCGTAAGTGAAAGATGGACCTTATTGTTATCAAATTCACGATCCGAGGAGGCGCCTAAATGGTATTTGACATCGCCCGATCCCTCGATTTCATCAGGCAAAAAAGAACCGCCTTTGAATTCATGAAATAAGGCGCGGTGCGGTTTCGCCATAACTTGGCAAAGTATATTTAGGCGTCCTCGATGGGCCATGCCTAACACAATTTCTTTAGTGCCTAGCGCGCCGCCAACTTTGATTATCTGCTCTAGCGCTGGGACAATTGACTCTGCTCCGTCAAGGCCAAAGCGTTTCGTTCCTGTATATTTAACATCTAGGAATTTTTCAAAACCCTCTGCTTCAACGAGTTTATTGAGGATCGCTAATTTACCTTTATCGGTGAAGACGATCTCTTTTTCTGGTCCTTCGATACGCGCCTGCAGCCAGGATTTTTCTTCAGGATTTGAGATATGCATAAATTCAAAACCAATCGAGCCGCAATAAGTGCGGCGCAATATGGCGACCATTTCGAAAATACTGGCGTATTGAAGCCCTAAAACGCCATCGATAAAAATCTTGCGGTCATAATCTTCATCCGTGAATCCGTATGTTGCTGGATCGAGCTCGCCATGATCTTGTCTTTGCTCTAGGCCCAACGGATCCAAATGAGCGTGAAGATGTCCTCGCATGCGATAAGCGCGGATCATCATCAGCGCACGCACGGAGTCGCGTGTCGCGCGTTTGACGTCTTCAGAGGTCGTCGTCGTTAAAGGCGTTGACGCTGACGCTGCGCTAAAATCGCCGGCAAAGGCTGCGATCAAGTCAGGATCTTCACTGCTTGGGATCTTAAAATTTTTAGCGCTAGACGGGGGAAGGGTGGCGGGCCTTCCGGCCTGGTGACCTATATCCGTGAAAAATTGGCGCCAATCCGCAGAGACTGAAGCTGGATTTGCTTCGAAAGCAGCGAGCAAATATTCGATGTAAGCGGCGTTAGCGCCCTGCAAAAAAGAGGTGTCGGCGAAGAGTTCATTCAGCGCTGAACGGGGGCCGATTGGGCCGACAGCTTCATTTGTCTCATAACGCGCCATTTGATCGCTTCTTTCACCGCCGCCGCTGGCGCGATCATCTAGAGTGAGTCGCGCTGATTATTTTCAAAGTGATGTCGCTTGTTGAAGAGCGACATCCCGCAATGAGGCCAGGCGGAGGGAATGAGGCGAAGGCGCCTATCCTTTAAGCACTTCGACCAATGTTTTACCCAATCTCGCCGGCGAGGGCGACACTCGGATCCCTGCCGACTCCATGGCGGCAATTTTACTTTCAGCGTCGCCTTTACCGCCAGAAATTATCGCGCCGGCATGTCCCATGCGCCGACCTGGAGGCGCCGTACGACCCGCTATAAATCCTACCATGGGTTTTTTACGACCGCGTTTGGCTTCGTCTTTCAAGAATTGGGCCGCGTCTTCTTCAGCCGAGCCGCCGATTTCTCCGATCATAATGATGGATTGTGTTGCGGGATCCGCCAAGAATAATTCTAAAATTTCTATGAAGTCTGTGCCTTTTACGGGGTCTCCGCCAATGCCCACGGCGCTTGTTTGACCCAGACCTTCGCGCGTTGTTTGAAAAACAGCTTCGTAGGTAAGCGTGCCTGAACGAGAAACTACGCCAACAGAGCCCCGCGAGAATATATTGCCCGGCATAATGCCAATTTTACTCTCCCCGGCTGTGACGACGCCCGGGCAATTAGGCCCGATGAGGCGGGATTTTGATCCAGTCAAAGAGCGTTTTACGCGGATCATGTCCTGAACCGGCACGCCTTCTGTTATGGCGACGATCAAAGGAATTTCTGCATCAATGGCTTCGCAGATGGCGTCGGCGGCGCCTGGCGGTGGGACATAAATAACCGAGGCTTGGGCGCCAGTTTTTTCACGCGCCTCCGCTACGGTATCAAACACAGGCAGGTTCAGATGTGTTGCGCCGCCTTTACCGGGCGAAACGCCGCCAACCATTTTTGTGCCATAGGCAAGAGCCTGTTCAGAATGAAAGGTTGCGGTTTTGCCGGTAAAACCTTGCGTAATGACTTTGGTGTTTTTGTCGATCAAAACAGACATGAAGCGATTTCCTAATGGGCAAAGGCGTCGGCGGGCGGTTGACGAAAAGTCGGCTGCTGCCGGGCAGTCAGTCGACGGCGCTTTACTAGCTAAGTTTGCGCGTTTGGCCAAATTATTGGTATCGGCGCCAGCTTACAAGGCGGAATGAAGCGCTGCGACGGGCTGTCGCGTGCGGGGGGTTCTGCTTGACGGCTGGTGAAGCGGGCAGGCGCGGTTTTTGTGATGAGTTGTAAAAAGGGGCCGGCTAGAATTCTGCCGGCCCACTTAGGCGGTAAAGCTCAGATTACGCTGTGGTAGCGCCCAAGCTGGATACTTCGACCTTCACCCCTGGCCCCTGGGTGGAGCTGATGGCGACACGCTGAATATAGGCTCCTTTTGAGCCTTGTGGCTTGGCTTTAGCGACAGCATCGACAAAGGCCTTAATATTTTCGACAAGCTTTCCCTCATCAAAGGAGGCCTTGCCGACGGTTCCTTGAACAATGCCCGCTTTTTCAACGCGAAACTCCACCGCGCCGCCTTTGGAGGCTTTTACGGCATTGGCGACGTCCATCGTGACGGTGCCAACTTTTGGATTAGGCATCATGCCGCGCGGGCCAAGGACTTTGCCCAAGCGGCCAACCAGCGGCATCATATCAGGGGTAGCGATGCATCGATCAAAGTCTATAGAGCCACCCATGACGGTGTTCACCAGATCTTCAGCGCCAACAACATCTGCTCCTGCAGCCTTGGCTTCATCAGCCTTCGGTCCGCGTGCAAATACGGCAACGCGAAGGACGCGGCCAGTGCCATTTGGCAAGTTGACAACGCCGCGCACCATCTGGTCGGCATGTTTGGGGTCAACCCCGAGATTCATCGCAATTTCAACTGACTCGTCAAATTTAGCCTTAGCGCGAGATCTCACGAGTTTTACAGCCTCATCAAGGGCGTAGAGCTTGGTTCGCTCGATGCCCTCGCGCGCTTTCGCAATGCGTTTTCCGATATGGGCCATCGTCTTACTCCACCACCTGCAGGCCCATGGCGCGCGCCGAGCCTTCAATCATCGACATTGCCGACTCAATTGATGCACAATTGAGATCGGGCATTTTCTTTTCAGCAATCTCTTTGATCTGCGCCTTCGTCACTTTGCCAACGACAGTGCGTCCTGGCGTTTTGGAGCCCGAAGCAGGTTTTTTGCCGATTTTGAGGTTCGCCGCCTTTTTAAGAAAAAAGGAAACGGGCGGTTGCTTCATCTCAAAGGTGAAGGAGCGATCCTGATAGGCTGTAATGATGACGGGGATCGGCATCCCCTTCTCCATTTGCCCAGTTTTGGCATTAAATGCCTTACAAAATTCCATGATGTTCAGTCCGCGCTGACCGAGCGCGGGGCCGATGGGCGGCGAGGGATTCGCCGCGCCAGCCGGCACTTGTAATTTGATGTAACCGGCAATTTTCTTCGCCATTTACTTACTCCAACGAATGATGTCGCGACGCATTTGACATAAACGCGTCGGCCATCGGTTGTGGTTCGTGGTCTGACCCGAGCTCCCCGATGGCTTCGGGGCGGATCCGCCACGGCACGAAAACCTTATCCCGACTTCGGGCTTAAGGTATTGCTTCAAACCTTCTCGACTTGGCCAAACTCCAATTCCACCGGGGTCGGACGTCCGAAAATCGATACGGCGACTTTAACGCGAGAGCGGGCTTCATCCACCTCTTCAACCAGACCATTAAAGGAGGCAAAAGGTCCATCCGCCACCCGAACTGTTTCGCCAACTTCAAATTGAATTGTCGGTTTGGGCCGCTCCACGCCTTCCGCCACTTGCCCCTTGATCCGCATCGCTTCTTCTTCGGAGATGGGCATGGGGCGATTGTCAGCGCCTAGGAAGCCGGTAACCTTGGGCGTATTTTTAATCAAGGAAAACACTGGATCCGTTAACTCGCACTTTACCAGCACATAGCCAGGAAAGAACTTTCTCTCAGTGTTGACCTTACGGCCTCGACGCACCTCAACGACTTGTTCGGTCGGAACAAGGATTTCCTCGAATTTTTCGGAAAGATTGCGTTGCGCGGCGCCTTCGCGGATAGCGTCGGCGACCTTCTTTTCGAAGTTCGAATAAGCGTGGACGATGTACCAGCGCATGCTCATGACGGCGTCATTGGCTCCGAAAAATTATTGCCCAGCTCGCAGCATGAGGCCGACGAGAAAACGTAACGCCGAGTCGACAAGAACAAAGAACAGGCTCGCAAAAAGGACCATTACCACAACCAGACCCGTTGTGATCATTGTTTCGCGGCGCGAAGGCCAGGTGACCTTTTTCGCTTCCGCCCGGACTTCCTGCAGGAATGTGAACGGGTTAACCATGGAATCGATCGCTTCTCATTGCCGCTGTCTTCTTTGTTTTTATGAAGAAAAGACGCGTCGTAAAACAGTCGCGGCGCGGAGCCTGTCGGCCACGCGCCACGATTGAGAGTGGCTTATAGCTCTTCCCCCGCGCTTCGCCAAGTAAAAAAGCGTTGAGACCGTTCCTCCCGGCAGGGACGCCAGTTGCCGGAGGCTCTTTAATGTCGGTAAATCCAAAAAGCCAAGACAAGGACTAGAAGGAGTGATCAGGATGCGCAAAGTTAATGGATTGCTGTACTGCTGTGCGAGCGTGCTTTTGGCG
>DHWC01000060.1:1408-4579 GCA_002412985.1 Methylocystaceae bacterium UBA5192 | reverse complement strand
GCGTTTGTTGGCGTTGGTATAATGTTTCTTGTATGGAAAAGCTGGCCAAATAAGATTGACGCCCAGTCTAAGCAAACGGCAACTTTAGAGGCGGCGCCTAACTCAGAATCTACTGAAGAAAATTCTGAGATCTCGAAGAACGACTGAGGCTTTTATAGCTCAGCAACCCTCAGAGTGATCGACATCCCGCTCACTATTGAAAAGGCGGTAGGCGGTCACTTCGTTTAGCCAAGTTCTCAAGCTCCCTCATTCTAGGGTGCGGCGCTTTCTTTCAGCCAATCCCTTATGCGATCCATAGCAACGCAATTTCGCGCCAAGGCTAATTGCGCGTCTAGATATTCCTGAACAGGCTGTGAGAGCCACCAGCTCATTGACACATCTTTTAAGGGTGCGCCTGGTTCGGCCGGCGTAACGTCGTGACATCCGTTTTCGCTTCCAATGGCGGAGGATTTAGCTGAGAAGCCATTAAGAGGTTCGCCATAAACAAGAATTTCGGCAAAGGCTGTCTTAGTGTTGAGGCTCGCTTCAAGATCCTGCAGGGCGTAACTTGAGCGCGCGCCGCGCGTTGCTAAGAGGCCGCCAAGTGGACCGCGAAGGAAAAGAAGCCAGCTTTTGTCTTCTGCAACCGGAATGGTGGGGCTATTGAGGCGCCAGTCATTATCGCCAAACTTTTTTTGCTGAATGCGAGAGGGATGATCTCGGGTGTAGGGTAGAGGATCGTTAGCCAGATGCACGACGGCAGGCTTTAATCCGACTCTTTGCAGGGCGCGCACAAGATCAAGCGTCGTCGTTATGCCGTCATTTTCAAAATATCCGCCATCGATAATTCGATCGATTACGTCACTTTTTCCATTTTTCCCTTCCACTTTTTCTTGGCGGAGCGTTCCTGGTGGCGAGATGATTGGAAATCTTGCGCTATTTGTTGCTGCTGTCGCTAACCGAATATCTTTAATTTTGTGGTCTGAGTTCATGCATTGCGATTGAGCGCACTCTTCTTTGCCAGATAATATCTCATGTAAATCATAGGCGTCCATGAACACGCGTTCGCGCAAAGCGCTCTGTGGATTAATGTTTTTTCCCGTATTCTTTATGGCGTTCTCCGGCTGCCAAAAGGGAGCGACTGAGCTTGTAAGAATTCGCCTTCCTGTTGTGACCGAGGTGCCATTTAGAATCAGAATCGGTCGCCAATTTTGGGTTTGTTGTGAATATTTTGTAAATGCATGTTCAAGACCGAGATAATTCTTATGGTTTGATTTTCTTTCTATCCAAGTTTGGAATGTCTTGATCCAAGCGTTTTCAAGTATCTCTGCGCGATCTGGCCAAGAGAAAAATTTACTTAAAAAATCAAGATTATCTCTAAAGAAAATCCCGGCGATTGTTTCAGAGAGAAAATCTTCAGACATCAAGGCTTGTAAACAGCCGCGCCAATTTTTAGGCGCTCCAGAGCGAAACCAGTATTTTGATTGTTTTTCTGCACAAGGCTGAAGACCCTCCGGGCTATTGGCGGTTGTTGCAGCAAACATTAAGGCGCCTAAGGATCCGCCCGATACGCCAGAAATTGCAAAGATACGATTGATGACATGGCGGGCTTTATCGCCTTTGGTTTTGACATCTGGAAGGGGAAAATCAAAAACAGGATTGTCCAATAAATCGCCAAGAACGGTTACTGTAAAAAAACCTGCGCGACTGGCGCCTCCGGCGGTTGAAACAATAATTGGGCGCGGACAGATTTGATTGAGACCGCTGCAGTTATTGACCGCTCTCCATCGATTAATTGCTTGGTCAAGCGATGGGCGCGCTAACATAGCTTCTTGGGTGCGGGTGATGTCATGATGATCTCCAAGTAAGTAAGAGATCGCAATAAAGAGAATAGCCGTGATAATTGTTAAAGGTAAGCTTAGTCTATGGCTCCAAAGCGCTAGCCAAGTAAACCAAGGTATCCATGCCCCAGCAAGTATTGGAACGACAAGTGCAAGGAAAAAATATTCTGATGTAAGATTGGGTGCGATGAGGACAATAAGCAGAATTAGACTGATAAAGCCCATCTTTAAATAGGATTGATCAAGTTCAGTGTTGATAGCCTCAGAGCTACCTAATGCGCTACGATATCTTTTTAATAAGGGTAGTCCGCGTTTGGCTAAAATTAGTGTTTTGGGATGGTTGGCGAGGCTGCCTTTTCGAGTGCTGTAGAAAATTAAAATCGCTGAAAACATAAAAAAAGAGAAAATTTGAAGAAGATGTAACATTTCAAAAGCTAGAGACGATGAGGCGCTTTTCGAATCAAGGTCTCCAACTTCAGGGCTTGGTAAATCATGAAAAGCAATTTGACAGGCAAGGCTGATCACTAAAGCTGTACTGGCTGATAGCAGTCTCGGCACCCAGATGATGAGGGGCCGATATAGTAATTGCATGCGTCGCAGCGCTGTATCATTTGGGTTGCTGCCATGCGGGTAAAGCCAAAAGGGATCGTAGAGAATTGTGCGTGCGGCGGCATGAATCGGATAGGCCCAAAAAAGACAAATTGCGGCTAACAAGCCTGCCCAATATAAAATTGTTAAGTAAGCGCCCTCTAATGAATTGGTTTCAGTAAGCTGGCCGCGGAAATAAAGCAGCAAATCTCTTCCTTGTGGGAATTCGATGAATAAAACGGCTGGGGCAATAAGGCCGATAATGCTGACCCGGCAAGCCCACGCCACCTTGAGAAAGGCCTGCAATGCCCTGTGGGGATGTTTGAAGAGGGCGTGAAGGGTGGGGTATAGGCTGCTCAGTTGTGTTTTCCCAATTGACAGTTAGAGAAGATCTAGAAATACAAACCTTAGTGCGTCCATTATACTCTATATAAGCGAAGATTGTTTTTTATAATTGTTATTCCATACAGGTGAAAACAAACCGAGGAGAAGATTAATGTTGCTGTCGCGTTTCATGCTCATGATTAGCCTATCGTTTGTTTTTATTCAGGTGTCTGAGGCTACAGAACAAAAAAATACTGCAGCGAGAGATAAGATCTTACATCGCGAAAATGAAGCAGTAAGAGGGGATGGTGTTGAAAAAATTGTTGATGATTTTTTTACTGTTGAAGGAAATGGACAGAATAATTGGTTCGATCTAAAAAATGCTGTTCAAGGGCCTTATGGTTCTGCAGATTTTAAATAGAGCCTTGCATTTGATTTC
>DHWC01000060.1:0-989 GCA_002412985.1 Methylocystaceae bacterium UBA5192 | reverse complement strand
AAAAAGTTAGTTCTGATTTGTCTCTAGTCGCTTTTCAATAATTAGGATGCGAAGTCTTTTTATTTCTGCCTCTCGCCATGTTTCAATGCTATTTTGCTTTTCGATAGCTTCATTTTTACGAATTGTTTCTGGTAAGAGGTAAGGATTCCCGGCCACATCTTTTTGAGATATGGAGCTGATATTGATCGATTGGTAGGCAATTGCTGATTTTGAAGCTTGAGCCCATGATTCTGCGCATTTATCGAATGCGGCAACTGCTACTGTATCGGCAGGCTCGCTGACGGCTTTTAGGTATTTTTCCGCTGTTTCCTGATCGCACTTTTTTGCACTTTCGATCGAAGCTGTCGCTTCGGCTTCTTTTGCCGATGGCGCGGGTTTGAGGGGAGCTGCTTCGCTCGTTGCAGGTGGTGTCGAATTTAGGTCTTGTTTGGCGGAAGGAGCTGCGGGCTTGGTTGGTTTATGAGGGCGCGTCTGCCCCGGAGCGCTGAGGATAAACAAGGAAGCGAGGCTGAGAAAAAAGACTTGAGGATATTTCAAAGCAGCTTCCCTTCAATGGGTTGGTTTTTTGGTTTGTTATCTCATCGAGTTTTTCGTCCTTCACAATGTCTTATTTTCAGTGTTTTGGAAAGCGTTGAGGCCATCGGCTGATGTGGACTGCTTTTTGATTTCGCATTGCTGCTTAGTTTTTAACGAAATTAGCCTCTGCTATGGTGTGTTGGGGTATAGGATTGCAGTTCTGGCTTATTGATGTTGCGGATTTCAGTAGCGCTTGCAAAGGCGAGGGCGACAAACCCAAGCCAGATGGCGGCGGGCACGAATTTTTCTTTAATGAGCTGCATTTTTTGTCACCAATCAAGGAGAAAGTATGAGGCAATAAGTGCCAAATTTTTAGCAATTAGTCTATAGAACCAATAGTCAAAGTATAATTCTTTAGTAGAAAATTATTCTATTAAATCTTAAATTATGAAAGAATATTCTCTAATAGCATT
>DHWC01000032.1:3483-29464 GCA_002412985.1 Methylocystaceae bacterium UBA5192 | reverse complement strand
CAGCCGGGCGTGACGCATGACGCTGTCGAATATGCGCAGGAAATTGCCGCAATGACTTTGCGCAAAGCCAGCCAACCAACTGCAACGCCAAGCGTTGGCGTCGTTATTGACGCGATTTTAGCTAAAATCTCGGAGGCCTCTTCGTGCTAACAGTTTTGCGCGGCGGCCACATCGTCGATCCTGCAACGAAACAAGATACAATCGGCGACGTCTGGTTTGAGGACGGCCGCATTGTTGCCCCGCCGGCACATAATAAGGGCGATGTTGAAATTGACGTCTCGGGCCATGTGGTGATGGCGGGCGCAATTGATATTCATTCCCACATTGCTGGCGGGAATGTGAATACTGCGCGGTTGTTATTGCCGGAACTGCACCGCGCCGTGCGCGCGCGACTTGTTGGCACGCCCTTATCAACAGCTAAGTGGTCGACCTATGAGACGGGTCGTCTTTACGCCCAGATGGGGTTTACGACAGTCGTGGAGCCTGCAATGGCTCCGCATCATGCTTTACAAACGCATCTTGAGCTCAATGATGTCCCAATCATCGATAAGGGCGCATTGACTGTGTTGGGGAATGACGATTTTCTTTTGCGCATGATGCGGCAAGGCGCTTCTGAGGGCGCGATTAATGACTATGTCGCATTGACGGTGAGCAATACGCATTCGCTTGGTCTAAAATGTATCAATCCAGGCGGCTGTGAGAGCTTTAAAGAAAATATGCGCGCATTCGGGCTTGATGATGTTGTGCCTTTTTATGGGGTGACATCGCGCCAAATTTTCCAATTGCTACAAAAATCCACCCAGGCGGTGGGTGTGCCTCATCCCTTGCATCTTCATATGAATAACCTTGGGATCGCTGGTAATATTGATACAGCGCTGCAGACGATAGATGCCGCCGAAGGTTTGCCGCTGCATCTGGCGCATGTGCAGTTTTATGCCTATGGTCTTGAGGGCAAACATGGCTTCTCATCCGCAAGCGCGCGTTTTGCTGAAAAAATTAACGCTAATCCCAATGTCTCTGTTGATGTTGGTCAGGTGATGTTTTCTGATACGGTGACGATCTCATCGGATGTCTTGAAACAATTCAACAGTCTTTCTGGCGCTATTCCTAAAAAGGGCGCGATCTTCGATGGCGACGCAAATGGCGGCGGCGTGGTGCCTTATGCTTATAAGATTTCAAATTACTATAATGCGATTCAATGGGCGGCCGGATTAGAGTTGTTTCTACTCATTCAAAATCCTGAGCAGGTTTATTTTACAACAGATCATCCTAATGGCGGACCCTTCACCGCCTATCCGGATCTCTTTGCTCTCTTGATGAGTGCAGATCTTCGCGCTCAGATGATGGCGCGTTTGCCTGCGGATGTATTGGAGCACACGACGCTGCCTTCGATCTCGCGAGAATATACGCTTTATGAAATTGCTCAGATGAGCCGTTCTGGCGCGGCAAAATTATTCGGCTTTAAGGATCGGGGTCAATTAGGGGTTGGCGCCATCGCGGATATTGCTGTTTACAAGCCCAGTAAGGATATTGCTGCGATGTTTAGACGCGCAGCCTATGTTTTTAAGGATGGGGAGCGCGTCGTGCGCGATGGAAATGTGACGCATTATACGCGTGGTAAAACACTGCACATTAGTCCTGCCTATGACAAAAATATTCATCAGCGGTTAGATGCTTATTATGCCGAGCTCTATGGGTTGCCGCGAACAATCTTTAATGTTTCGGAGGCTGCTTTGCCAAAGGAAAATGCTTTTGCGGAGGTCGCATGCCGGAATTAATTCGCAACGGCGTTCGCATCGACGATAGTTTTGCGGAAGCCTTCCCGATGAGCGGCACGGGCATACTCATTACTGGACCAAATGCAAAATGGGCTCGTCAAGCAGCGCAAACCATGACCGGATTTGCGACATCCGTCATAGGCTGCGGGTGTGAAGCGGGCATCGATTATGAGGTGCCGCCGGAAGAGACGCCCGACGGGAGACCGGGTGTGCGCGCGTTGTTATTTGCGATGTCCTCAAAAGACGCAGAAAAACAACTTGTGAATCGGCTGGGTCAATGCGTGCTCACCTGTCCAGGTTCTGCGGTTTACTCAACAGTGCCGGGCGAATTTGAAATAAAAGTTGGCGATGCAGTCCGCCAGTTTGGCGATAAATGGCAAATGTCTAAGGTTGTCGAGGGTCGGCGTTACTGGCGTGTGCCAGTTATGGATGGCGAGTTTTTTTGTGAAGGCAAAGTGGGGCTGACGAAGAAGTCCGTTGGTGGCGGCAATCTGTTAGTTATGGGAGCGGATTGGGATTCGACGATGCGGGCGACGGAAGCAGGCGTCGCCGCCGTGCAATCCGTTCGTGACGCCATTGCGCCGTTCCCTGGCGGTATTGTTCGATCCGGCTCAAAGGTGGGATCAAAATATAAGGGCATGGGCGCGTCAACGAATGACGCTTACTGTCCAACGCTTCGCGGCGTCACTCAAAGCGCGCTTGATGAAGACATTGGCTGTGTGCTTGAAATCGTCATTGACGGGTTAACCGATGCAGCTGTTTCCGCGGCAATGCGCGCTGGGTTAAAAGCCATTATCGACATGGGACCAGAGCAGGGCGCGAAACGTATTGGCGCAGGAAATTATGGCGGCAAACTTGGACCATTCCATTATCATTTGAAGGAATTGTTGCCGTGAAGCCCTTCACCCTAAAGCTTCGTCAAGAACCCCCGCAGCGTGTTGATCTGTCAATATTGACGCCCGATCGTCTGGCGGGACTATCCCCTGCGCAAATTGAAAAAATTGATATTGGCGTTACAAAATTTTCAACAAAAGTCGGCGATATTTTTGAGATATTGCCAGGGGATTTAAAAAATCTTCGCTATGAAGGCGGCTCTTCGCGCTTTGATCTTATCGGAGCAAAGCTTTTACCAGATTTTTCTATTCATGTTGATGGCGATGTCGGCGCTCAATTAGGACGCTTGGCGCATGGCGGACGGATAACAGTAGCTGGATCCGCAGGAGCCTATGCCGCCTCGGGTAATTTAGGCGCGGAAATCGAGATTGCTGGCGATGCGGGCGATTATCTTGCCGCTCCGCTTGCGGGTGAATTAAGCGGCATGGCGGGGGGGCGCGTGATTATTCACGGCTCCGTCGGTTCACGCGCGGGAGATCGGTTGCGTCGCGGCGTAATTGTGATCGAAGGCTCTTCCGGGGAAGATTTGGGGTCGAGATTGATCGCTGGCACGATCGTCGCACTGGGGGAGACGTTGGGGCGTGTTGGATATCTCAACAAGCGCGGTTCTCTCATTTTGGCGCAGTGTAAAGATTTTGGACCAACCTATCTCGATTGTGGTGCGCATCAGTTAACGTACATTGGCTTGCTGAGCCGGAGTCTTGCGTCTGTTAGCTCTAGCGCTGCGCGACTTTTATCGGGCAAGTTGCGCCGATATGGCGGCGACACGTCGGTTTATGGCAAGGGCGAGATATTGACCCCAATGGAAGGGTAACTACTCTATATCAGACCATTCGACTCTACGGGCGACTGTCTGGCAAAGGAGTAGCGATGAATTACATCCAACTCATCCTCACTGTCTGTTCTCTCATCCAACCTGAGTCTTGTGATGAGAGGAAGTTGACCTTTGAAACAGCAACGGCTTCGCCCAATACCTGCATGATGCAAGCGATGCCTTATATCGCTCAATGGTCAGGCGAGCATCCAAACTTGTCGATTAAGCGTTGGCGATGCGTCAGAGCAGGTGAAGAAGGCAATAAAATTTAACCCGTTCAGTCGCTGTAGCTTAAGCGTGTTTGGTTTGATGACTATCGCGCATCAACCTTGGCAAGGCGAAATGCGGTAAGATGCCTTCCCGGATTATCGCGCGTCTCAGCGGGCTGAGCGCTGAAACGGCAAGAAAGCTTGCGCCGCGAAAAAGATCAACGGGCAAATAAGGTATAATCAACGAGCGATTGAGAACATCTACGCCAGATGTGCGGAAGCCAATGTCTGCGTGTCGGTGGCGATCATATCGGGCGAGCGCGCGGGCTAATTCAGCTTCATTTTTTAAGTCAACGCTGGCTAAGCAATCTTCTAAATCTGCTACATCGCGCAAGGAGAGATTAAGGCCTTGCGCACCGATGGGTGGAAACACATGACAGGTTTCGCCAACGAGCGCGAGGCGACCTTTTCCATGTTGGGAGACTTGCATGCCGCCCATGCGAAATTGTCCGATATCGCTCTCAAGCCGCATTACGCCAAATTCTGATTTGGCAAAGTCTTCGATTTCAAATTCTAGTTCTTCTCGTGGCGCGGCAAGGCGACGGCGAGCGTCTTCTGTATTCATTAACCAGACAAGGCTGGAGCGATGAGGCGCATTTGGACGCGCAGGCAAAGGCACCAGCGTGAAGGGACCTGAGCGCGTATGATATTCCGTCGACATGTTTGCGTGTGCAAATTCATGTCGGACCATCGCAGTAAGGGCGATTTGCGGATAGGTCCATTCTTTCAAGTCAATGCCAGCGACAGCGCGTGCGCGACTGTTGCGGCCATCAGCGGCAATGAGAAAGTCTGCCTCTATGCGTCGGTGATCGCTTAAAAGAGCAACAGCGTTGCTCACGCCAAATTCATAATCAACAATGTCTGCATCAACGAAATCTATATTAGGATGTGTCGTGACGAGATCGTGCAGGATGCTGACGAGATCATCATTGGAAATATTCACGCCCAGCGCCGGTAGGTCAATTTCACGCGCGCTCAAGGTTAACGGCGGTACTGGCAATAATTGATCGGTGTCATCGATCATGCGAATTGCTTCGATCGGGCAGCCAATTGCCGTAACGCGCTCAAGTGCGCCGAGCGCATCGAGAAATCGGATTGAAGCTTCAAACAATGCGACAGTGCGGCCTGGCAGTGGTGGCGGCACGCGGCCAATGAGCTTAATGCGTAAGTCTGATTTGGCGAAAGCTAGAGCGGCCGCAAGACCGGTAGAGCCGGCCCCAGCGACCAGAATATCCGCTTTTTCTTGGGCTTGTGGCGTTAACTCACGGTTCGCGCTCATCATCTTCTCCTGTTGTGCGCTTGTTATAGACCTCTCAACGCCGCTCTTGAAGTCAAGATCGTCGAGATCTGCGCAATTTGTTTTTTGAGAATTTTAAATTATGCCTAACGCGTTAAAAATTAGGGAGACGGCGATGGTTAAGGCGATCCGTGTGCATCAGCCCGGCGGCGTGGAAGCGCTAAAGTATGAAGAAGTGTCTCTTGAAGCGCCAGCTCCAGGCGAGGTGCAAATCCGCCACCGCGCAATTGGGGTAAATTTTATCGATATTTATCGTCGTACAGGCGCTTATCCTGCGAGCTATCCCTTCATTCCGGGGCATGAGGGCGCCGGCGAAGTGCTTGCTATAGGCGAGGGAGTTAAGGGATTTAAAATTGGCGAGCGCGTTGCTTATATCGGCGCGCTGGGGGGCTATAGCGAAGCGCGCAACATCAGTGCGGCGTCACTCATTCATTTGCCAAAATCAATTTCCTTTGATCAAGGCGCGGCGATGATGCTCAAAGGGCTCACTGCGCAATATCTCCTGAGGCGTACCTTTCGCGTGAAAAAAGGACACTGTATCCTTATCCATGCTGGCGCAGGCGGAACTGGACAGCTTTTGTGTCAGTGGGCGCGCGCATTAGGCGCTAAAGTTATCGCGACAGTGGGATCTGCAGAAAAGGGTCAGATTGCGCTTGCGGCGGGCGCGCATCATGTCATTTTGTATCGAGAAGAAGATTTTGCGCAGTCCGTTCGGGAAATCACGAAGGGAAAACTCTGCGATGTTGTTTATGACGGCGTCGGCCAGGCGACTTTTCCAGCCTCGCTCGATTGCTTAAAGCCTTTTGGCTTATTTGTGAGCTTCGGGTCCGCTTCGGGGCCCATTTCCGCCTTCGAGCTCGGTCTCCTCACGCAGAAAGGCTCGCTTTACGCAACGCGTCCCTCCCTCTTTGATTATATCGCGCGCCGCAAGGATTATGAGGCAATGACGCAAGACTTGCTTAAGGCGATCAAGCGGGGCGATTTGAAAATTCAACCTCCAGATTGTTATCCGCTATCGGAGGCCCGCGGCGTGCATGCGGCTCTAGAGGCGCGCAGTACCACAGGGGCCTTGGCGCTCATCCCTTGATTCGGGTATTTTTCGGATTTTCTAACCTCGGGGCGCCTATTTGGGCGTCCGGGCAGGGGATTTATCAATCGGGCGCGCGTGAGGGCGGATAGCCTTTGGCATTGCCCCTTGTGCTCATAACTTAATGAAATTATTTGATATTATCGTAAAATTTGGGTCGACAAGCTTGTCTCAATCTAAGAACTTTAGATAGTAAATGATCTAGGTCAAAATTAAGCTTGGGCGTTATGGGACAAAATCTGCTATACTTTGTCTGTTCAGCCTTTGAGGTTCCTCCCGCCTCTCGATTAGCCTGAACCGCCTCTCCAACCCGGCCATATGCCGGGTTTTTTTCATGTCTTTCTCGCCCCTTGTGGCCGCTCTATTGCAATCTTCGCCAAAGCGTCTCATCCTAAGCCTACGGTCGCCCGATCAAGTGGTGACGACTGTGCAGCTAGAGGGCTAAACGCTGTCGACGCCAATTTTATCCGGAGCGCAGACAGCGCTCCATTCAGATGACGGACCACAGCCGTCTCGATCAGGGACGATTTTGCAAGATATTTTACAAAGTCTGGAAGACGCGAAAGCCGAGGACATCATCTCGATCGACTTGCGCGGCAAGACAGCTCTCGCTGACCAAATGATTATTACGACGGGAAGATCGACAACGCATGTTGGCTCCATCGCGGATAAGGCGATAAAAGCCTGCAAGGCCTCTGGCGTGAGCGCCCCTCGGGTAGAGGGTCTGCCGCAATGCGACTGGGTTTTAATCGACGCTGGCGATGTCATCATTCATGTGTTTCGTCCAGAAGTGCGGCAATTCTATAATCTTGAAAAGATGTGGAGCGGGGATCGGCCGCAGGAGCCGCGTGGTCTCTGATCTGAGAAATCTTTCTTAATGCGCTTAGGTTTAATCTGTATCGGTCGGCTCAAGGCGGGACCCGAGCGCGAGCTTTATCAGCGCTATAGCGAGCGCATAGCGGCGCTAAGGCGCCTGGGGCTTGAAGGCCTTGAATTAAGAGAAATAGAAGAGAGTAGGGCGAAACTTCCCGCCGAACGCATGGCGCGAGAGGCTGAAGAAATTTTGTCTTTTTTGCCGCATGACGCAGCCTTGCTGCTGTTTGATGAAGCTGGGGTAGCGGCGGATAGTCTCAACTTTGCTGGCTTTATCAAAAAAGAGCGCGATAGCGGGCGAAAAGCCCTTTGGTGCGCTATCGGCGGCTCCGAGGGGCTTGCGCCTAGCTTGCAAACACGCGCTCAGGCTGTTTTTTCATTCGGCGCAATGACCTTGCCGCATCAATTAGTCCGTATTTTAGCGGCGGAGCAAATCTATCGCGCCATGACCATTCTTAGCGGTCATCCCTATCATCGCGCAGGATAACCGGTCGCCAGAGCTTGGTCTTTACCGCCTGGCGATCCTGCGCTAGACACTGGGCGTAACGAGCCCTTCGCGTTACTGCGCAGGGCTTTTTCTTTTTTTTTGAGAAGTTGATGAGCCATGGCGAATGTCGCGGTGGTCGGCGCTCAGTGGGGCGACGAAGGTAAGGGTAAAATTGTTGATTGGCTGTCTCTGGAAGCTGACGTCGTCGTCCGCTTTCAAGGCGGTCATAATGCCGGCCATACGTTGGTCATTGATGGCGTGACCTATAAGCTCGCCTTGCTGCCCTCTGGGATTGTTCGGCGCGGCAAACTTTCTGTGATTGGCAATGGCGTCGTCGTTGATCCGCATTTTCTCATTGCCGAGATTGAGCGCTTACGCGCGCAAGGCGTCGACATCACGCCTGATAATTTGAAAGTCGCTGAAAATGCGCCGTTAATTTTATCCCTGCATCGTGAGCTAGACGCGCATCGCGAAGAAGCAGGCGGCGGCGCTAAGATTGGAACGACGAAGCGCGGTATTGGTCCGGCTTATGAAGATAAGGTTGGCCGGCGATCTATTCGACTGATGGATCTGGCAGAGCCTGATACGTTGAACGACAAAATTGCGCGCGTGCTTGCGCATCACAATCCATTACGATCAGGATTGGGGCTAACAGAAGTGAAGCCAAAAACGCTTTACGATGAGCTGATGAGTATTGGCCCTAAAATTTTACCTTTCATGGATGCGGTCTGGGATTTGCTGGATGCGCAGCGTCGCTCTGGCAAGCGTATTTTGTTTGAAGGCGCTCAGGGTGTTTTGCTGGATGTTGATCATGGCACCTATCCCTATGTGACCTCTTCCAACACCGTCGCTGCATCGGCGGCAAGCGGTTCAGGGCTTGGTCCAGGCGCCATTGGATATGTGCTGGGTATCGCCAAGGCCTATACAACGCGCGTCGGGGGCGGGCCGTTTCCCACAGAGCTCAATGATGAGATTGGCGCCTTAATCGGCGATCGCGGACATGAATTTGGCACGAATACTGGCCGACGCCGACGCTGCGGTTGGTTTGATGCGGTATTGGCGCGCCAGGCGGTTAAAACATCAGGCATCAACGGCGTCGCGCTGACGAAGCTGGATATTCTTGACGGTTTCAAAGAAATCAAGATTTGTACCCATTATCTACTTGATGGTCAGCGAGTTGACCGCTTGCCCGCCTCTCAGGCCGCTCAGGCGCGCGTGCAGCCGGTCTATGAGAGTTTTCCTGGCTGGCAAGAAACAACGAGTGGGGCGCGCTCATGGGCGGATCTACCAGCGCAGGCGATCAAATATGTTCGACGAATTGAGGAGCTAATTGAGGCTCCTGTGGCGTTGTTATCGACAAGTCCTGAACGGGACGACACCATACTCGTGCATAATCCTTTTCAAGATTAATCTGACAAAATGGAGAAAGGCGAAATCATGCGCCTCTCGCCATTTTGGGAGCAGGAGTTCTCAATATGGCCCAAAGCCCTTCAGCTGGCGCTGAGCAAACTCTCGGGTTGCACGCAGTAGACGAAGAGGATCTGGCGTTTATTTCTGCACATGCGCAGGATGCGTTAATCCGCGTTAGTGATCTTGCTTACTTACCAAAACAACGCCGCTTTGCGCTTATTTGCGCCAGGTTCGATCGCGTCGCGGAGCGAGAGGGGCGTCGCGAACGCCGCCATGCGGGTCTGCACTTTGACGGCGTGACGGGCGTGCGGCGTCTGCAGATTAATCTTAATCAGTCTGAGCAGGTTTTGGCGTTGTTAGCTGTCACTTTTGAAGCGATCAAAGACGCCCCGCCTTCGGGCGTTATCCGTCTGATTTTCGCTGGCGGTCCAGAGATTGAGCTTCAGGTTGAGTGCATCGAGGCGCAGATGCGTGACATTGGCCCAAGCTGGCGCGTCGATGCAGGACCGCAGCACAATCTTGATGCCGGTCTTGACGAAGAGCCAAAGGGAAGGTCATGACAACCGCTAAATTCGGTTGGAGAAGAATATGACCCTGCGTTTAGACGCCGCCGCCCCAGATTTTGAGCAGCGCTTTGTTGAATTGCTGGCGATGAAGCGCGAGTCATCGCCGGATGTTGATGCAACGGTGCGTGCGATTATTGAAGATGTCATTGCGCGCGGCGATGCAGCGCTTACTGACTATTCAGCGCGGTTTGATCATATTGACCTGACGCAAACAGGGATTGCTGTTTCCGCAAAAGAAGTCGCGGCTGCTGAGAACAAGTGTTCAAGAGAACAATTAGCGGCGCTTGATGTGGCGCTTGAACGCATCACAGCCTTTCATGAACGCCAACGGCCGCAAGATCTTCGATTTACCGATGCTGAAGGCGTTGAGCTTGGCTGGCGATGGACTCCGCTCGATTCCGTTGGGCTTTACGTTCCAGGCGGCACAGCTGCATACCCTTCCTCCGTGTTGATGAATGTCGTGCCGGCGAAGGTTGCCGGCGTCTCGCGGATTGTTATGGTTGTGCCCACGCCTCGGGGACAGGTTGAGCCCTTAGTGCTCGCTGCAGCCAAGCGGTCAGGAATTGATGAAATTTATCGTATTGGCGGCGCGCAAGCGGTTGCGGCTCTAGCCTACGGCACCCAGACAATCGCGCCAGTGGTCAAGATTGTAGGACCTGGCAACGCTTGGGTTGCAGCGGCGAAGCGTCGTGTCTTTGGCCAAGTTGGCATTGATATGATCGCAGGGCCGTCAGAAGTTCTCATTTTGGCGGATCAAACGGCTAATCCAAACTGGATTGCCGCAGATCTTCTCGCGCAAGCCGAGCATGATGAATCGGCGCAGTCGATTTTAATCACCGATAGCGCCGCTCTAGCGCAAGCTGTTGTTGAATCGGTCGAGAGCCAGCTGAAGACCCTTTCCCGTCAAACAATCGCCAGCGCGTCATGGAAAGATTTTGGCGCGATTATCCTCGTTAAGAAATTACGCGAGTCAATTAGCTTAGCCAATCGCATTGCGGCCGAGCATCTAGAAATTATCAGTGAAGATGCGGAAGAGCTTGCGGGACAAGTTTCGAATGCGGGCGCTATTTTCATTGGCGGTTATACCCCTGAGGCTATCGGCGATTACGTTGGCGGCAGCAATCATGTTCTGCCAACAGCGCGTTCAGCGCGTTTTTCATCTGGCTTAAGCGTTTTAGATTTTCTTAAACGCACGTCGATTTTAAAGTGCGATGCGCAGTCGCTCCGCAAAATTGGGTCGGCTGCAGTTACGCTCGGGGAGGCTGAGGGACTTCAGGCGCATGCGCGATCTGTTTCTATCCGACTCAATCAATCCGAGGACTGATGGCGTGGAGCAAGCCAACAATCATCGTCTGGCTTCTTTAACGCTCGATGAAAAATCGATTGGCCGCGGTTCAGCGGATCAGGAGCATGAACGCACGATCGCCGTGTATGATTTGATAGAAAATAATTATTTTGCGCTCAATGGCCAAGACTCAGGTCCTTATGCATTAAATATCGCACTTGTTGACGCAAAACTTGTTTTTGAAATCAAAAACGTCGAAGGCGCGGCAGTTGTAACGCATATCTTATCCCTCACGCCTTTTAGACGTATCTTGAAGGACTATTTTCTCATTTGCGAAAATTATTACGCCGCTATTCGTCATGCGACGCCAAGTCGAATTGAAGCGATCGATATGGGACGTCGTGGACTGCATAATGAAGGGGCTCAATTATTGCTCGAGCGCCTCAAGGGTAAGATTGAAACGGATCAAGACACAGCGCGTAGGCTTTTTACGCTAATTACGGCGCTGCATTGGAAGGGCTAGGCCCACGCATGGCGCGTCCGCAGTCTGTTCTCTTCGCCTGCACGTTAAATACTGTCAGATCGCCAATGGCGGAAGCGATTGCACGCCATTATTTTGGGCGTGAAATTTATTTTGCGTCCGCAGGCGTTAAAAGCGGCGAAGAGGATGGTTTTGCGATCGCTGTGATGGAAGAGCTAGGGATAGATATTAGGGGGCACCATCCGCATAGTTTCGAAGATCTGGCTGATTCAAATTTTGATCTCATCATCACCTTGTCGCCGGAAGCCCATCATAAGGCGTTAGAATTTTCCCGTGCATGGGCTGTAGAGGTTGTTTATTGGCCTACGCCAGACGCAACGGCGGCGCATGGGTCGCGTGAGGCTATTCTCGCCGCTTATCGGGATGTTCGGGATCGGTTGCTCGTCGCGATTAAAGAGCTTTTTGAGCGTCCCGCGATCCCCGGCGCTTAGGCTTAAGGCATGCGAGACAAGTCTCGATAAAACACTTATTCTAATGCTGAATTAGTCGAAATTTTTACGCTAGGCGCTCTATGCCGCTGATCACAACGATAGAAGATTTACAGGCGCTGGCGCGTCGGCGCGTGCCAAAAATGTTTTATGATTATGCGCAGGGCGGATCTTGGACGGAGAGCACAAGTCGCGCCAATCTCGCAGATCTCGCAAAAATTCAGTTTCGTCAAAGAATTGGCGTGAATATCGAGACAAGAAATCTCGCCACGCAAATTGTTGGTCAAAGCGCCGCTATGCCTGTTGTTTTAGCGCCGATCGGCATGTGCGGACTTCAGCGCGCTGATGGCGAGATCCTCGCAGCGCGAGCCGCTGAAGCAAGCGGCGTTCCTTTTTGTCTCTCAACAATGAGTATTTGCTCAATTGAAGATTTAGCGCAGCATGTGAGGCGGCCTTTCTGGTTCCAGCTTTATATTATGCGCGATCGGAGTTTTGTTGAAAAATTAATTATGCGGGCGCAAGACGCAAAGTGCCCAGTTCTGATTGTGACGATGGATTTGCAAATTATGGGAGAGCGACACAAGGATCTACGAAATGGTTTGGCGGCGCCGCCAAAATTAACGCCGCGGTTTTTACTTGATCTGCTCCGTAGGCCCCAATGGTCGCTCGAGATGTTACAAACGCGTCGACGTGGATTTGGCAATATTGTTGGTCATGTGAGCGGCGTAAAAGATATTGCATCATTAAGCGCCTGGACTTCTGCGCAATTTGATCCTTCTGTTACTTGGGAGGATGTCGCTTGGATCCGAAAATTATGGAAAGGAAAGTTAATTGTTAAAGGGGTAATGGAGAGTGAGGATGCTCGTAAAGCGATTGATGTTGGCGCAGATGGATTGGTTATCTCCAATCATGGCGGTCGACAGCTTGATGGAGCCCCATCGTCTATTTCTGTATTGCCTCAAATTAAGAGGGTTGTTGGGGCGGAGACTGAGCTCTTATTTGATGGTGGGGTGAGAAGCGGACAGGATGTGCTGCGTGCGCTTGCTCTTGGCGCGGATGGCGTTTTACTGGGTCGCGCCTATCTTTATGGCTTGGGCGCCTTGGGACAAGAAGGGGTGCGGCTTTGTCTTGAGATTATTGAACGCGAATTGAGTCTGACTATGGGCTTTTGTGGAAGAACGGATGTTCGATCTGTGGATGAGAATATCGTTATTCTCTAGACAGCATTATTATTTTGAGCGCAAAAATTTCTCGCAAAAGAAAGCAATTGATGGTCTGAGCCGCTCTGGCCGACGAAGGAAAGGCCAATCGCGCGACGTTGATTTTTGATTGGAATGCTGATTTGCGGCAAGCCAAAAAGACTGGCGATAAGAAAAAACTTAAGCATTGCGTAACGCAGCCGGTCGAATGCCTCGAGACTCTCATCAATTTTTGGCGCGAGGCCAGGGGTCGTGGGCATAATGATCACGCCGCCGCCGGCAAAGAGGGCGTCGATGGCCAAGCGTGAGATTTCAATGAATTTTTCAGCAGCCTGTTTTTCTGCTTTTGTAACTGTGGCGGCGATTTTTAATCGCTCGCTTACGCCTGGCCCAAATTTAGGCTGATGGGTCAGGATCCAAGACTGATGCTCAGACCAAACCTCATAACCTTGCAAATTTCTAAAATGCATTAGCGCTTGAGTAAAAAAATCTTCCCCAAGCGACGCCCTGCGCCAGGGTCCGCTTTTTAATCTGTGGAGCGTAGTTTGCGCGATTTCCATAAATTCAGGTTCGGCGTCTTCAAAGGACTCTGCAAGAAATGTTGCTTCTTCATAGCGGGCATCGGTTGTATCTTCTGGCAACAGAACCTTCGCAACAGTCATAAGGCAATCGATATCCCGAGCAAACCAGCCAATGACATCAAGCGATCGCGACATTGGAATCACGCCGCGCATATTCATTGAGTGGGAGGACGGGCGAAAACCGAAGACGCCGCAAAATGAGGCTGGCGCACGACATGAGCCGCCGGTATCCGTGCCAACGGCAAAATCCGTTAACCCAGCAGCCACCGCTGCGGCAGAGCCGGAGGACGAACCTCCCGGTAGACGATCCGGCAGGGTTGGATTGATCGGCGCGCCAAAATGTGGATTGGCGCCCAAGAGACTATAGGCCATCTCATCCATATGTGTTTTGCCAACAAGATGTGCGCCAGCTTGTAGAAGGAGATCTACAACCTCTGCATGTTCTCGGGCTTTCTCATGTGTCTGCGCCCAAAGAGGGTGGCCATTTGTTGAAACAAACCCATCAACGTCGATATTTTCCTTAACTGCAAAGGTCATATTTCCCAGCAGTCCTGACGCCGCCGTCTGAATGTCAAGTTTAGCGGTTAAGGCATTATAGTCGTCAAATGTGACCATTGCTGTTTCCGTTTTTTTTAATTTCTTGAGCTGCTCAATAAGCGGTAGATGGTTTTGCTAGGATCACAATAAATAGCAAATTTTATAATCGTTTAATATTTTAATCGAAATTCGTTTAGAGATCGGTTTATTTAAAAAACAGGATAAGAAAAAAATAAAAAAATTATTTTCTCTATTAAGCGCGGCAGTCTTATTTAAATCTGTCCAACAAGCTGTTGTAAGGCGTGAACGTATTTCATGCCCATCGCGGCAAATTAGTAAGCTGCTGATTTAACCGTAGGCCCAGCCCATCAGCATCGCGCCAATGAAAAAACCAAAAGCGCCAAGAATGACAAGTTTCGTAAGGTCGTCGGGCATGGGTTTCCTCAAAAGACTGTTTGCTTGGACATCAGGAAAGAAGAAGCGTTGAGCGGTTGAGTATCAATTACGGATTTATGTAGACAGTTAGGGGCGATGCTGCGGGTAGACAAGATGGCTGAGGGGTAAAATATTCTAAATTTTAAAAAATAGATTTTCTTAAACAAGAAGCTGTTATCTCGATTTGGCGGCCAATCTGAGAAGAAATACCTAAGGGTCATATTTTGACGCTCCAAAGTCGCTGCCGCTCAGGCCATAAACCCGTGGCGCCTTCGATCGCCTACGCGGTGGCGCCAAAGCGCAATCTCCTTAAACGCCCAGATATGACCAATCCTTTGAGCAAGCGCTTTGCTCTTTTGACCCGTTCTTCGACTTTGCGTAGTCTGAAGCGGAGAACGGGGCTAGCCTTGCTTTTAAATCATCAGGGATGCCGGTTAGTCTTCGCCCAACTCGACTTGGGCTAATCCCCGTGTCAGTTCTTGTGCGGGGTCAATAAATTTAAAAAAGCTTCCGGGGAGGAAGCGCATCAAGAGGGCGAGATCGATGGAAAATTCTGCGTTTAATATCGCAACCATTTGGAGATATCCAATTAAATCCATGATGGGAGAGGAGTTGAATGCATCCGCCATCACCGCATTAGGCGTATTGGGCGATCGTGCTTTTGCTTTAGTTGATGAAGAGACGGGCAAGATTGTTAGTGCGAAAAATCCACAAAAGTGGCCGAGCTTTTTCTATTATCGAGCGGCCTATGCAACGGCGCCCAGCGCAACAAATTTACCGCCAATCTGGATTACGCTACCCGACGGCGCTCTTGTGCGCAGCGATGATCCTCAGCGCGATCAGGCTCTTTCCGCTGCGCTCAAAAGAAAAGTAACCTTGCATAACTCCGCTCCAGAGAAACCAACGCTTGAGCAATTTTGGCCAGAATATGCTGGACAATCAAATGAAGTGAGCCAAGAAGCCGTTGCGGGCGATGCGCCAAAAGGCACTTTTTTTGATTATGCAACACTTCATCTATTGACGACCTCTTCGCTGGATAAGCTGAATAAGCTCTATCCTGAAGGAAGATTTGAGGCGCGTCGATTTCGTCCAAATATTGTTGTTGATACGGGCAAACTCGAAGGTTTTGTTGAAAATGATTGGGTTGGAAAAACCGTGCAGATTGGAGATAGTGTTAAATTAGCGATAACCGATCCGTGCCCGCGCTGTATTATGCCGACTTTAGCGCAGGGTGATTTACCGCGAGACCTGGGCGTTATGAATAAAGGCATTATGCAAAATCGCATACAGGTCCCTTTTGCCGGCAAGCCGCTTCCATCAATCGGCGTCTATGCGCGCGTAATTACAGGCGGCGCCATTAAACATGGCGACGTTCTTTCTGTTCTGGCTTAGGATCAGAAAATTACAAGCTGTGTTTCGTATCGAGATCGGCAGCTTCAACAAATAAGAGCTGCCGAGGGAGACGTCAGATATCATTTTCTTTCATTGCTTGACGTTGCAGCACGCGCGCATAGACTTTGCGTCGCGCATGTCCCGTAGCGGCAGAGATGATATCAGCTGTATCTCTAGGGGAATGCGTCACAAGCGTCGCGTCAATTTGAGCATCAAGATCAGCCTCCGCAATCTCGGCTGCGCCTTCTTGCGGCGGCGCAATCAATAATACGATTTCACCGCGCAGTTGTTCTTCTTCTAAAAGCGTTTGCGCTAATCTATCCAGAGGCCCGCGTCTGACGGATTCATAGATCTTGGTCAGTTCTCGAGCGATCGCTGCTGGGCGGGGTCCTAAGACTGCGGCGCAGTCCGACACAGTGTCGGCTAAGCGTCTTGGACTCTCAAAAAACACCAAGGTGCCTGGCACTTGCGCCAATTTCGTTAAGCGCGCGCGCCGGGCTCCGCTTTTATGTGGAAGAAAGCCCTCAAAAAAGAAACGATCTGTTGGCAGGCCTGCAACAACGAGCGCGGCTAATACGGCCGAAGGTCCGGGGACGGCGCTGACATGAACGCCCTGGGTCAAGGCCTCCTGTACTAGTTTAAATCCCGGATCAGATACGAGCGGCGTGCCTGCATCAGAAACCAAAGCTAGTTTAGCTCCAGACGCGAGGCGCGCCAGCAAATGGGGGCGGATCACTTGCGCATTGTGCTCATGATAAGCGATCAGAGGCGTTGAGACCCCATAATGCGCCAGGAGCGTTTTTGTGACGCGCGTGTCTTCGGCGACGACGACATCCGCCGCTGCTAGCGTCTCAAGCGCGCGAAAGGAAATATCCCGAAGATTGCCGATTGGCGTTGCGACAACGTGTAGACCAGGTTCCAGCGCCTGCGCTTCAGCGCGCAGTCCAAATGCAGTATAGGGATGATCCGAAATCTCACTGGCGTCATCCATGGGGAGTCCATCCTAAATAATTATATATTTCAATGAGTTAATGTTTATATGGCGCAAGCTTTTGGAAATGCGCAATTTCTCTCTGGCATGAAGAAGGTTCTATTGACAGCTGAGGCTAGATTGGCCTTATCGACGTCATAATACGCAGCAACAAGAGATAAAGGTAGTATTTAAGTTGCCCGACGGACGCCGTCGTCGCAACTGTGAGGAGACGCTTTCGCAATGTTCATTTTCCAACGTCGAATTTTTGCGCACAGTCTCTGGCGTCTTGGCATATCCTTGGGCGTAGTTTTGCTCGCCGCATGTAATCCGATGACTGGCGGCGGCGTGCCGGGCGTAAAAGATTTAGGCGCGCCAAATGCGCAAAATGGCGCAGCTGAAAATATTGGCGCTGGATCGGTAAAAATTGGGCTCATCGTACCGCTTACTGGTCCTGCTGGCCCCTCCTCAGTTGGTTCTTCCTTACGCGATGCTGCAAAGCTGGCTTTCGCAGACAGCGGCGCCAATGATGTCACGATTCTGGTCAAAGACGATCACTCTACTGCAGCAGGCGCTGCCGCCGCTGCGCAAGCGGCGATTGCGGAGGGAGCCGAGATCTTAATCGGGCCTGTGTTTGCAACGGATGTTAAAGAAGCCAGTCGTGTTGCGCGAACGTCGAACCGTCCTGTTATTGCTTTTTCCACCGACTCCACCACCGCAGGCGGAGGAACTTATCTTCTCTCGTTTCTTGTTGATGGCTATGTCGAGCGTGGAATGGAATACGCGGCGACGCGAGGAAAAAAATCAGTCGCAGCGCTGGTGCCTGAAAATGAATATGGCACGCTGGCGATGGCCCAATTTCAACAAAGCGCGGCCAATCATGGTTTGAGAGTGCCTATGATTGAGCGCTATAAACCGGGCTCTCCTTCTGAGTCGATTAAGAAACTAGCCGCCTCGCGCGATCAATTTGATGTCTTGTTTATTCCAGAGCAAGCTGATGCGATGGGGGAAGTTTCAAAAGAGCTTATCGCCAATGGACTTGATTCAAAGAAAGTACAGATTATTGGCACGGGTCTTTGGAATGATGCGCGCACGCTTAATCTTCCTGCGCTCCAAGGCGCATGGTTTTCTGCGCCAGAAAATGCAGGCTTCAATTCTTTTGCGCAACGGTACAAAGCTAAATATGGCGCTGATCCGGCGCGTGTTTCAACCCTATCCTATGACGCAGTGTCTCTGGCGATAGCGTTATCGCGCGCTCAGGGCGGACAACGATTCTCGCCAAATGTTTTAACGAATCCATCTGGTTTTAACGGGGCGGACGGGATTTTTCGATTTAAGCCAGATGGTACGAATGAGCGAGGCTTCTCTGTTTTGGAAATTGGCGGTGGCGGAGCCAAGGTGATTTCTCCCGCCCCGCGCAGCTTCACAGGCACCTAGTTAGTCCAGTCTTGTGAAGCTTTAATGTTCACCTGCTGCGATTTTGCTAAAATCTGCCACTCCTGACATTGCTTGTCTCAGTTCAGCGAGGAGGCGCAGGCGATTGATGCGGAGATTCACATCATCTGCATTAACCGTGACGCCATCAAAGAAGTGATCTACTGGTTCTCGCAACTTTGCTAAAGAGCGCATTGCTCCTGAAAAATCTTCTTTTGAAATTTTCTCGCTCGTTTCTTCTCGCGCTCTTGCGATCGCAGCGGCAAGTTTATGTTCTTGTTGTTCTATGCGGAGATTTGGCGCGTGGTGGATGGCAAAAACCTCGACGCCATCTTTCTTTTCCTCAATCTTAAGAATGTTGCAGGCTCGTCGATATCCAGCGAGTAGATTTTGTCCGTCATCTGTTGTTAGAAATTTATCAAGCGCATCAACTTTTTGCGTGATGCTTAACAGATCGTCCTGACTAATCTGCCTGGGGTCACCTTCCTTGTGATCTGCAGCTGCGCCAAGCG
The DNA here is from genome assembly GCA_002412985.1 of Methylocystaceae bacterium UBA5192. Taxonomy (GTDB): domain Bacteria; phylum Pseudomonadota; class Alphaproteobacteria; order Rhizobiales; family Beijerinckiaceae; genus Methylocystis. Next base: position 10,675 of record DHWC01000032.1, on the reverse strand, counting down.
CAGCGTCTATCAGATCATAGCGCGCCCCTTTGTCGCGCAAGTAAACTTTCAATCGATCTATAAAAAATTCAAAAAGAGAGTCATTTGTTAGGGAGTGAAGCGACAGTCGCAGTTCATTTTCCAAAATGATGCGAATAATGCCAAGCGCCGCGCGGCGAAGCGCGTAAGGATCCTTGCTGCCTGTAGGCTTTTCGTCAATTGCCCAAAAGCCGTTGAGCGTATCTAATTTATCAGCCAGCGCGACGGCGATGGAGATAGGATCCTTAGGGATCCGATCATTGGGGCCCTGAGGCTTGTAATGATCTTCACAAGCGGCGGCGACAGCAGAGTCTTCGCCTTGAGCCTGTGCGTAATAGCGCCCCATGAGACCTTGAAGCTCTGGAAATTCGCCTACCATCTCCGAGACAAGATCTGCCTTACATAGTAAGGCGGCGCGGTGTGCTTTTTTTGGATCTGCGCCGACAAGGGAAGCCATCTTCTCAGCAAGGGAGCTAATGCGCTGAATGCGTTCGCCTTGTGTGCCGAGTTTCTCATGAAACACAATTTGGTTGAGTTTTGGCAGGCGCTCTTCGAGTTTGATTTTGAGATCAGTTTCGTAGAAAAATTTTGCGTCAGAGAGGCGGGCCGCAATAACGCGTTCATTGCCGGCGATAATCGCCGCGCCGCCATCACTCGCCTCAATATTTGAAATCAGAATAAAATTATTGGCCATTTCGCCTTGCGCATCGCGCAGAACAAAACACTTCTGATTGACTCGAATTGTCGCGCGAATAACTTCTGGCGGGATTGAGAGAAAATTTTTATCAAACTTTCCCATTAGAGTTATTGGCCATTCAACTAAACCAGCGACTTCATCAAGAAGCGCGGGGTCCTCAATAAGTTCGAGTCCTTTGGCGAAGGCCAAATCTTTGGCGTCATGTAATATGATGTCGCGTCGACGCGCCGGATCAAGAACGACTTTAGCGCGTTGAAGAGCCAGTGCATAATCTTCAAATCTTTTGACGCTAATAGCAGCGGGCGCAAGAAAGCGGTGGCCATAAGTCGTCGCGCCCGCTTGGATGTGATCAATTGAAAAGGGGATAATTTCTGGCGTTTCGGTCTCAGGTCCAAATGTCGCGAGGATGGAGTGAAGCGGGCGGACCCAGCGCAGGGCGTCAGGATTTGCAGATGCGGCTCCCCAACGCATAGACTTTGGCCAGGGAAAGGACTTTATGATTAGGGGTAAGATCTGCGCTAATAGATCAAGCGTGTTTGAGCCCTGTCGCTCAATAACAGCAACGTAAAACTCGCCTTTCTTTGGATCTTTTTCAATCGTCGCCTGATCAAGAGAGGCGAGGCCTGCGCTTTTTAGAAATCCTTGGATCGCCGCCTCAGGCGCACCGACGCGAGGGCCTTTGCGTTCTTCGCGCATATCCGCCTGGCGGCTTGGAAGACCGACAATTTGTAAGCTCAGGCGTCTTGGCGTTGCATAAGCGCATGCGCCTTCATAGGTCAGTCCCTTTTCCACTAACGCATCAGTCACCAAGCGTTTGAGGTCGTCAGCAGCTTGACGCTGCATGCGCGCGGGAATTTCTTCGCTGAAGAGTTCTAATAAAAGATCAGGCATTTAGATGGCTTACAATTCTTTATGAGTTCCATCGCAAAGCGGTTCATTCTTTGTGTGGCGGCAGCCGCAGAAAAAAGCTTTTCCTGTAGCCTCGGCTTTATAGGGCACTGGCGAGATATCTGTGCCTTTGTGAGAGCCGTCGCAGAAAGGCTGATTTTGCGTACGTCCGCAAGCGCACCAGTAATAGGTCTTGCCTGCCTCAACCTCAATAGGAATGGCTTTTTTTTGAAAGATTACGCGCTCTGTCATCTTTAATCTCCAGTCACGATGCATCAAGCTTGGGTTGGCGCATCAAGTAAAAACTTTTCAACTTCCAGCGCCGCCATACATCCAAGTCCTGCAGCGGTGACGGCTTGGCGATAGATGTCGTCGGCGACATCGCCTGCGGCAAAAACGCCGTTAATATTTGTGCGCGTTGTCCCTGGCGTGACGGCTATATAGCCTGAGGATTTTAGCGTTAATTGTTCTTTGAAGAGGTCAGAAGCTGGCGCGTGGCCGATAGCGACAAAGACGCCCTCTGCGTTGAGAACCTCGGTAGCGCCGGTCTTGACATTTTTGATGCGGGCGCCGGTAACGGACAAGGGATTTTCATCGCCGATGATTTCGTCAATCACAGAGTCAAAGCGAATTGAGATATTGTCTTTTTTATGAAGTCGTTCTTGTAAAACGCGCTCGCTTCTCAAGGTATCTCGACGGTGAATTAATGTGACGTGCGAGGCTAGGTTAGAAAGATAAAGCGCTTCTTCTACAGCTGTATTGCCTCCGCCAACAACAAGGACTCTTTTACCCCGGAAAAAAAATCCATCGCACGTTGCGCATGCGGAGACGCCAAATCCTTTGAATTTATCTTCACTAGCCAAGCCAAGCCATTTCGCTTTCGCGCCAGTGGCGATAATTAATGCGTCACAGCTATAAGTCGTGCCTGAATCGCCAATCAAGACGAAAGGTTGTTCAGTCAGTTTGGCTTCGACGATGTAGTCTGACACAAGTTTCGCGCCGACATGCTCAGCTTGTTGGCGCATTTGATCCATCAGCCAGGGACCTTGAACAGGCTCTGCAAAACCTGGATAGTTTTCTACCTCTGTAGTGATCATCAATTGTCCGCCTTGGTCGACGCCAGCAATAAGCATTGGGTCAAGCAAAGCGCGCGCAGCGTAAATTGCTGCAGTATAACCAGCGGGTCCAGAGCCAATAATTATGACGCGTGCATGCTGTGTGGCGGGCATATTTGAGGGACTCATTTGGAAGATTCTGCTTTGAGCCAGCAATCTAACGATTATGGGCTAGGCTGCAACTCTTAGGTGGATGATTGTTGAACATACTGATTATAGGCGGAGATAACGGACTGCGCGATCATTGGGGTCGCGTTGATCGGATCATACCGCCAGTCCTCTAATGCGCCGCGCCACAAGCGCGCCGCACCCGCGGCAGCAAGCTTGTTTTGGAATTTGATCAATTTTTGATGTCCGCCAGGCGGCGTAAAAATATGTATGGGCGCGCCAGTGCTTGCAGCTTCGCTGATCATATTAACGCTATCGGCTGTAATGAGGAACGCATCAGCGCAAGCAAGGAGCGAGAGATAGGGATTTTCTCCAGTCCCATCCCAAAGAAAACTTGGAAAGGCCCGCAAATGATCTTTGAGCATGTCTATCAGCGACGGGGGCGTGCGTCGTGAGGGCGTAGCCATAAGACTGGCGCCAGAAAGGCAAATCTGGCGGGCGATATGAGTTAATTGTTTTTGAACCTGCGGGGTAAATTTGAAATGATGACTGTCGCCGCCAATCAGCAGCGCGACCCGTTTTCCTGGTAAGGCGCCAATGCGCGGATCTGGATTTTTGCGCGCCGCGGCGAGTTGGCTTTCTGTTAGGCTATTAACTGGCGTTATCGTCGAAATAACATTTGCGCCGTTTAGCGCATCATGACTTGGCGCAATAATTAAATCAGCAGCGCCAAGGCCGGTGTGAGGTTTATTGAGATAAACAGTAAATGTTTTTCCTCGCGCAATTTTTTTCATGTAGCGAAGCGCGGGGATCGTACGTCTGCCCGCTGCAAGAACAATATCTGGCTGATAACGACGTGCAGAAGCGGCGTCGCGTGGATCGACAGGTCCAAATGGCGCGAGCAATTTGAACAGACCGCGCGGTGCGATGGGAGCAACTTGTTTTTCTACGCCCAGAGCGGCCGCGAGACCAAAAGTTTGGGAGTCATGACCGGCGCGTCCATCAGACAAAACAACCAATTTCGTGCCAGGGGGCAGTGTTTGGGGCGTATGTTTGGCGGACTGGACGACATCACACAAAGGCGACCTTTAGGATTTCGTAGCTTTTGCCACCGCCTGGCGTCTTTACCTCTACAGTATCGCCGGCCTTTTTGCCGATAAGCGCACGCGCGATTGGGCTGGTGAGCGATACTCGGCCGCTTTTCACATCGGCTTCACTCTCCCCAACAATTTGATAGGCTTTTTCTTCTTCTGTATCTTCGTCCACAACAGTCACTGTTGCGCCAAATTTGATTGTTGATCCGCTAAGTTTTGAGACATCGATGACTTCTGCGCGAGACAGCTTGTCTTCTAGCTCCGCAATGCGGCCTTCATTGAGAGACTGAGCTTCTTTTGCCGCGTGATATTCCGCATTTTCAGAAAGATCGCCATGCGCACGCGCTTCAGAAATTTGTTGGATGATGCGCGGCCGGTCTTCTTGTTGGCGGCGGCGGAGCTCTTCCGTCAGCGCAGCGTAGCCACCTGCTGTCATTGGCACTTTTTCCATTTTACTCGCTCTTCGCCTTTCCTCGATCGCCTGATGCTCTTGAGAAGAAGATTTCATGCCGCCGCCTAAAGCGGCAAAGCGGAAAAATTTCTCATATCAAATGAAAATTATAACTGCCGTTGGCGTTAGATTTGTCTCTTAATGGCGCGCTTTTGACGTCGATCGTTTCGCCAGTGAGCTTGCTTGCGTTCAGCCAAGCTTAGCCATGGAAATAATCCTGCAATGCGCGTACTTCCAAATCTCCCGATACATAGGCCTGGATTCCCTGGGCGGCGGCAATCGCGCCAGAGAGGGTCGTATAATAGGGAACTTTATGCAGAAGCGCGGCTCGGCGCAAGGAACGTGAGTCCGCCAGGGCCTGAGCCCCCTCCGTCGTATTGAATACGAGCTGGATTGAGCCGTTTTTGATCGCGTCGACAATGTGGGGGCGGCCTTCGGAAACCTTATTGATTTTACTGGTATTAATGCCGTGTTCGGAAAGAAAGCGCGCAGTGCCGCCGGTTGCAACGATTGAAAACCCTATGCTGGCGAGCAGTTTTACGGCGGGGATAACCCGGGATTTATCAACGTCGCGGACAGAGACGAAGACGACGCCTTCTTTAGGGGCTTTAGCGCCGCCGCCAAGCTGACTTTTAACAAAGGCGGCGTTGAAAGAGAGATCAAGACCAATCACTTCTCCCGTTGAGCGCATTTCGGGACCAAGCACTGTGTCAACGCCGGGGAAGCGAGCAAACGGAAATACTGCTTCTTTAACGCCGACATGCGTTGGTTTTGCATGGGGTAGGGCGAAAGCAGAGAGTTTCTCGCCAGCCATGACGCGGGCGGCTATTTTAGCAATCGGCGCGCCTATGACCTTCGCAACAAAGGGAACGGTTCGTGAAGCGCGCGGGTTAACCTCAAGCACATAAATTTCACCGTCTTTTAAAGCGAATTGAACATTCATAAGACCAATCACGCCCAGCGCCATTGCAAGATCGCGCGTTTGGCTTTCTAACGCCAACACTGTTTCTGGCGGCAGTGAGCGCGGCGGTAACGAGCAAGCAGAGTCCCCTGAATGAATGCCGGCTTCTTCAATGTGCTCCATGACGCCAGCAATCGCTGCTTGTTGGCCATCAGCTATGCAATCGACGTCAACTTCAATCGCGTCGGTAAGATATCTATCAAATAGGAGCGGATTTTTTCCGAGCACCATATTTATTTGCCCGGTTTTATCGTTTGGATAACGCGTTTTAATGTCCGAGGGAACGAGTGTTGGCAAGGTGCCGAGCAAATAATCATCTAGTTCATGTTGGTCGCGAATAATCGCCATAGCCCGGCCGCCCAACACATATGAAGGACGAACAACAAGCGGTAGGCCAAGATCGCTTGCGACAATGCGTGACTGCTCAACGGAATACGCAATGCCATTCTTGGGTTGTTTCAGCCCAAGACGATCCAGTAAACGTTTAAAGCGATCGCGATCCTCTGCAAGATCAATAGAGTCAACTGGCGTTCCCAAAATAGGGGTTCCAGATTGCGCTAATCCATGTGCAAGCTTGAGCGGGGTCTGACCGCCATATTGAACAATAACGCCTTTGAGCGCGCCGCGCGATTTTTCGACATCGATGATTTCCCCAACGTCTTCATCAGTTAGGGGTTCAAAATAAAGCCGATCAGAAGTGTCGTAATCCGTTGATACAGTCTCTGGATTACAATTAATCATAATTGTTTCATATCCTGCTTCTGCAAGTGCGAAGCAGGCGTGGCAGCAACAATAGTCGAATTCGATGCCTTGGCCGATACGGTTTGGTCCGCCTCCAAGAATAACAATTTTACTGCGCTCTGATGGACGCGCTTCGCATGCCGGAGCGCCAGCAAAGGGCGTTTCATAGGTGCTATACATATAGGCGGTTGGCGATGCGAATTCAGCTGCGCAGGTATCGATGCGCTTATAAACTGGGCGCACATTGAGCTCATGACGGAGCGCGCGCACTTCTTTTTCATCTCGCCCCGTTAGAGAGGCTAGTCGAATGTCCGAGAAACCTGCGAATTTGAGCGTTCGGAAATTTTCCGCATCCTTTGGCAGACCAAACTCAGCGACTTTTTTCTCCAAAGTAATGATTTCTGCCAAGCGATTGAGAAACCAGGGATCGATTTTACTGGCGTCGTGAATTTCTTCAACGCTCATACCCAAGCGCAGCGCTTGGCCGACAACAAGCAAGCGATCTGGTGTGGGCGTGCCGAGCGCGCCGCGTAAGACATTGAGATCGTCGCCTTTGCCCAGTCCGTCTATTTCTATTTCATCAAGCCCTGAAAGTCCTGTTTCCAAGGAGCGCAAGGCTTTTTGCAAAGACTCGGCAAAATTGCGGCCAATCGCCATAGCTTCGCCGACAGATTTCATCGCTGTTGTTAGCGTTGGTTCGGCGCCGGGAAATTTTTCAAAAGCAAAGCGAGGGATTTTTGTGACGATATAATCGATCGTTGGTTCGAAAGAGGCGGGAGTAAGACCTCCGGTAATGTCATTGGCGATTTCATCCAGCCTATAGCCCACAGCAAGTTTGGCTGCGACTTTAGCAATCGGAAATCCAGTGGCCTTAGAGGCGAGCGCAGAAGAGCGGGAGACGCGCGGATTCATCTCAATCACAATCATGCGGCCGGTTTGTGGATCAATGGCGAATTGAACATTGGATCCACCTGTTTCAACGCCAATCTCGCGCAAAACAGCCAGCGACGCGTCACGCATGATTTGATATTCTTTATCCGTAAGCGTGAGGGCTGGCGCAACCGTAATGCTATCTCCGGTATGCACGCCCATTGGATCAAGATTTTCAATTGAGCAAAC
>DHWC01000032.1:0-3090 GCA_002412985.1 Methylocystaceae bacterium UBA5192 | reverse complement strand
TCGACCAAGACTTCATTGGTCGGAGATGCGTCAATGCCGCGTTCCACAATTTCTATGAATTCAGCCTTATTATAAGCGATGCCGCCGCCTGTGCCGCCTAAGGTGAAAGAAGGACGGATGATCGCGGGCAGGCCAATGTCCTCAAGCGCAGCTAATGCTCCTGAAAGCGTTTTAATGTGATGAGAGCGCGGGGTTGCAAGACCAATTTTTGTCATTGCCTCGCGAAATAATTCACGGTCCTCAGCTTTATCAATCGCTGCTGCTGTCGCGCCAATCATTTCGACGTCGAAGTTTTTTAACACGCCCATTTTTTCGAGTGATAGGGCGCAGTTGAGCGCAGTTTGTCCGCCCATTGTCGGTAAGAGGGCAAAGCCGCCTGGAATTGCGTAACGTTCTTTCTCGATTATTTTTGCAACAAATTCTGGCGTAATGGGCTCGACATAGGTGCGATCCGCCAGATCTGGATCCGTCATGATCGTGGCTGGGTTGGAATTCACCAGAACAATCCGATAGCCCTCAGCCTTCAGCGCCTTGCATGCCTGCGTGCCCGAATAGTCAAACTCGCAAGCCTGTCCGATCACAATGGGACCGGCTCCGATAATCATGATGGTTGATATGTCGGTTCTTTTCGGCATCGCTGTCCTTTTGGCTCGTCCTGCCAGGCTGGCAGAGCGTGCGGTCCTGGGTCTTGTCGTTCTGCGCCCGTTCTGGGCGGGGAAGCGCGCATAAAAAAAGGCCGCGTATCCGGCCTTTTGGACCAGAACGCGTCCCGTAATGCCCTCATCAGGCGCCTAGTGAGACGCCCATCCCAAGGGTTGGGCGAAGGGGCGGCGAGCGGGCGCGCCCGGCTCGAAAGTCTTAAATTCTCTAGACGAGATTATCTGGCATGGAAAGGGCTCGTGAGAGAGTTATACCCGCTAGATTATGGCCATCCGCAACGAAGGACGCCTCGGGGTCGGTTCAGCTTTATGCGCACGCAACTTTGTGCCGGCGAGGCCTGGATCGATACGGGGTGAAGCGACTTGATTTATTACAGCGGCGTTGGCCGGAATGGGGCTGAGGCGATTGCCTGAAGAGGATTTTATTAATGTCGCTCACTCACCAATTCACGGCGTATATTTCAGTCGGCGTCTTTGCGACTTTGGCGCATTACGGTGTGTTGATTGGATTGGTTGAAGGCGCGCATTGGCCGGTGGTTCCCGCCACGCTGTGTGGCTATGTCTTGGGCGGCGTCGTCGCTTATGTCTTTAATCGTCGGCACACATTTAAAAGCGTTCAGTCTCACGCTCGGGCAGGCTTCCGATTTACTCTGGTTGCTTTAGTCGGTTTTTGTGTGACCTATACCATTATGGTCTTGCTTGTAGATCATTGGCGCACGCCTTATTTGTTGGCGCAAATCGTTACGTCGCTTGTGGCGATGTTTTTAACATTCACGCTCAATCGACTGTGGACTTTTGGGTGAGGGGATGAATTCTAAGGAAATTTTACCAAAGGGGGCATTGAGGAAAGAATAGACTCGACATTGCCGCCAGTTTTCAACCCAAAAATCGTGCCGCGATCATACAATAAATTATATTCAACATAGCGACCGCGTCGAATGAGTTGTTCTTCACGTTCGGCCTCTGTCCAGGGCGCAGAAAAATTATTGCGCACAAGTTTGGGATAAATATCCAGGAAGCTTTCGCCTACGTCGCGGGTAAAGGCAAAATCTTCGTCCCAGGCGCTATTTTCAGGATCTTGAGCGCTGTTGAAATAATCATAAAAAATGCCGCCTATGCCTCGTGGCTCATTGCGGTGCGGCAAAAAGAAATAATCATCGCACCATTTTTTGAAATGCGGATAATTTGCAACGCGATGGCGATCGCAAGCGCTCTGCATGGCGGCGTGAAAGGCTTGCGTGTCGGGATCTTCTTGATTGCGGCGTTTATCTAGAACGGGCGTTAAATCTGCGCCGCCGCCAAACCAAGCTTTTGTCGTGACAACAAAGCGCGTGTTCATGTGAACGGCTGGCGTATGCGGATTCCATGGGTGTGCGATAAGCGAAATGCCAGTGGCAAAGAATCTAGGATCTGCCTCTGCGCCAGGGATCTGTTTTGCAAACTCTGGTTGGAATGTGCCAAAAACAGTTGAACAATGCACGCCGGCTTTTTCAAAGACGCGGCCGTGAAGCATGCCCATGCGGCCGCCGCCGCCAGGCGCGTCGTCATGATTTTTGCGTTCCCAAGGGGTAAGAACGAACCTGCCGGCTTCGCCAGCTTGCGGCGCAAAAGGTCCTGAAGCCTCGTTTTCTAATTTTTCAAAAGCCGCGCAGATGCGCAGTTGAAGTTGTTCAAACCAGCTTTGTGCGCTGATTTTACGGCTTTGGAGCAAATCTGAATTTAAGGTCATCCGTGTCTCCAAACTTCTGTTTGCAACCTGCTGTCAGCGCTTTCGGGTCTAAGCTGGCGAAGGGCCTCGCCCATAACGATTGCGGCGGCGAGCGCAACATTGAGTGAGCGCGCGGCGGGAGTTAGGGGGATTTTCACGACAGCGTCGCTTGCCGCTGCAACCTCTTCCGGTACGCCTGCGCTTTCTCTTCCGACCATCAAGATATCGTCAGGCTGATAGGCGAGATCCAGGTAAGATCCCTCTGCTTTGGTTGACAAGAGGATTAATCGTCGCGCTTGGCTCCCCTGTTGGGTGGATTTGCGCCAGTGTTGAAAGCTCTCAAAAGAGATATGCCGGCTGATCGTTAGCTGATCCAAATAATCCATCCCGGCGCGTCGAAAATTGCGGTCCGCGGCCGGAAATCCCGTTGGACCAATGATCGCCGCCTGAAACCCCAGACAGGCGCAGGCGCGCAACATGGTTCCAGCGTTTTGAGGGATGTCGGGTTGATAAAGAGCAAGAGTGAGCTGATGCATTGCCATTATTGTCAAATTATTCACGCATTAACGGCACTGTGCCGGAACGGTCTTTGAAAGTCATGTTCAGGCGAAATTTACGTCTTTAAGCCCAAAATGCGCTGAGGGCCGAGCGGCGCGTTAACCAATAAGGAGCCTGGAGGCTCTCGGGGCGGGGCGGTATTGGCAAGAAGGGCTTTACCTCGCT
>DHWC01000082.1 GCA_002412985.1 Methylocystaceae bacterium UBA5192 | reverse complement strand
GGTTTCAAGCCGAGGGATTTTCCTTCAGTAGCGTCGCGCCGCCAAACGCCATCGGCTCCTCGGTCGAAATGGGCTTTGTGTCCTTTGCGGGCGCTGAGCACGAGGCGATCGCGATCAAGCGTCCAGGCCACAGGATCAAAAACGACGATGCCATTATCTCGACAAGCTGGCGCGAGGAGGGCCTTATTGCCGCCAGGCCCTCGGGCGCGCAGATCGAGCGTCAGCATGCAGCCTGTATCTTTATCTTCGCGAATAACCGCGTAGCGCCCAGCAGCATCAGCGGATTTGATCAAGGCAGAGGCGGGCAAAGGTGCGAGCGTAGCCAAAGTAAGGGCCGCTAACGCGCTTCGTTGATGGCTCATCTTCATCATTGCTGCTCCGAAGATCCTCTTAGATTGGGGCACGAGACTCAGTCTAAGCTATGCCTTAGCCTCTGTGGATAAATAAAGGTAAATTTTTACAGATTTATCGCGTTTTGAAGGGCTGCCTTTTCAAGACTATAGGCTTGATATTTGTAAAATATGTGGAATTCTAACCTAAAATGTTGATTCAAGGCCGGCAACCCTTCACAGATAGACCGCGCGCATAAATTTTCGATCGGCGCTTCCTTTGGGATCCATGAATAAGAAAACCACGCCCCTGAGCGCCGCGCATTTGCCGCCCATTGACGATGCCTATGAAGAAGATCGGCGTCATCGGGAACCGACGATTGAGGAGCTGCTTGCCTCTATTCGTCGGATAATTTCCGAGGAAAGCGAGCTATTAGAAACGGCCGCTACGAGTGTAAATCATCCTGCCTCACGCAACGCTGCGCCGGCGCGCCCCCCTTCTAATTTTGAAGATGAGGGGGAGGAACGGATCAAAGAGCGTCACAAGACGCCGACGCGCCAGTCTTTCTCGACGCGAGAGCTGAGCGGTGAACGCGTCGATAGAGTGGTTGAGATAGACGATGAGGCAAGCGAGGAAATCCTATCCGCACAGACTGCTTCAATCGTTTCAGATCATTTTGAAGCGCTGGCTGCCCAAGCCTTTTTCGAGAAATCAGATCAGGTCGCTGAACTTGCCCAGCGTCTGATGAGACCGCTTCTAAAGCAGTGGTTGGACGATCATTTGCCAGAAATGGTAGAGCGATTAGTTCAGGCTGAAATCAAGCGCATTTCGCGTCAGGGACGCGACAGCTGAAATTAAACGTTCCAGCGCTCTTCTGGCTGGTTTGTTAACGCTGTCTATACCAACTTCAGCTAGATAAGATGGCATGTTAATGCTGCGCATTCTCTCCCGCAGGTATTTGCTGCCCTTGATGCTTTATTGCGTTGCGGGCATGGCTGTCTCCTATTTTGTTTGGCATGCGGTCCATGGGCAAAGAGGCTTAAGGATTGGGGAAGAATACGAGCAAAAGCTGACACAGCTGAGGTTTGAACGCGATATTTTAAAAATCCAACGGCAAGAATGGGAAAAGCGGATAGGCTTAATTAAGGGTGAAACTATTGATGCCGACATTTTGGATGAAGAAGTCCGAAGAAGCCTTGGGCGCGTTCACAAAAATGAAGTGGTTATCTTAATCCCGGCAGATGAGCCAAAAAAATAATCGGCTTTTAGCTGATGGAAAAATAGTGCGATTGGGGCGCAACTGGTCCCTCACATCCAGCAAGTTTACGCTCCACGAGATCTTGCAGGTGCGCAAATACAGTCATCGCCGCAGCGCGCCGCAAGTTTGGGTTGATATCGCCGTAAATATTCTCAACAATTGTTTCGATTGATTGATCGCCAGCGTTTAGTCGTCTCAAGATGGCTGCAGCGCGGGCGTTTCGATGGTGAAGAATCGCCCGCAAATAGCGTTGTGGGCATGTAATTGGCTGACCATGTCCTGGCCACATAATTTGATCGTTTCTATTACGTAGCTGCTCAAGCGAATTTAAATAAGCGCGCATTGACCCATCTGGCGGCGCAATAACGGTTGTTGACCAGCCCATGACATGATCGCCAGTAAAAAGAGCTTTTTCTTCCTCGAGCGCATAGCAGAGATGATTAGCTGTATGTCCCGGGGTTGTGAGCGCGGCCACTGTCGCCGTGTTGAGACTTATTTTCTCTCCATCTCTTAAAATATAATCTGGCGTGTAATTACCATCATGCGCTGCGTCTAATCCTGGGCCAGTAATCGCGATATCGGCGGAAGGTGCGTAAGGCGCGCAACCAAAAATTTTAGCCCCTGTTGCATGTTTCAAAGCGCTTGCGGCGCTTGAATGATCCTTATGGGTATGGGTAACAAGAATATATTGAAGTTTTTTTCCTTCAATTGCACGTAATATTGCGTTGATGTGTCGTGGATCATCTGGCCCTGGATCAATCAGGGCAAGCTGATCGCTACCGATAAGATATGTGCAGGTGCCTGTATGGGTAAAAGGTCCTGCATTTGGCGCGATGAGACGCCAAATGCGATCGGACAAACGCTCTAATTCTGATGTAGCGCTGTGATTAGGAATTTGAGCAAACTCTATTAAAAGACGCGGAAAATATTTTAGCGTTTATCTAGGTAAGTTTAACATCACTGTATGCGCTTTTAGGCCTCTGCAAGGCTCTTCAGATTCATTGCAGAAATGAACGAGAATTGCTGTGTTTGCGGCGATTGTTGAAGGCTTGGACGCAGGCGAGCGGGTTGAATAAGAGCTATTGCCATAGTTATCTGTTGTGTAGAAATCATGTCCGGCGACCGTTCCATGGGCCTCATAGCCATTTTGATCAACTAGCTCAAAATGCGTATAGCCCCTCTCTTCAGCAAGATCGGCAGCTTTTAAAAGCAGAAGTTCCCGATAACGGGCTGGGGTCATAG
>DHWC01000095.1:1785-6837 GCA_002412985.1 Methylocystaceae bacterium UBA5192 | reverse complement strand
TTATAAATCACGTCATTGCCGCATAAAGGGCGTGTCTTGCCGCCGCATTTATATAATTCATAGAAGTTGTAGCACCGTTATTAAAAAAGCGCTTACAGCGCATATTGCTAAAAAATTGCTTCGCCCGCCTTGCAAATTTTATCAGCGGCAACCCTTCTGTGAGAATGTGTTCTTTGCGCTTATGAATTCTACTACGCTAAAGCATCGCGCTTGAGCTTACCATTCGCGTTTCTAGGCAAAGACTCGAGAAAAACGACAACTTTGGGACGCTTGTAAGCTGCAAGATGGCTCTGGCAATGAGCCAAGATAGCGATTTCATCGGCAGGGGCTGCTTCACGCATCACAACATAGGCCTTAATGATTGTTGTCTCTCCATCTCGACCCGCGCGTTCAGCAACCGCTGCCTCAGCAACATTGGGGAAAGTCAGCAAACATTTTTCAACCTCAGCAGGAGAAACTCTAAATCCACCTGCATTCATCACTTCATCCGCGCGGCCATGCCGCCACATATAGCCATCCTCGTCAAATTCCACGAGATCGCCGGATACAAACCATTCGCCACGAAAAGCCTGTTGTTCTTCTTCTTGGCGCTTCCAATAACCCAGCATCATTCCTGGATCATCGCGCCGGATCGCTAATAGGCCCGTTTGCCCAGAGCCCAACGGAACATCCCCGTTCTCAACAGGCAAAGCCGCCACAACTCTGCCCGGCTGCGCCCTGCCGGGAGAGTCGGTTTTGATTGGCGTGAGCGGTCCACTGGAAATGAAAGTAGAAATTTCACTCATGCCAAAAGCTTCGAAAATTTCTTTTCCAGTTCTTTTACGCCAGTCGAGAGATAAATTTTGCGGCAATGCCGCGCCAGCAGACAACCCATGTCTAAGCGATGACAGATTATATTCTTCTAACGCGCCATATTTGAGTATTTGCCGAAACACGCCTGGCACTGCGGCAAAAACAGAAACGCCATAGCGCTCAATAAGACGCGGCCAGACTGACGGATCTGACTTACCATTATAGAGAACCGCAGCGGCGCCGACAGACAAAGGATCGACCACGCCCACGCCGAGCGTATAGGTCCAATTGATTGCGCCAGCATGAAGCATAACATCTTCTGATCGAAGACCTGTCCAGTGCGTAAGCATCGGTCGACGTCCCCATGCGGCGCGATGAGCATGCAAAACGCCTTTGGGACGGCTAGTGGTCCCAGAGGTATAAACAAGATAGGCGGGATCTTGCGCTGCAGTATCTTCATAATCTGCAATTGGCTCAGAAAGAAATAAGGCGTCGAGCGCCTGTGGCGACAAAATCGCAACGCCTGGCGATACATGATTTTCATGACTAAAAGAGGCGCCCAGAATAAGCGCTTGAGCCTCTGAATCTTGCAGTAAAAAGGCTGCTTCGTCGAAAGTAAGTTGAGCGGAAGCAAGGAACGCAACATAGCCTGCTGCAATTGCAGCAAAATAGGCCAAGGCGGCGTTGGCTTCATTACCCATGCGGATCATAATATGAGCGCCTGGTTTTAAATTTAGAGTTTTAAAACCTGCTGCTAATTGCCTAACTTTTAAATCAAGTTGCGCATAAGACCAGCGCTGAACATGCTCATCGCCAACTACTGTTAATCCGATTTTTTCCGGATGGAGCCGGGCGTTTTCCGCCAGACAATAGTGAGCAAGGTTAAACCGTTGCGGAACAGCCGATAGCATTAATCAAACAAGCTCGACACGCTCTCTTCACGCGCGGTGCGCGCAATGGCTTCGCCAATTAAAGAACCTATTGGGATCACGCGTATATTAGCCGCAGACTGAACAAGCTCTGTCGCGCGAATTGTATCGGTAATGACGAGTTCTTTTAATTTTGATGCAGCGATCCGCGCGGCCGCTTCGCCAGACAGCACGCCATGGGTGATGTAAGCATGAACGCTTGCTGCGCCGGCTGCCAGTAATGCCTCAGCGGCATTACATAAAGTCCCGCCAGAATCGACAATATCATCGATCAAAATACAGTTGCAGCCAGACACGTCGCCGATAATGTTCATCACCTCAGACTCTCCTGCCCGTTCGCGACGCTTGTCGACGATGGCTAATGGAGCGTCAATTCGCTTTGCTAGAGCGCGCGCGCGCACCACACCCCCCACATCAGGGGAAACGACCATGGTGTTTTTGAGTTCGCGATGGGATTTGATATCCGCCACCATAACGGGCGCCGCAAAGAGATTATCTGTGGGGATATCGAAGAATCCCTGGAGCTGGCCGGCATGTAAATCGACCGTTAAAATCCGATCTACCCCCGCGCGGGTTATTAAATTCGCGACCAATTTGGCCGAGATTGGGGTTCGTGGGCCTTGTTTACGATCTTGCCGCGCATAGCCAAAATAGGGAATGACAGCTGTGATCCGGCGCGCCGAGGCCCGTCTTAAGGCGTCCGCCATGATTAACAGCTCTAACAAATGATCATTGGCTGGGGCTGAAGTGGACTGGATCATGAAAACATCCTGTCCTCGAACGTTTTCAAGCACTTCAACCCATATTTCGCCATCTGCAAAGCGACGAACGTGAGCGCGGCAGAGAGAAATATCGAGATGGGCGGCAATTGCCTCAGCGAGCGCGCGATTAGAGTTGCCCGCCAGAAGTTTCATTGCTGACATCGACCCCACCTCATGGTTTTGATTTCCGGCGGGTCTTAGCAGCCGCAGCCGCTAGGAACAATATGACACGGAAAAGACAACGGATCGTCTTTTAACGAGATTGCGTCAGGCCATGGGAATGTCTAAATGAGCGTTCGGGCAGTTTTCAACATCTTAGTTCGGTCTGATGACGCGTCATAAACTTCTCCGCCGCCAGATGCCTGTGCGGTCCGCCCAATGACTGTGTGCGCGCCCTCTAGCCTCACGGCGATGACGCAAGCGCCAGAGAAGACGCGTGTCGTTGTCGCCATGTCTGGCGGAGTCGACTCCAGCGTGGTCGCCGCCTTGCTCAAGGATCAAGGCTATGACGTCGTCGGCGTCACCCTTCAACTTTATGACCATGGAGAAGCGACACATCGCAAGGGAGCTTGCTGCGCAGGTCAAGATATCCAAGATGCGCGCGCGGTCGCCGCACGCCTCGGCATTCCCCACTTTGTCCTCGACTATGAGACAAAGTTTCGGGAAAAAGTAATTGATGGTTTTGCCGCCTCTTATGCAAGCGGTGAAACGCCTGTCCCTTGTATTTCCTGCAATCAATTTATCAAATTTGCTGATCTCTTTGCTACCGCTAAAGATCTTGGCGCAGATTGGCTTGCAACGGGACATTATATTTCAGCAAGAGAGGACGCCTCTGGTTTTCGCGCCTTATATCGCGCAAAAGACGCAGCCCGCGATCAAAGCTATTTTCTCTTTGCGACAACGCGCGAACAATTGCGCATGCTCCTTTTTCCACTCGGCGATTATTCTAAATCACAAGTGCGGGAATTGGCGCGCCATTATGGGCTTTCGGTCGCAGATAAGGCGGATAGTCAGGATATTTGCTTTGTGCCAAATGGGCGTTACACGGATGTTGTGGCCCGCCTTGCGCCAGAAGCCATCACGCCAGGAAATATTGTTCATCTTGATGGACGCATCCTGGGGCGTCATGCCGGCGTCGCACATTATACTGTGGGACAACGACGTGGCCTTGGCTTAGGCGCGAGCGTTACCGGCCGTGACGCAGAGCCGCTCTTTGTTGTTAAAATCGACGCGAGCAAAGCGGAAGTTATCGTTGGGCCTCATGCGGCCCTTGAAACGCGCTCAGTTCGCTTGAGGGACGTCAACTGGATTGGCGACGGCGAATTAAAAGACGTGCCGCCACAAGGCCTCGTTGTCATGGCCCGGGTGCGATCGACCCGCCCGCCGCTCCCCGCCCGTCTTTTTATAGATGCTGACATGAGTGTGCAGGTCGTCTTCCAAAGCGGCGAATTTGGCGTCTCACCGGGTCAAGCATGCGTATTTTATGATGGCGAAGAGGAACATGCGCGGGTTTTAGGCGGTGGTTTTATTGCTGTCGCAGAAATGGGCGAGACTGAGAGTAATTCTTTCACAACACCCTTGCAGCCCCCTACAAACACCTCAAGAGCTAGCGCATGAGCGAAGCCAGAGACTTTGCCCTCAACGACTCCGTTCAAAACGATAATGTTGAGGTCCCCTATGCTGCGGAAGCATATGCGCGATGGGCTCCCTTTTATGACATGACCTTCCGCGTTGTCATGCGCCCAGGTCGTCGAGCAATTGCCGCAATCGCTTCAGAAATCGGTGGGCCAGTCTTAGACGTAGGCGTTGGCACGGGTTTGGAATTGCCAATGTTTGCGCCCCATATTGAAGTGACCGGCATTGATTTATGCGAACCTATGCTCCTGCGCGCAAAAGAACGGGTCAAGCGCGAGCGTTTGAGAAATGTCCCCGGCTTGTTGCTGATGGACGCAACGCAACTTGCCTTTCCGGATGATACCTTCGCCTGCGTTGTCGCCCCCTACTTATTGCCCGTAGCTCCAGTGCCAGAGGCGATTTTGGATGAATTGGCGCGCGTTGTGAAACCAGGCGGAGAGATTATCCTGGTGAATCATGTCAGCAATGAAGACGATATGCTCTCCATGCTGGAGCCCTGGCTCGCCAAACATATCGCCCCAAAACTCGGCTGGCGCCTACAATTTCAATGGTCGATCATTGGCGATTGGATCGATCAGCGTGAAGATATGAAGCTCCTCGACCGTCGGCTCTTGGCGCCTTTTGGTCTTTTTACCCTAACGCGCATCAAACGCTTATCGGACGATCGGCAAAAATTTCAGGCCAAAAATCACCCCAGTGAAAAAGAATTCGCTTAACCAAGCCTAGCGCTCACACTCTTGAAGAGCTAGTTAAGTTAAGCGGCGCTGCGGGACTCGTGTAGGACTATTATTCCCCGGGGCCTTATCGATCCTAAAGGGAGCTGTCCCTGATCTTGCTCGTGGGCTTGGTCACACGGCGCCCACCTACGTTGTAGGTTCCCGGGATCGATGTCCCACGGTTCATGTGGCCC
The DNA here is from genome assembly GCA_002412985.1 of Methylocystaceae bacterium UBA5192. Classification (GTDB taxonomy): domain Bacteria; phylum Pseudomonadota; class Alphaproteobacteria; order Rhizobiales; family Beijerinckiaceae; genus Methylocystis. Next base: position 1,810 of record DHWC01000095.1, on the reverse strand, counting down.
GCACGCATCATGTCTCTGGCATTAT
>DHWC01000095.1:0-1415 GCA_002412985.1 Methylocystaceae bacterium UBA5192 | reverse complement strand
GTTACGCATGAGGAAGCCCATCAGGCCGCCCAAGAGCTGGCAAAAAACAGCCTATCCTGTCTCATGCCGATAATTGCGCTTTATCCTTCAACCAACCCGCTCATTTCGCTCTACTGGCCCATTCGAAGCGAAATCAATACGCGCCCTTTGATTGATGCGCTGTCGCTTCAAGGTCACACAATTAGCCTGCCAATTATGCATCGGGTCAAACAGCCGCTCGTGTTTAGGAAATTTGAGCCCGGAGATGAGCTGGTTAAAGGCCCTTATGGCCTCTCTGAGCCCGCAGACAATAAAGCCCTCATCGAACCTGATATTATCTTTGCGCCTCTTGCCGCCTTTGATAGACGAGGATTTCGTCTGGGTTATGGCGGGGGCATTTATGACGCAACATTCACTAAACTCCGCAATAGAAAAAATATAACAGCAATTGGACTTGCCTATGCACTTCAGGAAATTGATCAAGTGCCAACAGAGCCACATGATCAGCGACTTGATTATCTTATAACTGAGCGTGAAATTATTTCTTTTTCTTAAACTTATTTTAAGGTCGTCACAGGCGATGGCAGATGAATAAGCTCGCCTTCATGAAGTTTCTGACGCTGCTTAAACTTTGGATTTAATCTAATCAACTGCGGTAAATGTTTCTGATCGCCATAAATTTTTTGGCAAATCTGCTTTAATGTTTCGCCCTTTAATGCAGTATAAACCAATCTTGCACCATTAGGCCCGTTGTCTGACGCAGCCGCATCGTTTTCACCAGTTGTCGGCGACGTTTCATTTTGATCTGAGAGAGATTTTTCTGTTTGCTCTTCAGCAGGATTTTTTTCCTCAATAGGTAAAACATTCTCTGTTAGCGCTGGTGGCGAAACTTCTTTCAAGAGAAGCATGCCTACGAGGATATAACAAAAGGCTAAAGAGAGGATCGCTAAACTATACTCATTCGCACCTCTAATCCGCTTAGGTCGACGCAAAGGCGGCCGCGTATTAATCCCCAAAGCATTGGGTTCAACAGCCTGCTCAACGCCTCTTAGGGATAAAAAAGCTTGCGCGGAAAAATAGAGCAAAAAGATCCCTGAAAAAAAAGACACATACTGTTTTGGCGCAAAAAGATAAGACAATGCTACCGCTTGCACGATCATCACACCAGATGAAAAGCCCGAGGCGCCGTTAACTTTGCGGCGCAAATAGGAAAGCCCTATAATGACACCAGATAGAAGAAGAAAGAAAAACGAACAGCTAGACTCAAACCTGACATCAAATTTAAAGAGTCGCAATAAATAAAGATAAATTAGGCCTATACTTAAACTAAGATAAACAATTGGAAGCCAATCTTTAGTTAAGATAAATAATCGCGCATGGTAAAAGGCGACACCAGCTAATAAAAAAATACAAAGGCTAGAAAAATAAATAAATTC
>DHWC01000054.1:3506-8418 GCA_002412985.1 Methylocystaceae bacterium UBA5192 | reverse complement strand
CAACGATACCTGTCAACACATCTCCCGACCCTGCGGTGGCAAGCCAGGGCGTCGCCCAGGGGAGAATTGAGGCGCGGCCATCTGGCGCTGCAATGACTGTATCGGGGCCCTTATAAAGGATAATAGCTCCACTCAATTTAGCCGCCGCACGCGCCTTCTCTAATTTGGATAAGTGAATTTGCGTGTTGGTCAGTTCCGAAAACAATCGAGAAAACTCCCCCCCATGTGGAGTCATGACGACAGGTCCTGGCGCCGCCCGCGTTGCGCGCCATAGTCTTTCTGGATCATCAACAAAACTTGTTAAGGCGTCAGCGTCTAAGACACAGGCGCGGAAATGATCGCTAGGAGCAAGGACTGCCTCGACCTGCTGTCGACTTGTTTCACTGACGCCAAGGCCTGGTCCAAGAGCAATAGCATTCTTGCGTTCATCTTGGAGTAAGGCAGAAAGACCAATAGACCCATCCGCAGGTCGCACCATGACTGAGGTTAAAGCGCTAGCATTAACTACAAGAGCGTCTAACGGACTGGCCAAAGTGACAAGTCCAGCACCCGCACGCAGCGCCGCAAGGGCGGATAGTCTTGCTGCGCCAGTGAAAGAAGCGCCTCCAGAAACAACAAGCGCATGGCCGCGTGAATATTTATGCCCTTCAATCTGAGGCGTAGGAAGCGCCTGCCGCCAAAGCTCTGCTTCATTAACAAATGTATCAACAGCCAGAGAAGCTAGGGCAGAAGCGCGAATGCCAATATGGGCGCAAATGAGCTTGCCACAGCAAAGCCGACCCGGAAGGAGAAGATGCCCGGTCTTAACGCGAAAAAAAGTGACGGTGGTATCAGCCTCAACCGCAGCGCCGCGTATTCCGCCCGTTGTCCCATCCACCCCGCTTGGAATATCCACACTAACAACATTTTGACCTGTTTCCCGACGCCATTTATTAAGACGCTCAACAAGCGCTACAGTTCTTTGGTCAAGATCACGCGTCAGACCCGTCCCAAACAAGGCGTCAATCACAAGATCTACGCCCTGGAAGTCCGCGTCCCAGGCAGAACCAACCTCTCCAGGCCAACTTGCCGCTGCGCTAGCCGCATCCCCTCGCAGGGAAGAAACAGGCGTTATGGAAACAACCTTAACCTTATACCGCTGCGCACGAAGCCGACGAGCAGCAGCGTAGCCATCGCCTCCATTGTTGCCCGGACCGCACAACACTAGCACACGTCGACCACTTGTCTTTTGTAGGATCTGACTAGTCACTTGGGCGATTTCAGCCGCCGCCTGCTCCATCAGATCCAGCCCCGGCACACCACTTTCGATCGTAAGGCGATCGGCAAAAGCCATCTGTTGCGTTGAAAGCAGTTCGCGTGGATATGGGCTAGCAGTCATCTTAAGATCGTGCCGCAGGATATGATCCAGCGCAATGGCGAAGAGGAAGATTTCGCTTAATTGGTTTACTGAGTTATCCGAGATTTCCACATATGGTCAGTTTCGGCTATGAAATGAGAAATGTTGAGCGCAATTCTTCTTGCCCATCGTCGGCCTTCAGGCAGTCTGAAGGGTGAAACGGTCGCGCGCTGTTTTAGCTCTCTAATTGATGGGTGCGTCAATGGCGTCATTGCTGACGCCATCCTCGTAGGACCGCCGGATCATTTTCTTGCAAAAATCGCCGATGAAGCCGGCTGTGCTTTCGCAGAAAATCTCGATCCTGTGGCAGGTCTTAGAGAAGCGGTGGAGCAAGCACGCTACGAACGGCTTCTCATCTTATCCGCTGAGTTTGGTCTAGAACGAGGATTGATCGACGAATTGCGTGACTTATTGAGCTTTGGCGACCCAGCCGACAGCTATATTCTTCACGTTGAGCCTGATACCCTCTTCACGCGCTTATTTCCAAATCTTGCCACAACAGCTGGCCTAATCACGACGACAAAACTGATAAAAAAATATACCCACATCACTCAACCGAATGATTTAGCAAAAAAACTTAAGCGCAAGAGCTTAACATCTCGCGCGAGACGTCTGTAATATCCGTCTAACGGCTGAAGGTGTAACAGGCGTCAATAGTCCCGCTCTGCATTCCCTTCAACAACCACTCTGTTCGTTGCGCGGCAGATCCATGGGTAAAACTATCCGGAACGACGAAACCCTGTTGCGCTTTTTGCAATCGATCATCGCCAATCGCTTGAGCTGAAGCCACAGCCTTTTCAATATCTCCCTGTTCCATGAACCGCTGTCTTTTATTGCCGTTATGCGCCCAAACACCCGCAAGACAATCCGCCATTAACTCAACCCGAACGGAAAGATTGTTGGCCTCAGCTCGTGACCGCGCCCGCGCTTGTGCTTGCTGAACTTTTGGCAATATTCCAAGCAGATTTTCAATGTGATGACCCATTTCATGGGAAATCACATAGGCATAGGCAAAGTCTCCGCCGCCGCCAAATCTCTGACTCATCTCACGGAAAAAAGCTGTATCAAGATAAATGCGTTGATCCAACGGACAGTAGAATGGCCCCATTGCCTGTTGTGCGGCGCCACAGCGCGAAGTTGTGAAGCCGCTATAGAGAACCAACTTAGGCGCCTCAAAGCGAATGCCCTTTTGTTGAGGTAATATTTGGGTCCAAACATCCTCATTAGAACCCATCACCTTGGCAACGAAAGATCCCATTTGATCGCTTGGTGGAGAATTGGAGCGGCTTTCTTGTCGCTCAACCACTGCGCCGCTATCGCCGCTACGCATATTATTAAGCATCTGCGCGCCGCCAATTAAAACCGCAGGGTTAATACCTAGCGCCCAACCAACAGCGCCAAGCAATAACATCGTTCCCAACCCCAATCCTCCGGCGCCCGCCCGCGAACCTCGGCGCACGCCGCCATCTTCTCCACGACGATCCTCAATATTTTTGGAAGGCTCTAACTCTTCCCATCTCATTGTTGCGGCTCCCTAGGGCTGCACCTTAAATCCAAAACTTATCCAAGCCATTCTTATTCCCAGCATAAAAACTTTATGCGGAAGTCTTTTCAGGTAAGTTCAACCGAATGTGCAATTCGCGTAACTGCCGCATTGTAGCTTCTGACGGCGCTCCCATAAGCAGATCCTCAGCTCGTTGGTTCATTGGAAAGAGCGTAACCTCACGCAAGTTTTCTTCTTCGGCAAGCAACATAACGATCCGATCAACTCCTGGGGCAATACCGCCGTGAGGTGGCGCGCCATAATGAAATGCTCGATACATACCGCCAAATTTTTCAATCAGAACGTCTTCGCCATAGCCCGCGATCTCGAACGCCTTTTTCATAATATCTGGCCGATGGTTCCGGATCGCCCCTGAGGATAACTCCACACCATTACAAACAATATCATATTGAAAGGCCAGAATAGTAAGCGGGTCGCTCTCCTCCAAAGCTTCCATGCCGCCTTGCGGCATAGAGAAAGGATTATGAGAGAAATCAACTTTTTTCTCGTCCTCATTCCACTCATACATCGGGAAATCTACGATCCAGCAAAATTCAAAAACATCCGTTTTTGATAGGCCCAATTCTGTTCCAACGCGTAACCGCGCGGCGCCAGCAAGTTTTGCCGCCGCAAATTCTTCACCTGCAGAGAAAAATAAGGCATCGCCTGCTTTAACGCCGGCTTTTTTCGCCATTAATTCCAGCGCAACTCCTGGAATGAACTTAGCAATCGGCCCACGCCCGACTAACGCGCCGTCTTCATCATCAAACACGACATAGCCAAGTCCAGGCGCACCCTCGCTACGAGCCCATTCATTTAATTTATCAAAAAAGCTGCGCGGCTGTGCGGCCGCGCCTGGGGCCGGGATCGCCCGCACTGTTTTTCCCTTAAAAGCCTTAAAGCTCACATCCTCGCGACCAAATTCCTCACTCACGTCAACAATAGTAAGCGGATTACGCAAATCGGGCTTATCGGAGCCGTATTTTAACATCGCCTCGCGGTAGGGAATACGAGGAAATTTCTGAGTGACTGATTTTCCCTCCGCAAATTCCTCAAATAACCCCTGCAACACGGGTTCAATAGCTTCGAATACATCTTCCTGCGTAACGAAACTCATCTCCACGTCTAGTTGATAAAATTCGCCTGGCGAACGATCGGCACGCGCATCCTCATCTCTAAAACATGGCGCTATTTGAAAATAGCGATCAAACCCCGCTACCATTAATAGCTGCTTGAACTGCTGAGGTGCTTGCGGCAGCGCATAAAATTTACCTGGATGCAAACGCGATGGGACAAGAAAATCCCGCGCGCCTTCTGGACTTGAAGCTGTCAGGATTGGCGTTTGAAATTCAAAGAAACCGCCCTGCTTCATGCGCATTCGCAGGGAGTCAATAATCTTTCCCCTGAGCATGATGTTAGCATGCAGCTTTTCTCGGCGAAGATCGATAAAACGATATTTAAGACGCGTGTCTTCAGGATATTGCTGATCACCAAAGACAGGCAAAGGTAGTTCGTCCGCCCGACCAAGAACCTCGATGTCATTTACATAAATCTCAACCTGCCCAGTTGACATATCTGCATTTTCAGTGCCGCTCGGACGTCGGCGCACAACCCCGTCAATACGCGCAACCCATTCTGAGCGTAACTTTTCAGCCTGAGGAAATGCCGCCGAATCTGGGTCCACGACGCATTGCGTTAGTCCATAATGGTCCCGCAAATCGATAAACAACACGCCGCCATGATCGCGTATGCGATGGCACCAGCCAGAAAGACGGATGTTTTTGTCAACGAGAGCTTCGGAAGGCTCTCCACAATTATGCGATCGGTAGCGATGCATGGGTCGCTTTCGGTTAGAATGACAGAAAAATCGGCAAAACCGATTTGATAGGGCAGAAAAAGCGCCATGCCGGCCACTGTGTCAAGCCAGAGCGAAGCGCAATCCGCACGAGCTGTCTCCTGACTTGATATCGATA
>DHWC01000054.1:0-3112 GCA_002412985.1 Methylocystaceae bacterium UBA5192 | reverse complement strand
TGCAAGTGGGACAAAATTGTCAACGTCTTAAGACTAATCAAAAGTTTTCTGGTCTATGAAGCGCTCAAACAAAGATTGTCCAGGACAGAAAGTGCTATAGTGCCAATATGGCCCCAAAAGCGCGCCTCAGCGATTAGACTGACTGAGCGGGAAAAGACGCAAGATGACAAAATGGGTTTATTGCTTCGGCGCCGGACAAGCCGATGGATCTGGCGCAATGAAAGATCTCTTGGGCGGCAAGGGCGCTAATCTTGCCGAGATGTCCGCGCTCGGGCTACCCGTCCCGCCGGGCTTTACAATCAGCACCGAGGTCTGCGGCTATTTCTTTGCGCATAACCACCAATTTCCAAAGACATTAGAAGCAGAGGTCAATGTTGCTTTAAGAAAAATTGGCGAACATGCTGGTCACGCCTTCGATGACCCGGAGTGGCCACTGCTCGTCTCGGTGCGCTCAGGTGCGCGCGCATCCATGCCTGGCATGATGGATACAGTTCTCAATCTCGGTCTTAATGATGAAACTGTTGGTCGGCTTGCAAAATTTTCAAAGGACGAACGCTTCGCTTGGGATTGTTATCGGCGTTTTATTGAAATGTATTCCTCCGTTGTGTTGGGTGTCGAACACCATCACTTCGAAGATGCTTTAGAAGACTTCAAGGATAGCAAAGGTCTTACCCTAGATACACAAATAAGCGCTCAGGATTGGAGAAGCATCGTCGATTCTTTTAAAAATATTGTTGTTAAGGAATCCGGAAAAGTATTTCCTCAAGAACCCCACGAACAATTATGGGGGGCCATTCGCGCCGTATTTTCTTCATGGATGAATCATCGAGCAAGCGTCTACCGACATTTACATAATATTCCAGAAACTTGGGGAACTGCCGTAACGGTTCAGGCCATGGTCTTTGGCAATATGGACGCAGCCTCCGCTACCGGCGTCGCCTTTACCCGAAATCCCTCAAATGGCGTGAAAGAACTTTATGGCGAATATCTTGTTAATGCTCAAGGCGAGGATGTTGTCGCCGGATTACGCACGCCGCAGCCGCTCACTGAAGCAGCTAGTCGAGCTTCCCGAGGAGAAACCATTTCGCTTGAAGCGTTGATGCCGACAATCTTCACAGAATTCAAATCTTACGCCGAGAAATTAGAACGCCATTATCGCGATGTGCAAGATATGGAGTTCACTATCGAACGGGGTAAATTATGGATGCTGCAAACACGAACTGGCAAAAGAACAGCCCGCGCAGCCCTTAAAATCGCGGTCGATATGGCAAATGAAAAACTCATCTCGAGAGATGAAAGTCTTCTCCGAGTTGAACCAACATCTCTAGAACAACTACTTCATCCAACTATTGACCCCTCAGCACACCGAGAAATTCTTGCTGTTGGCTTACCTGCTTCGCCCGGGGCCGCTTTCGGTGAAATTGTCTTTAATCCTGAAGAAGCTGAGACATTAGCGACAGCAGGTCGCAAAATAATTCTCGTTAGAACAGAAACAAGCCCTGAGGATATTGGCGGCATGCACGCAGCCGAGGGCGTGTTAACCGCTCGCGGCGGCATGACCTCTCATGCGGCGGTTGTAGCGCGCGGGATGGGAAAACCCTGCGTGACAGGGGCTGGAGCGGTGCGAATTGATTATGAGGATCAAAGCTTCACCGTTGCAGGACGGCGCTTTACCAAGGGTGAACGGATCACGATCGATGGATCGACTGGTCAAGTACTTGCGGGCGAAGTGAAAATGCAACGCCCTGAACTTACCGGTGAATTTGCAATACTCCTTGAATGGGCTGATGCCAAACGTCGCATGAAGGTTAGGGCTAACGCCGAAACGCCTTCTGATGCACGCGCTGCCAGACGTTTTGGCGCTGAGGGCATCGGCTTGGCGCGAACGGAACATATGTTCTTTGAAGGAGAACGCATCGTTGCCGTACGCGAGATGATTCTTGCTGATGATGCAGCGGGTCGCCGCACAGCATTGGAAAAACTTCTCCCCATACAACGCGAAGATTTCAAAAATTTATTTGAGATCATGTCAGGCGCTCCTGTAACCATCCGTCTACTTGACCCGCCGTTACACGAATTTTTACCTCACTCAGATTCCGAAATTGCAACTGTAGCAAAAGCCATGGGCGCAGACCCTGTAAAATTACGCCGGCGAGCGATGCAGCTTTCTGAATTTAATCCGATGTTGGGCTTTCGCGGCGTTAGGCTCGCGATCGTCTTTCCTGAAATCGTGGACATGCAAGCACGAGCTATTTTCGAAGCAAGCATTGAAGCAAGCATTGAAACTGGTGCGCCAGTCAAACTCGAAATCATGGCGCCATTGGTATTTGCTCAGGCGGAACTTGATGTCATTAAGGCGCGTATTGCCACTATCGCCAAGCAAGTCGAGGAAGAAACGGGTATCCGTCCTAGCTACCATGTTGGTACAATGATTGAATTGCCCCGCGCTGCCTTGCGCGCTGGAGATATAGCCGCCTCTGCAGATTTTTTCTCCTTTGGTACGAACGATCTCACCCAGACGACTCTCGGCATCTCACGCGATGACTCAGGTTCGTTTCTTGGCGCCTATGTTGAAAGCGGTATATTGCCCGCCGACCCTTTTATTACAATTGACCAAGAGGGTGTAGGCGAGCTCATTGCGCTGGGCTGCGCGCGAGCAAAAAAGACGAATCCTGACGTTGAACTTGGCGTTTGTGGTGAGCATGCCGGAGATCCCGTGTCAGTCGCTTTCTTTGAGAAAATTGGCATCGATTACATTTCTTGCTCACCCTTTCGCGTTCCAATCGCCCGTCTTGCAGCCGCACAAGCGGCGCTTGGGGGATCCGTCCTCCATGCAGATTGACCGGCCATTCCAACAGGCCACGGAACTATTGCAGGTAAGAACCAAGGGACGTGGTTTCTATGAAATCACCGCCAGAGCCATCGCATTTATTAACACAACTAAAATTGATATGGGGCTGCTAACGCTGTTTTGTCGGCATACATCCGCTTCACTCCTGATTACTGAAAATGCCGATCCAGACGTGTTAAAGGATCTAGAAGCTGCTTTTTCCCACCTTGCCCCAGAAAATGCCGGCTACCTTCATGACACCGAAGGATCAGACGATATGCC
>DHWC01000040.1:5632-13651 GCA_002412985.1 Methylocystaceae bacterium UBA5192 | reverse complement strand
CAGCGCAAACAGTTTCCCAAGCTTTGTCTCAATACATAGATGAAGGTTATGATATTGTTGCGCCTGTGCCGTCTTGCGCATTAATGCTGAAATTTGAATGGCCGCTTATTCTCCCTAATGATGAATTGGTCACAAAACTCTCTAAAGCAACTTTTGATCTCTCGGAATATATCGTCGATATTTCCCGCAAAGAGGGGCTAGCAGAAGGCATGCAGCCCATTGAAGGCGGCGTGTCGTTCCATGTTTCGTGTCATTCCCGGGCGCAAAATATGGGTCAAAAAGGCGCCGAGCTGCTGAAGCTTATTCCTCAGACTGAAATTAGCGTTGTTGAGCGCTGCTCTGGCCATGGCGGAGCCTGGGGTTACAAAAAAGATCATTTTGAAATCGCTATGAAAGTTGGCAAGCCTGCGGCGCGCCAATTATATGCCGCCGAAAAAAAGCATGTTGTTTCTGAATGTCCGCTTGCTGGCATTCATATTGAACAGGAAATAAACTCCCTTGATGGCGATGCAAATAAACCTCAACGAGTAGCTCATCCAATTGTATTAATGGCGCGAGCCTATGGTTTGATGCGCGACTAAGCGCTCAGACTTTTGGAGATCATGAATGACAAAGCGTCACAGTCTGTCACCTGAAGATATTTTGCCTTGGCAAGATTACGCGCAGGCTCGCGCGCAACATCGTACGCGAATGACGGCGATCAAGCGTGCGCGTCGGATTGAGGTCGGACCATTTGTGAGTTTTTATTTTGAAAGTTTTGAGACGATGTGGTTCCAAGTACAGGAGATGCTGCACATTGAGAAAGGCGGTCCCGCGCAGATACCCGATGAAATCGCCGCCTATAATCCCTTAATCCCAAAGGGAAGAGAACTCTGCGCGACATTCATGATTGAAATCGATGATCCCTTGCGGCGTGGGCGCGTTTTGGCCGGGCTGGGAGGCATTGAAGAAACCGCTTTTATTGAAGTTGGCGATTATCGGATTCACGCTAAAGCCGAAGCTGATCAGGATCGAACGACTGCTGAGGGTAAGGCAAGTTCAGTCCAATTTGTGCATTTTGATTTTTCTGATGCCGAGGCGCAAGCTTTCAAACAACCTAATACGCGCGTTATTTTGGGACTAACGCACCCAAATTACAGCCATATGGCCGTGCTTTCTGAACCAACGCGCGACTCTTTAGCGCAAGATTTTGACTGAAAGAGATTGCCGATAGCATCGCCTACCGTTATGGCGTGGTCTTGATCATTTACCTAAATTGAGATCTCCGTGACCGCTTCCGCTACCCGTGATCCTGTTTCTCGTCGTCGCACCTTTGCAATTATTTCGCATCCGGATGCTGGTAAAACGACGTTAACAGAAAAGCTGTTGTTATTTGGCGGAGCCATTCAACTTGCAGGCGCGGTCAAGGCGAAGCGTAATGCGCAACAAACGCGCTCTGATTGGATGAGTATTGAACGCGAGCGCGGTATTTCCGTTGTCACTTCGGTGATGACCTTTGAATATGCCGACTGCGTCTTTAATTTGCTGGATACGCCAGGTCATGAGGACTTTTCCGAAGATACCTATCGCACGCTCTCAGCGGTAGATGCTGCTGTCATGGTGATTGACGCTGCTAAGGGAATTGAGGCGCGGACGCGAAAACTTTTTGAAGTCTGTCGACTTCGAGATATACCTATTGTCACTTTTATTAATAAGTTGGATCGCGATGGTCGGGATCCTTTTGAGTTGCTCGACGAAATAGAAAAAACCTTAGCTCTTGATACAACGCCAATCAATTGGCCGATGGGCGGGGGTAAAAATTTTATTGGCACATATCGCTTCTTAACTAAAACGATCCGTAAATTAGATGCGGATGAAGAGCCTGTTCAGACTAGTGGGATTGAGGATCCTATTATTGAACAATTACTGCCGACGCAGATTGTCGGTAATTGGCGCGATGAAGCGATGCTTGCCGAAGCTGGCAGTAAGCCTTTTGATTTGTTGGCCTTTAGAGAAGGTCATTTGACGCCCGTTTTCTTTGGAAGCGCATTAAGAAATTTTGGCGTGCGCGATCTTATTGATGCAATGGCTGAATATGCGCCATCGCCTCGCGCTCAGCAGGCGGATAAACGCAGTGTTTCCGCTAATGAGCCTAAGATGACAGGGTTCGTTTTCAAAATTCAAGCGAATATGGATCCTAATCATCGCGATCGCATCGCCTTCATGCGGGTATGTTCAGGCAAGCTTACCCGCGGCATGAAAGCGAAGCTCGCGCGCACTGGAAAATCTATTCCACTAAATGCGCCACAGTTTTTCTTCGCGCGCGATCGCTCGATTGCGGATGAGGCTTATGCAGGCGATGTCGTGGGCCTGCCAAATCATGGCGTATTGCGCATTGGCGATACCCTAACGGAAGGCGAAGATCTTGTTTTCCGTGGCGTGCCAAGTTTTGCCCCAGAAATTATGCGGCGTATTCTTATTTCAGATGCGATGAAAGCTAAAAAGCTGCGCGAGGCGCTGCAGCAACTAGCGGAGGAGGGCGTTGTGCAAGTCTTCACCCCGCATGATGGATCGGGATCAATTGTTGGGGTGGTTGGCGCATTGCAGCTTGATGTTCTTGCAACGCGATTGGACGCAGAATACGGACTACAAACCCGTTATGAACAATCAAGATTTACAGTGTGTCGTTGGGTTGCCTCTCAAGACGCCGTGAAATTAAAAAGCTTCATTGATGCACATGGCTCAAGCATTGCCGATGATCTCGACGGCGCGCCGGTTTTTATGTCGACTTCCGCTTTCCAGCTTAATTATGACTCTGAACGCAATCCGGACATTATTTTTTCTGATGTGAAGGATTATCAAAAATCCGAAAATTAAGCGTCTTTTGACGCGATACGCCGACGCTTATCGTTTTTCATCAGGGTCTTCCCAAATTCGGTCTCGACGTGATAAGCGGTCGGTAGCAATTAAGCGTTCTGTCGAGGCCTGAGCGCCCTGAGCCGGCTCTAAATTAGATAAGGCTTTGAAAACAGTAGCTTATATTATCCGGTAGCGCCTTTAGCGGGAGCGCCGGGATCTCCTTGCGTCCCCTGCGACGTGAAAATGACATCCAAAGGGAAGTTCATGAGCCAGTCCGGTTTCTTCACCACCTCCGTTGCCCAGTCAGACCCTGAACTTGCGAAAGCGATTGACCTCGAGCTTGGTCGTCAGCGCCACGAAATCGAGCTCATTGCATCGGAAAATATTGTTTCAAAGGCGGTGCTAGAGGCTCAGGGATCAGTTCTCACAAATAAATATGCGGAAGGTTATCCTGGCAAACGTTACTATGGCGGCTGCCAATTTGTGGATATTGCCGAAAACTTAGCGCTTGATCGGGCCAAAAAGCTTTTTGGCTGTTCTTACGCCAATGTTCAGCCGAATTCCGGTTCGCAGGCGAACCAGGCCGTCTTTCTTGCCTTGCTGCAGCCTGGCGACACCTATCTCGGTCTAGATCTTGCCGCTGGCGGCCATCTTACGCATGGGTCGCCTGTCAATGTGTCCGGTCGTTGGTTTAAGCCAGTGGCTTATACTGTTCGCCAAAACGACCAGCGCATAGATATGGATCAGGTTGAACGTCTCGCTAAAGAGCATAAGCCAAAAATAATTATTGCCGGCGGTTCGGGCTATTCTCGTATTTGGGACTTCGAGGCTTTCCGCAAAATTGCTGATAGCGTCGGGGCCTATTTGATGGTGGACATGGCTCACTTTGCTGGTCTTGTCGCTGCCGGATTGCATCCTTCGCCATTTCCGCATGCGCATGTCGTGACGACCACGACACATAAAACATTACGTGGTCCGCGCGGCGGGTTGATCCTGTGCAATGACGAAGAAATTGGTAAAAAGTTAAATTCAGCCGTGTTCCCGGGCTTGCAAGGCGGTCCCTTGATGCATGTGATTGCAGCCAAGGCCGTTGCCTTTGGCGAAGCGCTCACGCCAGAGTTCAAAGCCTATCAGCAACGCGTTAAAGAAAATGCGCAAATTTTAGCGCAAACCCTCGTTGAGGCTGGTTTGGCGATTGTGTCAGGCGGAACGGATAACCACTTAATGCTGGTGGATCTGCGTCCTAAAAAGATTACGGGCAAAGCGGCGGAAGCCGCGCTTGGCCGTGCGCATATCACCTGTAATAAAAATGGCATTCCTTTTGATCCAGAAAAGCCATTCGTCACATCTGGCATACGTTTGGGCACGCCAGCAGCGACGTCGCGCGGTTTCGGTAAAGAAGAATTCAAGCAAGTCGGCAGCATGATTGTTGAGGTGCTTGATGGTCTTTCCGCTAAGGGCGAAGAGGGCAATGCGGGCACAGAAGCGGCAGTGAAAGAGAAGGTTCATGCGCTAACCGCTAAGTTCCCAATCTACTAAGTTTACTTGAGTTTCGCAGCCCTTCTTATGCGAGAAGGGCTGCGAGGTTTTTATTTAGATGAGTTATTGAAGTGGTGCGGCGCTTTTACGTCCATTTCATTTCTTCCGAAGCGGACGGCTAACCGCGTCTAATTGCGGGTTGTTTTTAGCCCGCGCGCAAGAGGCGACACGCATGCGCTGCCCTTACTGCGCTTCATTTGATACACAGGTTAAGGATTCGCGACCTGCAGAGGACTCTGCGTGTATTCGTCGTCGGCGCATTTGTCCAACATGTGGTGGTCGCTTTACGACTTTTGAACGCGTGCAGCTGCGTGAAATCATAGTCGTTAAAAAATCTGGTAGACGCGCGCCATTTGATCGCGACAAGCTTGTTCGTTCTGTTGAAATTGCTTTGCGCAAACGTCCAGTTGAGCCGGAGCGCGTGGAGCGGATGATTTCAGGAATTGTACGACAATTAGAAAGTCTTGGCGAAGCAGAAGTTGAAAGCCAGCAAATTGGCGAGCTGATAATTGAGGGGTTGCGCACGCTTGATGCAGTGGCCTATGTGAGATTTGCTTCAGTCTATCGTGACTTCAGAGAGGCGAGAGACTTCAATGTCCTGATTGACGAACTAGAGGGCGTTGGCGATCCAGAGACTAATAACGCTGACGATCTATGACGCGCGTCGCATCAGTGCCTCATTTCTCCCTTGATGACTCATATATGGCCAGTGCGCTTGCTCTTGGTCGACGAAATTTGGGATTAACCGCCCCTAATCCAGCAGTCGGCGCGCTTGTCGTTAAGGAAGGCGTCGTTATCGGTCGGGGTTGGACAGGCGTTGGCGGCCGTCCGCATGCTGAAGTAGTCGCCTTAAAGCAAGCTGGAGCGCTTGCACAGGGCGCAACGCTCTACGTTACGCTTGAGCCATGCGCGCATCATGGCGTGACGCCCCCTTGTGTCGACTCGATCATTGCTGCGGGGATTTCGCGTGTTGTGTCAGCCCTTGAGGATCCAAATCCACAGGTTGCGGGTCAAGGCCATCAGTATCTGAGACAATCAGGCATCGAGTTATCGGTTGGCGTCGGCGCGGCAATGGCTCGATTGGATCACATGGGCCATATATTGCGCATGACCCATCATCGCCCGATGGTGACATTAAAACTTGCGCAGACTGCGGATGGATACGCAGCAGGCGCCGCATATGATCCGCGATTGCGCATCACTGGGCCCGTCGCCGACGCCTTCACTCATGTGCAACGCGCTATGCATGATGCAATCATGATTGGCGCAGGCACAGCGCGTGAGGATGATCCTTTGATGACGGTGCGGTTGCCCGGAGTAGACAATCGCCGACCTTTACGGATCGTGCTTGATCCAAAATTGTCATTGTCTCCCCGATCGCGTCTTGTCTCAACAGCTCATGATAAGCCCTTGTTGATTTTAGTGCGTGAAGATATTGCAGACGACGTCGTCCTACAGTTCAAGAAGTCCAGTGGAGCTGATGTTGCGCGCATAACAAGCAAGGATGGCTTGCTTAATCTCCATTCAGTGCTCCGCCTATTATCGGAGCGCGGCGTGACGAGAGTTTTTAGCGAGGGCGGTCCAACTGTTGCGGAAAGTTTATTGTCTGCCGGCTTAGTGGATGAAATAATTTTGCATCAAGGCGTTAAGCCTTTAGGTCGTTTAGGTAAGCTTGCATTGACTCCAACTGCGAAAATGACGCTACGAGATGAAAATAAATATCGGTTGATGGAAAAACGTTACTTGGGCGCGGATCAGATGATGCGATATGTGAGGGTTGGTTGATGTTCACCGGTATCGTGACAGATATGGGTGAGGTCGTGACTGTTCTGCCGCGTGGTGGATTGATGCGTCTGCAGATTGCCTGCGGCTATGACGCAAAAGAAATTATGCTTGGAGCGTCAATCGCATGCTCAGGAGTTTGCCTTACGGTTGTTGACGTAAAGCCTAATGGAACAGGCGCGATCTTTGATGTGGATGCGGCTAGTGAGACGTTACGTCTTACAAGCATCGGAAACTGGCGCGTTGGATCGAAAATTAATCTAGAACGCGCGCTTAAAATCGGAGATGAATTAGGAGGGCATCTTGTTGCCGGTCATGTGGATGGGCTAGCCCTGATCATCTCGCGGGAGGATCTTAGTCAAAGGGAAAATCAGTCTAAAGCATCAGCGATAGACGATCAAATGACCTGTTTTTGGATTGAGGCGCCGACAAATGAGCTTGCTGGATATATTGCGAAAAAGGGATCGGTTACCTTAGACGGCGTTTCATTGACGGTGAATGCTGTCGAAGGAAAAAGATTTTCAGTTTTAGTCATTCCTCATACTCTAAGGGTTACAACATTGAACGCTCGCCGCGAGGGCGATCTTCTTAATCTTGAGGTTGATTTAATGGCGCGTTACGCCGGGCGCTTAAGCGACTTTAATAAGACGCAGGATTCTTTGTGAAATCGTTGGAGGATACGCCAACATAAATCTTTGAAGATTAATTCTTCAGTCCAGAGATAGGCTTAGGCCTTGGAGAAAATATCCTCATTTCATCATGGTTGAGAGGTAGTGATACATGGCGGGCTTTGCAGAAGATGCATCGGAGAACCTGGTTGTCCCAGGAGCGCGTATGCTCGTCATCGCAGCGCAGTTTAATCGGGAAATCGTAGAAATGCTCTGCGCAGGCGCGCTGACAGTATTGGAACGTGCGCAAGCTGAGGCTGAGCTCATCATGGTTCCTGGAGCGCTTGAGATTCCGATCGCCGCTAAGATCGCGTTGGAGGCTGCTAATAAATCAGCTCGTTCCTTTGATGGAGTCATTGCACTCGGCTGCGTCATTAGAGGCGACACCTACCATTTTGAAGTTGTCTCGAACGAAAGCGCGCGTGCATTAATGGATCTTTCCGTTTCGCAAAGCATGCCGCTTGGCAATGGCGTTTTAACAGTAGAAAATGAAGATCAGGCCTACGTGCGCGCCGATCCTCAGCGCGGCGATAAGGGCGGAGAAGCAGCGCGCGCCGCTTTAGTCTTAACCGCGTTGAAGCGGAGTTTGTCATGACTCTCGATCATCGCTCAGCCGCGCGTCTTGCTGTTGTGCAAGCGCTTTATCAAATGGAGGTTTCTGGTAAAGGGATTAATGAAATTTTTGCTGAATTTGAATCGCACTGGATGGGACGAGAAATTGAAGGTGTGCAATATAAGCCGGCAGAGGTCAGTTTTTTCCGGGATATTCTTCAAGGCGTCTTAACCGATCAGTTGGCGATTGATCGACAAATTGACCAAGCCTTATCGACTGGATGGCCTTTGGCGCGCGTTGAAGCGGTCATGCGCGCCACATTAAGAGCCGGCGCTTATGAAATGCGCGCCCGAAGAGATGTTCCGTCGCGGGTTGTCATAAAAGAATATGTTGATGTCGCCGGGGCTTTTTTTGGTCCGACTGAATCAGGCATGGTCAATGCGGTTTTAGATAAAATTGCGCGAGAGGAGCGAGAGCAAGAAATAAAATAGCTCTTTTTTAAAAGTCGACTGCAATGATAATGAAGCGCTACAGTGAAGATGAATTAATATCAAAGCTATTTTCGCCAATAGCCGGGTCAGAGGCTTTGGGTTTAGCAGATGACGCCGCCTTGATGGCTGTTCGCGACAAGCCTTTGGT
>DHWC01000040.1:0-5248 GCA_002412985.1 Methylocystaceae bacterium UBA5192 | reverse complement strand
GCCAAGAAAGCGTTGCGCGTTAATCTCTCCGATCTTGCGGCGAAAGGCGCTGTGCCGCAGGGATTTCTTCTCTCGCTCGCCCTGCCGATGGATTGGAGCAATGCCTGGCTTGAGTCTTTTGCGCGCGGATTAGGAGAAGATGCGCAGGATTTCGCGACTCCCTTACTTGGCGGCGACACAACTTCAACCTCAGGCCCTGTCACCATTTCAATAACCGCGATCGGAACTGTCGAGACTTTTGTTGCGCGTCGCGGGGCGCGTGTGGGAGATGGCGTTTATGTCTCGGGACCAATTGGCGAGGCGGCGTTAGGTCTTTGGCTTCGTGAAAACCCTGAGTGTCTTGAAACTCTGGCGCTCGAGGCCCGTGATGGCCTGCTGGAGCGTTATTTGTTGCCCCGACCTCGTCTTGATCTGATCCCAGTTCTCGCCAGCGCCGCGACTGCGTCGATGGATATTTCTGACGGGTTAGCCGGGGATTTAGCTAAATTGATGCGCGTCTCTGGCGTAAGCGCCGAGGTCATAATCGGCGATATCCCTCTCTCCTTGGCGGCATTACAAGCAATTGCGATCAAGCCAGAGCTCTTAGAACTCGCGCTAACTGGCGGGGATGATTACGAAATCCTGTTCACGGCGGGAGCTGATTTTTCTCCACCCAAGGGTATCTGGCGCATCGGCTCGGTTACGGCTGGATCGGGTCCGCCCCGGCTTCGCGATGGGGAAGGCAAAAGCGTGTTTTTCAAGAAAAACTCCTATCGCCATTTTTGACAACATAACGCTCTGCGCCATTGCCGCAGGCCCCTGTTTCTGGCAGAAAGCGCCCGGGAGGATTTAGCCGAGCCGAGGTGATTCTTGGCTTTTAGGTTATTGTTTTTCCTCTAGGCGACGGGCAGTCGCGCAAGTTTTGGCCGTCAATCGGCCTGGGAATAAAAGGCGAATTCATTATGGTTTTGTTTCTCACCATCGTCTTCGGACTGATGTCCGTCGTTTACGGCGTGAAGACTGCGCAAGAATTGCTGGCGGCAGACGCAGGGTCGGCCCGCATGCAAGAAATTTCAGGGGCTGTTGCCGAAGGGGCGCAGGCCTATCTTAACCGCCAATATAAAACCATTGGCATGGTCGGCGGCGTGATTTTTGTCATGCTGGTTGTTCTTCTGGGCTGGGCGGTTGCCTTCGGCTTTCTGATCGGCGCGGCTTTGTCTGGCGCGGCAGGCTATATCGGCATGAATGTCTCTGTGCGGGCGAATGTGCGCACGGCTCAGGCGGCGACCCATTCAATCGCAGCGGGCTTGGACATTGCGTTCAAAGCGGGCGCCATTACTGGCTTGCTCGTCGCCGGTCTCGCCTTACTCGGCGTCGCGGTCTACTACGCTATCCTGACCTGGATCTTTGGCTACTCCCCTTCAGATCGGATCGTTGTTGACGCACTTGTTGGCCTTGGCTTTGGCGCGTCCTTGATCTCGATCTTTGCGCGTTTGGGCGGTGGTATTTTTACTAAAGGCGCTGACGTCGGCGCGGATCTTGTCGGTAAGGTTGAAGCTGGCATACCGGAAGATGATCCGCGCAATCCCGCAACCATTGCAGATAATGTCGGCGATAATGTTGGCGATTGCGCTGGCATGGCGGCGGATCTTTTCGAGACTTATGCAGTAACCGTTGTCGCGACGATGGTGTTAGCCTCAATCTTCTTTGCGGGTCAGTCTGGCTTGTCAGCGGCTGTGGTTTATCCGCTGGCTATTGGCGGATTGTCTATTTTGACCTCCATCGCCGGGACATATTTCGTAAAGCTAGGCGATGATGACACGCCGTGGGGAAAATTAGCTGCACCTTATTTTGAAAAGATCGGGTTGAAAAAAGACTCCATCATGGATGCGCTCTACAAAGGTCTGATCGCGGCGGGCGTATTGTCTATTGGCGGACTCTTTATCGCAACAACTGTCACCGTTGGTTGGGGCGAAATTGGTAAGGCTAATGGCGTTGTGATTCATGGATATGGATTGTTTTTCTCCGGCGTCCTTGGTCTGATCGTAACAGGCGCAATTGTTTATATAACGGAATATTACACAGCGACGGGTAAACGCCCTGTTGTATCCATTGCGCAAGCTTCAGTAACCGGCCACGGCACAAATGTTATTCAGGGTCTGGCCGTGTCGCTTGAAGCAACGGCGGCTCCCGCTTTGGTAATTGTTCTGGGCATTATCCTGACCTATGAACTAGGCGGCCTATACGGCACAGCGATTGCGGTAACGACCATGCTAGGTCTGGCCGGAATGATCGTCGCCTTGGACGCCTTTGGTCCAGTTACAGATAATGCGGGCGGCATTGCGGAGATGGCTGGATTGCCAAAAGAAGTTCGGCAATCAACCGATGCGTTAGACGCTGTTGGCAATACAACGAAAGCGGTCACTAAAGGTTATGCCATTGGCTCAGCAGGTCTTGGCGCCTTAGTGCTTTTCGCCGCTTATACAAATGACCTGAAACATTTCATTGAGACGGGCGTGCCCTTCTTCAAAGGGATTGATAAAGTCGATTTTGATCTTTCCAATCCCTATGTCGTCGCAGGTCTGATTTTTGGCGGCTTAATCCCTTATCTATTTGGGGGTATCGCCATGACGGCGGTAGGGCGCGCTGCAGGATCGGTTGTCGTTGAAGTGCGGCGGCAATTTAAAGAAAAGCCAGGCATTATGACTGGCGCAGAACGTCCCGATTATGGGCGCGCTGTCGATATGCTGACGCAGGCGGCGATTAAAGAGATGATCGTCCCTTCTTTGCTTCCTGTGCTTGCCCCAATCGTCGCGTTTATCGTCGCTTGGATCCTTGGCGGTAAGGCGAACGCTTTTGCTGCGCTTGGCGCGCTCTTATTGGGCGTTATCGTCAATGGCTTGTTTGTGGCCATATCAATGACCTCTGGTGGCGGCGCTTGGGATAACGCTAAGAAGTCTTTTGAAGACGGTTTCGTTGATCAAGATGGCGTTCGGCATCTTAAGGGCTCTGAAGCCCACAAGGCGTCCGTAACAGGCGATACAGTTGGCGATCCCTATAAGGACACCGCAGGACCTGCAGTTAATCCCGCCATTAAAATTACGAATATTGTCGCTTTGCTGCTTCTTGCGATCCTAGCGCATTAACCAAGGCGGATAGAAAGTTAAGAGGCGGGGGCGACCCCGCCTTTTTTTATTTTTCTGTAGTCGCAGTTTTTGCAAAGCCGGCCTATACTCTTTGCGCCTATGACCCATCCCTTCTTTTGCCTGCACAATCATGGTTTCATTCGCGCTGCTGTCGCGACGCCGCAATTAAAAGTGGCTGAACCCGCTTTTAATGCGGCTAAAATAATCGAGATGTCTCAACAAGCAGACCAGCAAGCTGCATCGGTTGTTCTTTTCCCAGAGCTGGGTCTATCCGCTTACGCCATTGATGATCTGCTGCAGCAGGACGTTTTGCTGCTTGCTGTAGAGCGCGGATTGGAAGAAATTATTAAAGCATCGGCGCATTTAAAGCCGATCATTGTTGTTGGTGCGCCCCTTCGTTATCGTGGACGGCTTTATAATTGTGCAGTTGCGATTTTTCGCGGAGAAATTCTTGCTGTCACGCCAAAAATTTTTCTACCGAATTATCGCGAATTTTATGAGAAGAGACATTTTTCTTCAGGGGCGTCAATTGTTGACGCGCAGATTAATATTGCAGGGAGAGAGGCTCCCTTTGGATGGGATCTCCTTCTTGAAGCGGTGGATTTCCCTAATCTCGTTTTGCATATGGAAATTTGTGAAGATGTTTGGGTGCCTATTCCTCCCTCATCGCGCGCGGCGTTAGCAGGAGCCACTGTCTTATTAAATTTATCGGCTTCTAACGCAATTGTTGGAAAATCTGATTTCAGGCAGAGGCTTTGCGCAACGCACTCTGCAAGTTGTCTCTCTGCCTATCTCTACTCTGCATCGGGGCAGGGGGAGTCTACAACGGATCTTGCTTGGGACGGGGAAGCCATGATCCATGAGAATGGCGTTTTATTAGCTAAAGCGCCGCGATTTTCAACGCAGCCTGAACTCGTTTTAGCGGATCTTGATCTTGGCCTGCTTGCAGCGGAGCGAATGCGTCAGAGTTCTTTTGGGGATTGCGCAGATAGAGAACGCTCTAATGTGAATTTTCGGCGCGTTAAATTTAGGCTTAATTTGACCCGTGATCGGGATCTTGGTTTCTTACGGCGCGTAGAGCGCTTTCCTTTTGTGCCGTCAGATGAGACGCGATTAAGCGAATTATGTTATGAGGCCTTTAATATTCAAGCGCATGGTCTTGAGCAGCGTCTGCGCGCAACAAATATTTCCAAAGTCGTTATTGGGGTTTCGGGAGGTTTGGACTCAACCCATGCGCTCTTGGTCGCCATTGCGGCAATGGAACGCTTGGGATTGCCGCGTGATAATATACTCGGCTATACATTGCCAGCTTTTGCAACGACAAGTAAAACGAAAGCCAATGCTTGGGGATTGATGCGGGCGCTTGGCGTAACAGGCCATGAGATCGATCTCTCTAGCGCCGCATTGCAGATGTTAAGAGATATTCAGCATCCAGCTGCTCATGGCGAAGATCGCTATGATGCAACTTATGAGAATGTCCAAGCTGGCGCGCGAAGCGCGCTCTTGTTCCGCCTAGCGAATTTAAATAATGCGCTTGTTCTTGGCACAGGCGATTTATCAGAATTGGCGTTAGGATGGTGCACATATGGCGTGGGCGATCAGATGTCGCATTACAATGTGAATGCTTCCGTATCCAAAACGCTCATCCAGCATCTGATCCGTTGGTGCGCCGGCCAAGGTCATTACGGCGAAACAGCAACGCAACTTCTCAATGACATCTTAGATACGGAAATCTCTCCAGAGCTCATACCCGGCAAAGATCTGCAAAGAACGCAAGATGTCGTTGGTCCCTATGAATTACAGGACTTCAATTTATTTTATGTGACTAGATATGGGTTTTCGCCATCGAAAATCGCATTTCTGGCTTGGCGCGCATGGCGCGACGCTCAATCGGGCTATTGGCCGAGCGCGCTTAAAGAAAGCGAGCGTCATCAATATTCATTGGAAGAGATTAAGCGCTGGCTTGAGATTTTCCTCAAACGTTTTTTTGAAACGAGCCAATTCAAGCGTACGGCAGCGCCAAATGGTCCCAAAGTCAGCTCAGGCGGCTCTTTATCGCCGCGAGGCGATTGGCGCGCGCCAAGCGACGCGCATGCCCAGGCCTGGCTTGATGATTTTGACGC
>DHWC01000138.1:5446-8483 GCA_002412985.1 Methylocystaceae bacterium UBA5192 | reverse complement strand
CATGAGGTTGTCCTTACCTTCGACGACGGTCCAGCCGCCCCAACAACTGACGTCTTGAACGCCCTTGCCAAGGAATGCGTACGGGCAACTTTTTTTATGATTGGACGCAATGCCTCGGAAATGCCTGCGCTTGTTAAACGCGCAGTCAAAGATGGTCATAGTATCGCCCACCACTCCTACAGCCACCCAACCCGCACGCTCCGACTGATGGATGAGGCAAGCGCCAAGGCGGATATAGATAAAGGCATCGCTGCAGTGGATCAGGCGGCTGGGGGGCCTACGACGCCATTTTTCCGATTTCCAGGCTTTGCCGACACGGCCGTTTTAAAGGACTGGATGATTTCGCGCGGCTACACAATTTTTGGTTCAGATGTCTGGGCCTCAGATTGGAAACAAATGACCCCAAAAGAAGAACTCGAACTGACACTGTCGCGACTAGAAAAGATTGGCAAAGGCATCATTCTTTTTCATGATTCAAAATTACAAACCGCGCAGATGCTTCCGGAGTTTTTGCACGAGTTAAAATTGCGCGGCTATCACATTGTGCATATCGTATCAGGCCCAAGCGAGACGCCCCTAACACAAGCAGATGCAAATTGGTCCTCAACCACAGAGCCAATTATCGAAAAAACGCTTGGCGCGCATAACTCTGGCTCAAAACAAAAAGAAACACATTGAAAATATAGCCGCGCAAGAAGTTAATCTACGCAACTAAATTGTTATCTGAATGATCAGGAGATCAGAGATTGACCCCGGCAAATATTCCAGGGTCAATCTCATGAAGTGGTGCGGCCGAATGGACTCGAACCATCACTGGTGTTACCCAACTAGCACCTCAAGCTAGCGCGTCTACCAATTCCGCCACGGCCGCAAAAGCTCTTGGTTAACCTCCCAAGCGCTTGGGCGCAGGCTCTAACAAATTGGCGCCGCAATGACAAGCCGCGCCTAAAAGCCCATGTCTTTGAGAAAAAAAGGGTAAAAAGTGTTAGTTAGAGGCTCTATAAACTCAGCCCCGCGCGCACTTCATGCCAGAAAAGCTTCAAAAAAAGAGCAGTCAATTTTTGCTTGCCACTAACGACCCCCAAGCAGTTGCATGGCGTATCAGCGAGGGATTGATAGATTATCAAAAAGCGCTTGAGGAAATGGAGCTGCGCGTCAGCCAAATCATCCATCATCAAGAGAACGAAGAAGCCTGGCTTCTCGAACACTCCTCGCTTTACGCTGCTGGAGCCTCTGCAAAAAATGGCGATCTCATTGAAGCGCGATTTCCGATCCACGCCAGTCGCCGTGGCGGCATGTTCACCTACCACGGCCCTGGTCAACGCGTTATTTATCTAATGCTCGACCTCTCTCGCCGCCACCGCGATGTGCGGGCCTTTATCGCCGCGATCGAAAACTGGCTGATTGCCACGCTGGCTGAATTTGGCATTGAAGCTATCAGACATGACGCACGTGTAGGCGTATGGGTGCCGCGACCACAAAAACCGCGAGGACTCAATGGAGAAATCGCAGAAGATAAAATTGCGGCTATCGGAATACAAATTCGGAAATGGGTTAGTTTCCATGGCGTGGCTTTGAATATTTGCCCAGATCTCACCCATTACAGCGGCATCGTACCTTGTGGTATCGGCGCGCAGCATCTTGGCGTCACCAGCATGCAAGATCTTGGGCTAAATGTGGATATGAAAGTAGTCGATGAAATGTTACGAAAAAATTTTGAAATATACTTTGGCTTAACAAAAGATTATTCCAAAGATTGCTGACTAGCTCTCGGGGAAGGCAAAATTCAAAGTTAGCTCTTTGGAGCTAGTGAGCGCATAATGATATTAGATAAACACGACAGCCTCACGACACGGCAATATTGTCAATCAGTCTTGTTTTGCCAAGATGCGCAGCTACCAACAATCGAGCTGGTCCTTCAACCAGGCTCTTCAGCGGCGTCAAACTCTCAGCATGACGCGCCTCAAGATAATCGATCTGCATCCCCGCCTTCACAATTATCTCGCGAGATTGTTTCAATGCCTCACATATCTCCACGCCTTTAAGAATCTGGCTAGCTGCAAGGCGCAGCGCGAGATAAAGTTGCGGAGCCTTCGCGCGCTCATCATTGGAAAGGTAGACGTTTCGCGACGATAAGGCGAGGCCATCGGCATCTCTTAGCGTAGGTCCAGCAAGGATGCGTGTCGATAGATCAAGATCGCGTGCCAGGCGACGAATAACCTGCAGCTGCTGATAATCTTTCTCGCCAAATATAGCGACATCAGCTTGTGCTTGATTGAGAAGCTTGGCGACAACTGTTGCAACCCCCTCAAAATGAGTCGGACGAAAACGATCTTCCAAGTTAACTTGAGCTGGTCCGGTGATAATGACGCGAGTTGAAAAATCTGATGGGTACATCTCCTCAACAGAGGGCGCAAACACGAGATCCGCTTTAACCGCAAGAAGTTTTTCAAGATCCTGTGTAAGTTGACGCGGATAGCGGCCAAAATCTTCATTTACGCTAAATTGCGTTGGATTCACGAAAATCGTTACAATCACGCAGTCAACATGCTGACGTAGAATTTCAACCAATGAGAGATGGCCTGCATGCAAAGCGCCCATGGTCGGAGTTAGCCCGACTGACTTTCCCTCTTGACGTCGCGCGCGAATAAAATTTCGCAATTCTTCGATTTTGACGACAACCGGAACTGCAGTTCCCATAAAATGCATGCCTCGACAGGTTAAAGCATTAAGAAGAGCGATTGGAACGGCCAAGACATGCCGAATTGTCAACAGCGGCATTATGGACACTCGATCTCTTCATTACCACGCGCTACGTCAAGGAAAGAGCCCAAATCTCTCACAGGCATCTATTCAACGAAAATCTCTCATTTTGGCCGCTAAGCCTCCATGACACATAAAATTCTCTCTCGCCCTGGAGCCGAAGTTGTTATATCAGGTGACCAACGGAAGGGTGGCCGAGTGGTTTAAGGCAGCGGTCTTGAAAACCGCCGTAGGTGCAAGCCTACCGTGAGTTCGAATCTCACCTCTTCCGCCA
>DHWC01000138.1:0-5124 GCA_002412985.1 Methylocystaceae bacterium UBA5192 | reverse complement strand
TTTTCAATGACTTACGGCAATATTTTTGTTTCAAACTTTTTTAACGCGCACATATGCTGGCGCGCTGTAAACATACACACCCCAATATTGGCTTTCAGTCCGCGTCGACACGATGCTCTCACCCAGGGCGATATCAGTAGCCCCCCCCAAATCTGCAATGACAAAGCTCTTGGAGTTAATAAGAAACAGAGCAAGGCCTCGTTATGAGGAAACAATAACGTCGTTCATCGAATGTATTCTTGAGAAAAATAGTATCAAATTTTGCAGAAACATAAGTTATTTTTTACTAATCCCAGACTCTCGCGCCGCCTTTTGTTCTGCCTCGCGTTCAGTGATCAATTTATAGGCAAGATAATATTTATAAATATTGCTGACATATTGAACAGTCTCGCGCCCAACTTTTCGAGCAGCGCCATATTCCACATTGTTAAACCAAATGTTTGGATTAAGTCCTTGGTCTCTGGCAATTTGTCTAAACGCCTTCAAGTTTCCTGGACCAGCATTATATGCTGCTAAAGTCATGAGCATTTGATTGATATCATTAACTGCAGGATCATTTACGTAAGAATCTCTAAGATAGCGTAAGTAGAGTGTGCCAGCTTTTATATTCGCATCAGGATCCTTATCAACGCCCGTTACCTCAATAGGCCTAGCTGCAGCAGTTGCTGGAAGCAATTGCATGACGCCAACCGCACCGCGCGGACTTTTCTTATTTTGATTGAGCTGAGATTCCTGATACCCCTGAGCAGCAACCATTAAATAATCGAAACTATACTTATTTCCGTATTTTTTAAAAATATCCACCATCTGTGAAAATTTTTCAATTTCTCCTTCTGACAGAGAATTTTTGATTGTTTTTGACTCTGAAAAATAACGCCTTAAAATTTCATTTCCATAACTCGTGCCAATCCCATGCGCTTCGATGAATTCATTAATCTCCTTCATAAGAAGCGGTGAATTTTTACGAATAGCCCAGGCAACCTGCTCATTAGCGTTAAATACGATATCGTTGCGAACGCGTATCGCTGTAAAAAGCCTCGACCATGTTTCAGCAATTCTGCGGTGTACAACTGCATAAGAAAGCATGCCAACATTAACAGCTTCTAGAATATCCTCATCTTCAATATTCTCATCCACAAATGTAATTTTGATTGGATTAATATTTTTATATGAAAACTCTTGATTAATTCTATCAAGATCTGAACGATAGCTACTAGATTTTCTAACAAAAATTTCTTTTCCAGATAAATCTTCAAGCTTAGCAATCTGCGGCGCATTTAAGCCCGCTACTAAAATAGCCTTACCATCTTTGATCCATGGGGTTGTAAAATCAACTTTCTCTCTTCGTTCTGCGGTAGAAGTTAAACAAAAGTCGATCAGATCGCCTTCTCCAGCAAGAAGAGCGGGAATGAGCTGATCTTGAGGTTTAGGTATAAAGATGACGTGGAAAGAAAGAAGACCAAATTCATGTTTTTTATTAATCCATTTTTCAAGCTCTCTACCTAATTCGGCAGAAATTCCATACTCATTCCCCTTGTCTATAAAAAAGAATGTTTTGCTAAAAGGCACCAAGACTCGCAACGTTCGTCTTTTAAGAATTTGATCAAAGTCGCCAGTCCAATTTTGTAAAATCGGCAATGAAAAATATGTTTCTATTATTTCTTCGCTTTTATCCGCTGCAAGAGAAGGCGAAACGAAAATACACATGGCAAAAAAGAATAAATAAAAGAATTTAGCAAAAAAAGAAGCGAAACGCATTTCTTTACCCTGTTATCCTAATCCTTAAAGAAGCCTAGCTGCTATATTTTTGCTCTCCAGCGACCCAAGTCTCACTAATCTTAATAGTATCAAGCTTAGCCGGAGCCATCTTATAGGGATCGCTTTCCAATATAACGAGATCAGCCTCTTTGCCTGGCTCAAGCGAACCTATTCGATCGCCAAGTCCGATCTGCTTTGCAGCATCGATCGTAACAGCACGTAAGGCCTGGTCGAGCGTGATTGCCTGATCTGGACCCAGAGACGAGTGATCGATTACACAGCGACGCGTCAGAGCTGTGCTCACAAGAGATAAACTTCCAGGCGGCGAACAGGGAGAATCTGTATGAAGCGTGAAGTTCAGACCTTCTTTGACGCAGGCGCCAGCAGGATCCGCAAAGGCGGCGCGCGCTTGCCCAAATATCTCATCACGATAGGCGGCTCCGTAATATCTAATATGGTTCATCAAGAAACTGGGCTGGACATTGAGCTTCTTCATTCTCTGAATCTGATCAAGCCGAGCCATCGTGCAATGTTCAATTCGGTTTACGCCATTGGCGAGCGAAGCATTATAAGCAGACTCAATCGCATCCAATGCAATATCAATTGTATGGTCACCATTAGCATGGATGAGCACAGGTAAGCCTGCATCCTTCACTTGTGTCACCATCTCCTTCAATTGCGCGGCGTCAAAGTTTGGTTTTCCCTTATCTAAACTATCAAGATAAGGCTGAGTTTGCGCACCAGTTTTAGTTTGGTTTGAACCATCGCCAACGATTTTGACCCCATAAAGTGAAAAGAGCGAATTCGGAAGCTGCGCGCCTCTTGGTCCAAGGCCCAGATGTCGATAGAGTTCAAATCCTTTCATATCCTCAAACATTAAACTAGCGCTTGTACGACAAGCAAAGCGTGAAGAGACCTTTGCAAATGGCTCAATCCACTCAGATTTCAGAGTTCCCGGCTCATGAACAGTTGTGTTTCCAGTAGCTGCAACTGAGCGCAAGTAATCACTCACAGCTTTTGTCGCAAGCTGCGGCGTAATTTTTGGAAGCACAAAACCAGCAAATTTTAAGATCGCGCCTTCCTCGTAAATCAGCCCGTTCAGTTCACCCTTTTCATTACGTCCAAAATGCCCTCCTCCCGGGAGCAAGCCAATCGACTCGGGGATATTTGCAATTTTCAAAGCCAGGCTATTCACACAGGCGTCGTGACCATTGGTATACCAGACAAAAATGGGATGAGAGGTCGAAATCCCATCGAGTTCCTCGCGTGAAAGATCGCCGCCCTGGAGGAGATTGTCGAAATTAGAACAGCTAATCCACTGCCCGGGAGGCGTTCTAGTCGCTATGGCGCGCATCTGTGCAAGTAATTTTCCTCGAGTAGGAAATTTTAAATAACCAACATCCTCGAGCAATTGAAAAATGAGCGCCGCCAAGACTGTGTGATTATGCGGATCGACAAAACCCGGCATAAGCACGCGCCCATCAAGATTAACAATCTGAGTATCTTTAGTTTTAAAGCTCGCTACAGCGGCTTGAGACCCCAGGGCTAAAATTTTTCCTTGCCCAATCGCAACAGCCTGTACAGTCGCTGCGCCAGCTAACGGAATAATTTTTCCACCCATAAAAATAACCTCTGCGCCCAAACCAGCTGCTGTCGCCGTTCCTATACGCCCTCCTGTAACAACTGCAGTCGCCACTGAGGCCGCCATAAAGTTTCGACGCGAGGGTTGTAGACTTTCGCTTCCAAAAGCTAACGTATTTTTGGTAGGAAAAAATTCATCTCGTAAAATGAGCGGACTAAAACAAGCGCGACACATAGAAAAACTCCCAATATATCTCTTATTTAGCACATCTGTATGATAAATAATTTTACCTATTACGCAATGTTAGGTTAAAAAAATTAGAATGAGAATAAAATAATCAGCGCTTTATACCTGGGAAAAGATATTTTCGCTCAGCGTTAAAGTTAAAATCCGGATTATCCCAAGCAACCATTTTACCAGGATTTAATAGGCCTTTTGGATCATTTTCACGTTTAAAGGCCAACTGCTCTGGATCCGAGCGCTTCATACCGCCTTCTTCAAGCGTGTAGCGATGTGGATTAAAGACGATACAGTCATTATCTTCGTAAATTTTAATAAGCTCCTGCATGCGTTCTTCTGTCGTAAATACAACAAGTGGAATTCCCATACAGCCAATATGGCCATCAAAACGAACAAATTCTATATGATCGCTTATTTCATTTCCTAACAGATTTTTTATCCTCAGGATGGTCTCTAGATGTTTCGGAAAGGGATAGAGAATTTGAAGGTAAGTCAGCCTAGGATTTATATGATGCGCAAACAGCGTTGTATGGTTCCAAGTGCACTCAAAAAGCGGCGGTAACCCATGCGCCGCATCCAAACTCACGCTATCCGATCGGAATCTCACCTCTCCTAGGCGGCGCGATATAAAACTTTCAAGGGCAGCTAAACTCTGCTCTGCAACCATGAGAAAAACAGTAGCGTGGTCATGGCGGACGTATTTTGCATGATGGGCAAAATAGCTATGAGCAATGGGAGCAGCCATAACAGCCAGCTCCTTGAGCAATATCCCATCCTGATTGCCTAAGTCATTGGCAAAGGCGCAGGCTTGATCAAATTGATCGTAAGCCACAATCATCTCAACCCATGTATAGGCTGGCGCAAGCGGCATTTTGACCTGAGTTATAACGCCATTTGTTCCGTAGGCGTGCGCTATTTTTAATACATCATCGCCTTCAAGTGTTAGAATTCGTGGCGTTGCCTCTACCGTTACAATTCGCGCCTGCGTAATATTTCCAAGATCCCTCAATCCTCCCCAGCGTATAGAACCTATGCCGCCAGATCCCCCCGCAACAAACCCACCGATTGAAGCTGTGCGATAGGTAGAAGGAAACATCCTTAATTCCTGAGCTGAGCGGGATCGCGTTAGGGCGTCAATTTCGACAAAAGTCGCGCCCGCCCCCGTAACAACGCTCCCCAGCTGAGGCTCGCTGATTTCATTGAGACCCAAAAGGTTAAGGACCAATCCGCCTGAGAGAGGCATGGCCTGGCCATAATTTCCCGTTCCCGCGCCTCGCGGAGTTATCGACACATCCATCTGAAAGGCGACAGAAATAGTCTCAATTAGCTCGGCTTCGTTTTTTGGGCTGACAATTAAATCGCCTATGACCTGGTCGAGCTCATGCTTTAAGATTGGAGAAAACCAATAAAAATCTCGGCTCTTCTTCCTTAAGACAGCAGGATGATCCTCAATATCAAGATGACTGAGAGCAGCCTTGAGACCTTGAATATCCATACAGTTACTTCCCCAGCCCTCTATTTCTGATAAAATCAAAAAATAATTT